>JBFMCA010000006.1:0-86764 GCA_040754955.1 Acidobacteriota bacterium | reverse complement strand
GCGGCGCCGCCGGCTCCGCTCGCGCCGCCCGCGCCGCCCGCGGTGGACGTGGCGGACGCCTTCGCCGAGATGCTCGCGGCGGAGCAAGGCGAACCACGGGCGGCCTCACCGGCGCGGCCGGCACCTCCGCCGCCGGCGCCGCCCGCCTTCGAGATCACCGACGCGCTCATCGAGCGCATCGCGGCCGAAGTGGCCCGGCGCCTCGTGGGCGGCCCGCTTCGCGATGCCGTGGCCGACGTGGTGGGGGCTTCCGCGGAGCGCCTGGTGCGCGAGGAGATCGAGCGCATCCGCGCCAAGACTCGGGAGGGGTAGACGCCCCTCCGCCCCTCCAAGCCTTCCGTAGTACGATCCCCCGAATATGCCCGTGCCTGACAAGCCGGCCCTCGAGGGGCTGGAGGACAAGTGGGCCGCCCGCTGGGAAGCGGACGGCACGTACCGGTTCGACCGCAGCCGCCCGCGTGACGAGGTCTACTCGATCGACACGCCGCCACCCACCGTGAGCGGCTCGCTCCACGTCGGGCACGTCTTCTCTTACACCCACACCGATCTCGTCGCGCGCTACCAGCGCATGCGCGGCAAGGCCGTGTTCTATCCCATGGGCTGGGACGACAACGGCCTGCCGACCGAGCGTCGGGTGCAGAACTACTTCGGCGTCCGGTGCGATCCGGCGCTGCCCTACGATGCGGGCTTCGCACCGCCGGCCGCGCCCGGCCGGCAGCCCGTGTCGGTCTCGCGGCGTAACTTCATCGAGCTCTGCAGCCGCCTGACGCTCGAAGACGAGAAGGCATTCGAGCATCTGTGGCGCTTCCTCGGCCTCTCGGTCGACTGGGGCATGACCTACGCGACCATCGGCCCCGATGCCCAGCGCGTCTCGCAGCTCATGTTCGTGCACCTGCTGGCCCGCGGCCTGGCGTACCAGGTCGAGGCGCCGACGCTGTGGGATGTGGACTTCCGCACGGCCGTCGCGCAGGCGGAGCTCGAGGACCGCGAGATGCCGGGCGCGTACCACCGCATTCGCTTCCGTCGGCCGGACGGCGGCGCCGTGGAGATCGACACGACGCGGCCGGAGCTGCTGCCGGCCTGCGTGGCGCTCGTCGCGCACCCCGACGACGCGCGGTACCGGCCGCTCTTCGGCACCGAGGTGACGACGCCGATTTTCGGCGCGCGGGTCCCCGTGGTCGGCCACCCGCTTGCGGACCCGGACAAGGGCACCGGCATCGCGATGATCTGCACGTTCGGCGACATCACCGACGTCACGTGGTGGCGGGAGCTGAAGCTGCCGGTGCGGGCGGTCATCCAGGCCAACGGCACGCTGGGGCCGGTCACCTGGGGCGCGCCCGGCTGGGAGTCGGTCGACGCGCCTCGCGCGCAGGCCGCGTACGACGCCATCGCCGGCCTGTCGGCCAAGAAGGCCCAGCCCGTCGTGGTCGAACAGCTCCGGCAGAGCGGCGACCTCGTCGGCGAGCCACGGCCGATCACGCATCACGTCAAGTTCTACGAGAAGGGCGATCGCCCGCTCGAGATCGTGACGAGCCGGCAGTGGTTCATCCGGACGCTCCAGTTCCGCGAGGCGCTCATCGCGCGCGGGCGTGAGCTGAGGTGGCATCCCGAGTTCATGCGGGCGCGCTACGAGAACTGGGTGAACGGGCTGACCGGCGACTGGTGCATCAGCCGCCAGCGCTTCTTCGGCGTGCCCTTCCCGGTGTGGTACCGCGTCCGAGAGGACGGCACGATTGACCACGACGTGCCCATCGTGGCCGACGCCGCCCGGCTCCCGGTGGATCCGTCGAGCGAGGTGCCGCCCGGCTTCACCGAGGCGCAGCGCGGGCAGCCCGGCGGTTTCGTGGGCGATCCGGACGTGATGGACACCTGGGCGACCTCGTCGGTGACGCCCCAGCTCGTGAGCGGCTGGTCGCGCGACGAGGACCTGTTCGCCCGCACGTTCCCGATGGACCTGCGGCCGCAGGCGCACGACATCATCCGCACCTGGCTGTTCTCGTCGGTGCTGCGCGCCCACCTCGAGAACGACAGCCTGCCGTGGACCAACGCCGCGATCTCGGGGTGGGTGCTCGATCCCGATCGCAAGAAAATGTCGAAGTCGAAGGGCAACGTGGTCACGCCCCTGGCGCTGCTGGAGGAGTACGGCTCCGACGGCGTCCGCTACTGGGCCGCCCGCGGCGGGCCCGGCGTCGACACGGCCTTCGACGTGGGCCAGATGAAGATCGGGCGCCGGCTGGCCATCAAGCTCCTGAACGCGTCGAAGTTCGTGCTCACGCGCAGCGAGACGGTAGGCGCGGTGACGCACCCGGTGGACCGCGGCCTGCTGACCAATCTGGCCGCGCTCGTGGACGAGGCGACGGCCGCCTTCGACGCGTACGAGTACACGCGCGTGCTCGACCGGACGGAGGCGTTCTTCTGGAGCTTCTGCGACGACTACCTCGAGCTGGTCAAGTCGCGGCGCTACGGCGACCAGGGCGAGGCGGCCGCCGCGTCGGCCAACCAGGCGATGCAGGTTGCGCTGCGCGTGATGCTGCGGCTCTTCGCGCCGTTTCTGCCGTTCGTCACCGAAGAAGTCTGGTCGTGGTGGCAGACCGGGTCGGTGCACCAGGCGCGGTGGCCCGCCGCTGACGAAGTGCGGGCGCACGTGCCGGCCGATGCCGCGGCTGCCGACGTGCTGGCCGCGACCATCGCCGTGTTGAGCGAGGTGCGGAAGGCGAAGTCCGAGGCCCGGCGGCCGCTGAAGGCGGTCATCGCGCGCGCCGTCGTCCGTGACACCGCCGGGCGTCTGGCCCTGGTCGATCGCGCCCGCGCCGACCTCTGCGCCGCCGGCAACATCCAGGCGCTCGCGTTCGAGGAAGCGGACACCTTCGGGCTCGCGGCGGAGTTCGCGCCCGATCCGCCGGTCGGGGAGCGCGCGTGAGCGAGCCGGCGCTGCCGCGCGAGGCCTACGCCGAGCTCGTTGCGCGCGCGCTGGCAGAGGATGTCGGAGCCGGCGACCTGACGAGCGCGCTCACCATCGGGGAAGCCGATCGGGCATCCGGGCGGATTCTCGCCAAGTCCGACCTCGTCGTTGCCGGGCTCGACGTCGCTGTCGAGGCCTTCCGCCAGTGCGACCCCGGCGTCATCGTCCACGTCGGGTGGGCCGACGGCGCTCGCTGCAGCCGTGGGGATGTGGTCGCCACCGTCACCGGCCTCGCGCGGGCCCTCGTGACCGCCGAGCGGACGGCGTTGAACTTCCTCCAGCGCCTCAGCGGCGTGGCGACCCTCACCCGTCGTTTCGTCGATGCCGCGGCGGGGCGCATCACGGTCCTCGACACCCGGAAGACGACACCGGGCCTCCGCGTGCTCGAGAAATACGCGGTGCGCTGCGGCGGCGGCACGAACCACCGGACGCGACTCGATGCGGCGGTTCTCGTCAAGGAGAACCACAAGCGGCTGGCCGGCGGCATCGCCGCCGCGTACGCCCGCGTGGCCGCCGCGCGCCCCGGCGTCGAGGTGGAGGTCGAGGTCGAGTCGCTCGCTGAGCTCGATGACGCCCTCGCGGCCGGTGTGCCACGCGTGCTGCTCGACAACTTCACCACCTACGACATCCGTGAGGCGGTGCGGCGCGCCGGCGGCCGCGCCGTGCTCGAGATCTCCGGCGGCGTCACGCTCGAGCGGCTGCCCGAGCTGGCGACGACGGGCGCCAGGTTCGTGTCGGTCGGGGCGCTGACCCACTCGGCGCCGGCGGTCGATCTGAGCTTCGAAGTGGAGCCACTCTGACTTTCCGCGTTGAACGGCACTCGTCGGTGGCGTCGACGATGGACCTCGCGGCGCAGGCTGCCGCCTCGGGCGCGGCCGAAGGCCTCGTCATCGTGGCCGGGACGCAGACCGCCGGTCGCGGCCGGCGCGGCCGCCCCTGGGTGTCGCCGCCAGGGGCCGGCCTGTATCTCTCCCTGCTGCTCCGTCCGACCGCTGCCGCGATCCGTGTACTCACGCTGGGCGCCGGCGTCGGCGTGCGCGACGGCATCAGGCGCGCGACGGGTCTCGAGACGACGCTCAAATGGCCCAACGACGTGCTGGCCGGGGGGCGGAAGATCAGCGGCGTGCTGGCCGAGGGGCACGCGCTTGGCACGGCGCGCCAGGCGGTCGTGCTCGGCATCGGCCTGAACCTGCGGCCGGCGGCCTGCCCGCCCGACCTGGCCGGCGTGGCGACGTCGCTCGAGGCCGAACTCGGGCGGCCCGTCGACGACGAGGCTGTGCTGACCGCCGTGCTGGCTGCCGTGGGCGAGGTCTACGAGGACCTGAGCGGCGGTCGCGCCGATGATATCCTGCGGCGGTGGCGCGAGGCCGCGCCGGGCGCCGTCGGGTCGGTCGTGGAGTGGGACGGCCCCGACGGACTTCGGACGGGCCTCACCGACGGCATCGACGATGACGGCGCGCTGCGCGTGCGAACCGCCGACGGCGCCGTGACGCTCAGCGCCGGCGAGGTGCGGCTGCGCCGCTGAGGCGGCGGCACGCCACGACACCCGGACGAGACCTATGCTCCTGGCCATCGACGTCGGCAACACCAACATCGTGATCGGCGTGTTCAAGGACGGCCGGCTCGATCGGAGCTGGCGCCTGACGACGCTGCGCGAGCGTACCGCCGACGAGCTGGGCATTCTCGTGACGCACCTCTGCGAGCACCACGGCATCGCGTCCACCGACATCACCGGGGTGGTGATGGCCTCCGTCGTGCCGCCCCTGACGGCCACCGTGGCGGCGATGGTGCGCACGTACTTCGGACGGACACCGCTCAATGTCGACCCGGCCGGCAACTGCGGCATGCCGGTGCTGTATGACAACCCGGCGGAAGTCGGCGCGGACCGCGTGGTCAACGGCGTGGCGGCCTACGAGAAGTACGGCCGGGCCGAGGGGCGTCCCGTGATCGTGGTGGACTTCGGGACGGCCACCACGTTCGATGCGATCTCGGCCGCGGGGGAGTACCTCGGCGGCGTCATCTGCCCGGGTCCACAGATTTCGGCCGACGCGCTCTTCCAGCGCGCCGCGCGGCTGCCGCGCATCGAGGTGCGGAAGCCCGCACGCGTGATCGGGCGGAACACGGTGGGGTCCATGCAGGCGGGCCTTTTCTGGGGCTACGTCGACATGGTCGATGGCCTCGTCCGGCGCATGCAGGCCGAGCTGGGCGGGAACGCCGTCGTCGTGGCCACCGGCGGACTGGCCGAGACGGTGTCCCCCGAGACGGCGTTCACCCCGCACGTCGATGCCGAGCTCACGCTCGAGGGGCTGCGCATCGTGTGGGAACGGAACCAGTGACCGACGCCGATGCCTACTGCCGGGACATCGAAGCGTATCTCTGTCGCAAGAACGACGGACACCTGATCCGCATCGTCGGGCCCGCGTTCGATCTGGTCCGGGGCTGGGCCGCGATGGGCGTCCCGTTGCGCGTCGCCTGCGCGGGCATCGACCGGACGTTCGAGCGCTATTACCGGAAGGGACCGCGGCGGCGGCCGGTGCGGGTGGAGTTCTGCGAGGCCGACGTGCTGGACGCGTTCGACGGCTGGCGGCGCGCCGTCGGCGTTGCTGCGGACGCCGAGCCGGCGTCAGGCGTCGGGCGTCAGGCGTCGGGTGCGCGGCGCGGGTCGCTTGGCGCGCACATCGAACAGGCTCAGGCGCGCCTGACGCTGCTCAGGGGCAGCGATCGGCTCGCTCCGACGCTGGGGGCCGCCTTGTCGGAGGCTGTCGAGGCGCTCGATCGTCTGCAGGCCGACGCCCGTCGGGCCCGTGGGGAGGCCCGCGACGCGATCGTGGCCCGCCTGGCCGCGATCGATGCGGGGCTCGTCGCGGCTGCCACCAAGGCCGTGCCGCCCGAGGTGCTGGCGCGGCTCCGCATCGAGGCCGAGTCGGAACTCGCGCCCTTCCGCGCGCGTATGCCGGCGTCGGCCGCACAGGCCGCGGGACAGGCCGCGCTCGATCGCCTGGTGCGCGCTCATTGGCAGCTTCCCGCGATCCGCTACGAATGATGGATCCCGGCGCCCGGCTCACGCTCCGAATCGAGAAGCCCGCGGCCGGCGGACGGATGATTGCCCGCCACGACGGCCTGGTGGTGCTCGTGGCGGCGGCCATTCCGGGCGAGCTGGTCGAGGCGCGGGTCGAGCGCGTGCAGCGCGGCGTCGCGTGGGCGGTCACCGTCGGCGTGATCGAGCCATCCCCCGACCGCGTCGAGCCGCCGTGCGCGTGGTCGTGCGGCGGCACGGCCTACGGCCACATCGCCTACCCGCGGCAGCTCGCTCTCAAGCAGGAGGTCATCGTCGACGCGTTCCGGCGTCTGGGGCGCATCGAGCTGCCCGCGCCGCCGGTCGTCGCGCCCTCGACGCCTGACGGCTACCGGCTCCGCGCGCGGCTGCACGTCCGCGAGGGCCGGATGGGCTTCTTCCACGAGGGCACCCATGACCTGTGCGATCCAGCCTCGACGCGCCAGCTCGCGCCGGCCGCGCTCGACGTGGTCGCGCGGCTCGGTCGCGCCCTGGCGGCGCAGCGGGACGCCGGTGTCAGCGAGATCGAGCTGGCCGAGAACGTCCCGGGCACCGAGCGCGCAGTGCACCTGGTGCTCGGGCCCGACGTCGATCCGTCGCGGCTGGGGTCGATCGTGCCGTGCGACGGCCTGACCGGGGTCTCCGCGGCGCCTGGGGGCGCGCGCCGGCCGCTCGTCCTGGCCGGCGTTCCGCAGGTGACCGATCGCCTGACCGTGGAGACGAGCGAGGCCCGGGCCGTCATCCGGCTGTCGCGGCAGGCGCAGGCGTTATTTCAAGGGAACCGGTACCTGGTGGAGCCGCTCGCCTCGCTGGTGGCTGCGCTGGTGCCTCCCGGGCCCGTCGTCGATCTCTACGCCGGTGTGGGCCTGTTCTCGCTCGCGCTTGCCGCCGTGGGCCGCGGCCCGATCGTGGCCGTGGAAGGGGACGCGACGGCCGCCGCCGACCTCCGGCGGAACGCCGGCGAGGCGCGCGGGGCGGTGCTGGTGCGCCACGAGCCGGTCGAGCAATTCGTTCGAGAGGTGTCGGGTGTCGGGCGCGGCTCGCTGATCGTGGATCCGCCGAGGACGGGCCTGTCGAGAGCGGCGCTCGCCGGCGCGGTCGCCCTGCGGATTCCGCGGCTCGTCTACGTGTCGTGCGATGTTGCGACGATGGCGCGCGACGCCCGCGCCATTCTCGACGCGGGCTACGGCCTCGAGCGGGTGGACGCGTTCGACATGTTCCCGAACACCGCGCACGTCGAGTGCGTGGCGGCCTTCACGTCGTCCGGCACGCCTCCACGAAGCCTTCGAAGAGGGGGCGGAACTCGCCGGTCCGGTAGAAGTTCTCCGGATGCCACTGGACGGCGAGCCGGAAGCGCCGGCCAGGCTGCTCGATGGCCTCGATGACGCCGTCGGGCGCCGTTGCCGCGACCTCCCAGCCGGGCGCAACCGTGCGGACCGACTGGTGATGACGGCTGTTGACCTGACACGTCTCGCCGTCGAGCTTCTCCTTCATCAGCGTGAAGAGGCGAGAGTTCGGCACCACCCACACCTCGTGGGCGATGGCAAACCGCGGCTCGTTGACCGCGTGGTCGAGCGCACCGTTCACCATTGAGGGAATGTCCTGGATGAGCGTGCCCCCGAGCGCGACGTTGAGCACCTGCATGCCGCGGCAGATGGCGAAGACCGGCAGGTCGGCGGCGAGCGCCGCCGTCACCAGGGCCATCTCGTGCTCGTCGCGGCCCGGCTCGCCGGCCTGGTAGCTGGGGTGCGGGGCCTCGCCGTACAGCGCGGGGTTCACGTCCCCGCCCCCGGTGAGGAGCAGCCCGTTCACCTTGCCGATGACGTCCTCGGCGCGCATGGTGTCGCGGTCGATGTCGAACGGCTCGCCGCCGGCTCGCCGGATCGACTCCTGGTAGTCGGCCATGGACCGGCAGCGCGAAATGGCAATCACGGGCATGTCTGCCTCTCCTCGATTACATCCGCGGGGGAACGTCGATGCCCATGAGGTCCAGGGCGCGCGCGAGCTGCTGCCTGAAGTATGCCACCACTGCCGCGCGCCAGCGCCTCACGTCCTCGCGCTCCTCGTTCAGAATCGGCGCCCGGTGGTAGAAGGCATTGAAGAGCTGGGCGAGGCCGAACGCGTACTTGGCGAGCGCCGAGAACTCCAGCGATCGCACGACCTGCTCGACGACCTCGTCGAGGCGGGAGGCCTCGAGGACCAGCGCCCAGAGCTCGTGGTCGCCGTCGGCGCCGTCGAGGGCGGCCGTTGGCGTGTCGGCGAGCGCCCCGAGGACGTCGGCTTCGCGCACGCCGGTGCGCTCGTGCAGCTTCTGGAAGATGTTGTTCGCCCGCACCACGGCGTACTGGAGGTACGGGCCGCTCTCGCCCTCGAAGCTGAGCGCCTCGTCGATGTCGAAGGCGATCACCTTCGTGCGCGAGTACTTGATCATGAAGTACCGGACCGCCGCAATGCCGATGGACTCGGCGATGCGCCGGCGCTCGGCGGCGTCCAGATCGGGCTGGCGGCGCTCCACTTCGGCGAGCGCCTTGTCGATGACCCGGTCGATGAGGTCGTCGGCCTTGACGCCGAGGCCCTTGCGGCCCGAGACCTCGACGAAAGGGCGCTTCGCCTCGTCGGAGTCCGGCGGCGGGGCGAAACCGAGTTCCCGTGCCGTCGCGTGCGACAGGGCCACCATCTCGTAGGAGAAGTGCGTCAGGCGCTCGGCTTCGGCCGGATGCCCGACGGCCACGAGGGCCTGCTTGAGCAGCTTCTGCAGGTACGACTGGCGGACGTCGATGACGTTGTACGTCGCCGCCGCCCCTCCGAAGGCCGGATGCCCGCCGGCGGCCACCCCATCGCGGCTCGTGGTGGCCCAGAGCGTGCGGCCGTCGAGCTTCGTCCCGAACGGCCGGTACTGGAAGTCGCGGCCGAGGATGCCGGACTTCCAGAACTGGTAGGCCATGTCCTTGCCGACGTAGGTGACCGTGCCGTTCGACCGCACGATCACCTTCTCCCGCTGCTCGTCGTCTTCATCGCCGTCGGCGGCCTCGCCGTCAGCGGCATCCTCGTCGATGCGCATCACCCAGCATCCCGCCAGCCGGCCCTCCTGCTGGAGGAACACGGCGCCCAGTTCCTTGAGCACCTCGAACGCCCGCGCCCAGAAGTGAAGCCGCAGGATGTCCCCCTCCCAGGTCAGGAGGTCGTAATCGATCCGGAGGCGGCCCATCGTGCGGAGGTGGCACCGGACGATGCGGTCGGCGACGAACGCGCCGATGGCCGCGGCCGGATCGACGCCGTGCTCGATGTCGTGCAGCGTCCGCGCCCGGACCTGCAGGCGGTCCTTGTCGCCCTCGTACCACTCGGTGACGCGCGCATAGAGGTCCCAGCAGTAGTAATCGAACCGCCCTCCGTCCGCGACGCGCCGGACGCCGTCGAGGTCGAGGCCTTCCAGCTCGCGGAAGCCGACGACCACGTCGGCGACCTGCACGCCGGTATCGTCGATGTAGTTCTGGACCTCGACCGGCGTGCCCCGGAACCGCAGCACGCGCACGAGCGTGTCGCCCAGGCACGAGTTGCGGACGTGGCCGATGTGCGCGGCCTTGTTCGGGTTGATCGCGGTGTGTTCGACGATCGTCTTCTCGGGGTGCGGCGCGGGCGCGGGCAGGCCGCCGGCAAGGCCGAGCCGGCGAAGCAGAAACGCGCGGCGGTCGAGGAAGACGTTGAGATACCCGTTGGGCGCGGCCTCGACGCGCTGCACGCCGTCGATGGCGCCCAGCCGCGCGGCCAGGTCCTGGGCAATCGCACGCGGCGCCTTGCGCAGACGCCGCGCAAGGTCGAAGGCGACCGGCGTCCCGAGGTCGCCGAGCGCGCGCGACGGCGGGTACTCGACCGGCACAGCCACGGCCGCGGGGTCGTCAATCCCCGGCAGCGCGCCGAGCACGGCGCGAACGCGTTCCCTCACCAGGTCGTGGAGCGGCAGAATCATGTCGTGTTGGTCGGCGGCGCCCGTCAGGGCCGCTGGAGAGCGCGGGGTTCTCGGGGGCCGACGCGCGGCCTCGTCTCGTTGACTGGGCTCATGGTGTGCAGTACGCTTCCCGTCACGTTGTCACGGTCGCCGGGCGTTCACGTGGCGGCACGCGCGATCGTACTCCTCGGGCGTGTTGACGTTCATCAACAGCACCCCGTCCGGGTCGAACCGGGCGACCTCGTCGGGGCCCACCTCGCGCACGTTCAGATCCGACAGCGCGTCGGTGATGCGCCGCGTGCCGCGATCCAGCCACGCCTTGAGGCGCGGCGCCGCGCGGCGCCGGTACACGGCGCACAGCGGATGCCGGCCGTCAGCGGTGCGCGGCACGACCCCATCGGCGTTCCCGAGCACCTCCACCAGGTGCATCAGCCACGGCCCGCTGACGAATGGCAGGTCGCCAGCCACGACCAGCACCGGATCGGACGGCGCCGCGGCCAGCGCCGTATACAACCCGCCGAGTGCCCCGGCGCCCGGCACCGCGTCGGCCACGATGGGCACGTCGACGGGCGTGTCGAAGCCGGGAACCCCGACGACGACGATCGCGGCGGGGGCAAGCGATCGGAGAACGTCGAGTTGACGAGCCAGGATCGGGCGGCCACCCACCGGCAGGGCGCCCTTGGGGCGACCTCCGAGGCGGCGGGACTGCCCGCCCGCGAGAATCGCCGCGGACCACATGCGACGTCCTGTTACGTTATCAGAAGTGAGCGCCACACGTCATGATTGATGCCGGAATCGGCCGTCTGCTCGTGGCGAGCCTTCACCAGGGCATCGCCGAGGTCGCGCCCACGCGCCTCGAGTTCTACGAGAACTGGCTCAGCCCCGAGGACATGCGGAACGGCCGGCTCGGCCTCGCCCCGCTCGGAGCCGTCCTTAGCTTCCTCCGGCGCGAGGGGCCCGAGACCTATGAGGCGATCATGACCCGGGCCGGCACCTGCGCGGCCGACTGGACGCAGGCCGGACGGTCGGAACTCGAGCGCGGGCTGGTCGATCGGCTGCCCACCGCGCTGCGCGCGCGCGCGGCGCTCCGCAGGGCACGCCACCTCGTGCGCGAGACCTTTCAGCCGTCCCGGCCGCAGGTGCGATATCGGAAGGGGACCGGGACGGTCGAGCTTGGCGAGTCGATCTTCTGCGGCGGCCGCGAACCGATGAGCGCGCCAACGTGCGTCTACTACGCCGCCGCCGTCGGCCGCCTGCTGACGCACTTCGACGTCGACGCCGCCGTTGCCATCGAGGAGTGCCGCGGCGCGGGCGGCCCCGCGTGCCGGCTGGCCGTGAGCGTTCTTGGCGCCCGCCCGGCCGGGGAGCCGGCGGCCGCATGAGCCGCGCGTGGCGCGCCGCCGCCGCGGCCGTGGCCACCGGCGTGGTGCTCGCCGCCGCCGGTCCGGCGGCGGGACAGGTCGCCAGAGACGCCGCGGTGGTCGTGCTGCCGTTCGAGAACCCCGGACGCGAGCCCCGCGTCTACTGGCTGTCCGAAGGCGCCGCGGTGTTCATTTCCGATGCCCTGGCCACCTCCGGCGCCAGTCCGGTCGACCGCGACGAGCGGCTCGAGGCCTTCGAGGCCCTTCAATTGCCGCCCGCTGCGACGCTGAGCCACGCGACCGTGATCAAGCTTGGCCAGGCTCTCGGCGCGGCTCAGGTCGTCATCGGGGCGTACGAGCTCGACGCCGACGACATCGTCTTCCGCGCGCGCATCATGGACCTCGGTGAGGGACGCCTGCTGCCGGAGGTCGTCGAGCGTGGGCCGCTCGCCGACGTGATGGACGTGCTCGCGCGCCTCGCCCGTGAGCTGACTCCAGACCAGGCGGCGGATGCCCAGAGGCGGAGCCCCGCTCTGCCACGTCAGGCGTTCGAGGCGTATGTGAAGGGCCTCATCGCGGAGACGCCCGAGGCGCAGGTGAGCTTCCTCGCTCAGGCACGCCAGGCGGCGCCGGCCGATGCGCGTGTCCACCTCGCACTCTGGCAGGTCCACACGGCCGCGGGCCGCCACCAGGAGGCATTCGACGCGTCGGCGGCAGTCCCGCCCGGCACGCCGTGGTCGCGGGCCGCCGCCTACCGAGCCGCGCTCTCGGAGCTGGCCCTCGGCCGCCTGACCGGGGCATACGCTCGTCTGCAGTCGCTGCAGCAGGAGGCCCCGTCGGCCGCAGTGGCCAACGCGCTCGGCATCGTGCAGCTCGCGCGCGGCGGCGGTACCCCTGACACGGGCCGCGCTACCTACTTCTTCCACCAGGCGACCGGGATCGATCCCGACGATGGCGACTACTTCTTCAATCTGGGCTATGCCTACGCGCTCGAACGGGACGCGGCTGGCGCGGTTTACTGGCTGCGTGAGGCTGTCCGCCGCGATCCCGCCGACGGCACCGCGCACGCGGTGCTCGCGATGGCCCTGCGGCACACGGGCGCCACTGCGGAAGCGGCCCGGGAGCAGGCGCTCGCCGAACGGCTGCTCGGCCGCGACGCGCTGGAGGCGGCCTCCGCCGGCTCGGTCCCGCGCGGGCTGGAGCGTCACAAAACCCGGATCGAGCGCCGGGTTCCGGCCGTCGCATCGGTGATCAGCGCGTCGGGGCAGCGCGAGCTGGGTGAGCTTGCGGCCTTCCACCTGGACGTCGCGCGTCGAGCCTTCGAGCGTGAGGCCTTCGGCGAGGCCGAACAGGCCCTGCGCCGCGCGCTCTTCCTCTCGCCCTACCTCGCCGACGCGCACCTGTTGCTCGGGCAGGCGCTCCTGCGGCAGCAGCGGCCGGCGGCCGCCGTGCAGGTGCTGACGATCGCCGTCTGGAGCGAGCCCACGGTTGCTGCCCACCTCGCGCTGGCCGAGGCCCACCTCCGTCTCGACGATGTCGCAGCGGCCCGCGCTGAAGTGGAGCGGGCGCTCGCTCTCGAGCCTGATGCCCCCGACGCGCTGGCTTTTCTGGGGCGGCTGCCGCCACCGGCGCGCTAGTTCCGGGCCGGCTGGAGCGAGCGGGGCCGTGCTAAAATCAACCGGGTCAGGCACTTCCAACTGAGAACGGTCCGATGACCACGTCCACTGACGACGGATTCCACGAGATCCAGCTGAACGGCAAGCAGCTCGTGTTCCTGTTCATGGCGGCGACGGTTGTCGTCGTGACGATCTTCCTGCTGGGAGTGCTGGTCGGTCGAGGCGTCCGTGATGCGGGCGGCGAGGCTCGGGCCGTGGCGGCCGCCGACACCGAGACGGCGCCGCCGGCTTCGTCGGAGATTGCGCTGCCCGCGGCTCCGGCCGGCCAGCCGACGGCCGCGCAGGAGGATCTGACCTATCCCGACCGCCTCGCCGCCGGCGGCCCGGCCGCCGAACAGCTCCGGACCGCGCCGGCGAGCCCGGACCAGGCGGCATCGGCAGCGGAGGCGCCGGCCCCTGAGCCCGTCCCCGAGGACGTGCCGGCGTCCGCGGCGGCGGCCCCGGCCCCGGCCGCGGTTCCGGCGGCCGCCCTCGCCGAACCAGCCGGCGCCGGCTTCGCAATTCAGGTGGCGGCCCTGCGAGAGCGCCGCGAGGCCGACGCCATTGCGCAGCGCCTCGCCGGCAAGGGGTACACCGCCTACGTGGTCGCCCCGGCGGCCGGGACACCAGCGGTGTACCGGGTCCGCGTCGGCAAGTTCCAGGAGCGGCGCGAAGCCGAGTCGGTGGCCGCGCGGCTGGCCAAGGAAGAGCAGTTCAAGCCCTGGATCGTTCGCTAGCCGCCCTCTCCGGCGCGTTGCTCGCGCTGTCGTTCCCGCGCTACGGCCATGCGGCCGTCGTGTTCATTGCGGTGGCGCCGCTGCTCGTCGCCCTCAGCGGCTGGCGCGGACGGCCCGGGCACTGTCCGGGCATCCCGGCGCGTCGCGCGTTCGCGCTCGGCGTGCTCGCCGGCGCCGTTCACTACGCGGGCACGGTGTACTGGGCCGGCGCGACGGTGCACACCTACGGCGGGTTGTCGTGGCCGGTGGCTGTGATCGTCACCGGCCTGCTCGTGTTGTACATGAGCCTGTTCGTCGGGCTCGCCTCCGCGGCGATCGCCGCGCTCGTGCAGCGCTTCGGTCTCCGTGGTCTCTGGCTCGCGCCAGCCGCCTGGGTCGCGGCGGAGTACGCGCGCGCCCATCTCTTCGGGGGGTTCCCGTGGATACCGGTCGGGAGCGCTGTGGTCACGCTGCTCCCGGTCGCGCAGCTGGCGAGCCTCGTCGGCGTTTTCGGGCTCTCCGCGTTCCTGGTGGCGCTCAATGTCGCGGTGGTGGTCGCGGCTGTCGGGGAGCCGCGCAGCCGGCTCGCCGCCGGGGTCGCGGGGGTCATCGCGCTCGCCACGGTCTCCGTGTGGGGCGGCGCGCGCCTGGCGGCGAGCCCGCTCGCGCGCGAGGGCCAGGCGCTGACCGTGGCGCTCGTCCAGGGCAACGTGCCGCAGGAGGAGAAGTGGGACCCCGCGCGCGCCCCGGCCATCGTCGAGCGCTACTTGACGATGACGCGCGACGCGGCGGCGCGCGGCGCGGACCTTGTCGTCTGGCCCGAATCGGCCACGCCCTTTTTCTTCGACGAGGATCCCGCGGGCGCGTCGCAGATTCGGTCGGTCGTGCGTGACGTCGGGGTGCCCCTCCTCTTCGGCACCGACGAAGTGCTGCGCGGCTCGCCGCCCCGGTACTACAACTCGGCCTTCATGCTGGACGTGGCGGGCGCGACGGCTGCCGTCTACCGCAAGATACACCTGGTCCCGTTCGGCGAGTACGTGCCGTTCAAGCGGCTCCTGTTCTTCGTCGCGCCGCTCGTCGAGGCCGTTGCCGACTTCTCGCCGGGCACCACCGTGACGATGCTGCCGGTGGCGGGCCACATGGCGAGTACCGCGATCTGCTACGAGATCGTCTACCCGCACCTGATTCGACGCGGCGTGCTGGCCGGAGCCGAGATGCTGACGACGATCACCAACGACGCGTGGTACGGATCCACGTCCGCGCCGCACCAGCATTTCGAGCAGGCCGCGATGCGGGCCATCGAGAATGGTCGATACCTGGCGCGTGCCGCGAACACGGGCATCAGCGGCGTGATCGATCCGTACGGACGGGTCGTCGCCCGGAGCGGCCTGTTCGAGACCACCGTGGTGATGGGCGAGGTCCGGCCCATTCGGGCGTTGACGGTCTATGCGAGAATCGGAGATCTGGTGGCCGAGCTCTCGGTGCTGCTGACGCTGGTGGCGCTGGGCGCCGCGCTGTGGCGCCGGCCCTGGTGACCGATGTGTCGAGGAGGCGATTGCCGTGGCCGTGATGATTGACGAACTGCTCCGACGCTCCGAGGATCTGCTCGCACGGGCGAGGGCCCTGCGGAGCTATCTTTGACGCCGCCCACCCCAAGGGCGAGCTCGACGCGCTCGAAGCGCGCATCGCGGCACCGGACTTCTGGAACAACCAGGCCGAGGCGCAGAAGACATTGCAGCGCCGCCGGCGCCTGACCGACGATCTCGAGCTGCGCGACTCCATTGCCCGCAAGATCGACGATCTCGGCGTGCTGGTCGAGTGGGCCGAGGCAGGCGAGGACGTCGGCGCCGACCTCGCACGGGCGCTCGACGCGCTGGAGGAGGAAGTCGAGAGCGCGGAGATCAAGAAGATGCTCGGCGGCGAGCACGACGCCGCGAACGCCATCGTCACCATCCATCCCGGGGCCGGCGGCACCGAGTCGCAGGACTGGGCCGAGATGCTGCTGCGCATGTACCTCAAGTGGGCGGAGCGCCGGGGCATGACGCGCGAGATCGTCGATTACCAGCCCGGCGAGGAGGCCGGCATCAAGAGCGCCACCTTCACGCTCGCCGGGGACTACGCCTTCGGCCTGATGTCCGCCGAGGCGGGCGTCCACCGGCTCGTGCGGATCTCCCCGTTCGACCAGGCAGCCCGCCGGCACACCTCGTTCGCGTCCGTGTATGTCTGGCCCGAGATCGAAGACGACGCCGACATCGAGATCCCGGAGAAGGACCTGCGCATCGACACCTACCGGTCGAGCGGGGCCGGAGGGCAGCACGTCAACGTCACCGATTCGGCGGTCCGCATCACGCATCTGCCAACCGGCATCGTGGTGTCGTGCCAGAACGAGCGGTCGCAGCACAAGAACCGCGACGTGGCCATGAAGATCCTCAGGGCGCGCCTCTACGACCTGAAGCTCAAGGCTCAACAGGCAAAGCTCGAGCAGATCGGCGGCGCCAAGAAGGAGATCGCGTTCGGCAGCCAGATCCGCAGTTACGTGCTCCAGCCCTACCAGATGATCAAGGACCACCGGACGCGCCTCCAGGTTGGCGACGTCGAGCGCGTCCTCGGCGGCGACATCGACGAGTTCATCAAGACCTACCTGATGCAGAAGGCCGCGGGGACCCTGGGGCAGGGCGGGGGGGATGGGGACATGTGAGATTTGAGATGTGGGATTGGAGATTGGAGGTCTGTGGCTGCGCTGGGCGACTGACAACTGGGATGTGAAGTTGGGCGTCGGGTGGCAGGATGTGCCACCTGTGCGTCGCCCTGTGGCCGGAGTCGTGAGGGGCCCTGAATCTCGAGATCCCAAATCTCCAATCTCGAATCTCGAATCTCAAATAGTCACGGCCGGTTGGGCTCCGTGCCACGGATGAACGCCTCGGTGATCGCCGCGGCGCCGTCCGCCGTCGGCTGGCCGGTCGACCGGTCGACCGTCATGAAGACGATGTTGCCGGGCGGGTCGAACGCCGGCGGGTGCTCGCGATCGGCCGTCTCGAGGTACGCCCGCATGAAGTCGATCCAGATCGGCAGCGCCGCGACCGAGCCGGTCTCGTTGGGGCCGATGGGCTTCTTCTCGTCGTACCCGACCCACACGCCGACGGTGATGTTGGGATCGAACCCCACGAACCAGGCATCGGTGTAGTCGTCCACCGTGCCGGTCTTGCCGGCCAGCGGCCAGTCGAGCGCCGCCGCCGCGGTCGCCGTACCGCGCCGGACCACGCCGGCGAGCAGGTTCGTCATCACGAAGGCCGTGTCGGCGCGGATGGCGTCGCGCGGCGAGGGGCGATGCTCCTCGGTCACCGCCCCCGCGCGGTCGGTGACTGCCAGCACGGCGTACGGATGGAGCCGCACGCCGTGGTTCGGGAAGGCGGAGTAGGCGCTGGTGACCTCGAGCAGCGTCGCTTCGGAGGCGCCGAGCGCCGTGGACAGGTAGGGCGGCAAGTCCCCGGAGAATCCGAAGCGCTTCGCGTACGCGACCACCTGGTCGGGCCCGAGCATCTGCATCACGCGGACGGCTGGCACGTTGCGCGACTGTTCGAGCGCCGCCCGGAGCGTCATCGGTCCCAGGTACTGCTTGTCGTAGTTGCGCGGCGCGTAGGGCGGCTGTCCCTCCCCGATCTCGAACACCGTGGGCTCGTCGACCAGCCGCGTGGTGGGGGTCAGCCCGCGATCGATCGCGGCGGCGTAGAGAAACGGCTTGAAGGTCGACCCCATCTGGCGAAACGCCTGGGTCGCGCGGTTGAACTTGCTCCGGCCGAAGTCGTGGCCGCCCACCATGGCGAGGATGTGCCCGGTGCGGTTGTCCAGCGCGACGAGCGCGCCCTGCACGACCGGCGCCTGCTCGAGGCGGACGACCGCGCGCCGCCCCGCCTCGTCGAGCTCGAGGACCGCCACCTCGACGAGGTCGCCCGGTTTGACGAGATCGGCCGGGTGCGTGCGGCGCGTCCACTCGATCGCGCGACGGTCGAGCTCGGCCGTGACGTCGCCGATGCGTACGCGCGCCGTGCCGGCGCGCGCGCTTCGGGGGTCGACGGCCATGACCAGCGCGGGCACGACCTGGCCCGCGGCAACCCGCCGGCCCCAGCGTTCGTGCCGGAAGCCGTCGAGCGTCTGTTGCTCGGCGAGGACGTTCCGCGCGGGCGCGCGCCACCCGCGTCGCTTGTCCACGCGGCGGAGCCCCGCGTCAATCGCCGCGTTCGCCGCCCGCTGCAGCCGCTGGTCGAGCGTCGTCCGGACCGTGAGCCCGCTTTCGTAGAGCGCCTTCGCGCCGTACTTGGCTTCGATGTACTTGCGCACGTCCTCCACGAAGTACGGGGCGACGCTCGAGCCCTGCGATGGGTCGCCCCGCGTCACGATGGGGGAGCGCTTGGCGGCGTCGATGGTCTCGCGCGGCACCATGCCCTCTTCCGCCATGCGCTCGAGGGCGTAGTTGCGCCGGCGCAGGGCCGCCTCGGGGTTCACGTACGGGCTCTGGCGTGCGTTGCCCTGCAGGATGCCGGCGATGAGGGCGGCCTCCTCGAGCGCGAGGTCTCGGGCGCGCTTCCCGAAGTAGAGCTGCGCGGCGGCCTCGACGCCGTAGGCGCCGTGGCCGAAGTACATCTGGTTGCAGTACAGCGTGAAAATCTCTACCTTCGTGTACCGCTTCTCGATCTGGATGGCGAGGATCGCCTCCTTGATCTTCCGCTCCCAGGTCTTCTCGTCGGTCAGGAAGAGCTTGCGCGCGAGCTGCTGCGTGAGCGTGCTCGCGCCGGCCGCAAGCCGCATCTCCATGATGTCGCGCACCAGCGTGAGGACGATGCGCGGCACGCTCAGCCCGAAATGCTGGAAGAAATCGGCGTCCTCCGCCGCCAGGATGGCGTTCCTGAGGTCGGGCGGGATGTCGGCGTAGCCGATGAGGACCCGGCGCTCGACGGCAAAGTCGCCGATCACCTGGCCCTGACGGTCGAGCACCCGCGTGATGGTGCTCGGCGCGTAGTCGTCGAGCGCCGAGATCTGCGGGAGGTCGTCGGCGTACGCGAACAGGACGCCGCTCACCGTGCCGGCGAGCGCCGCCACCACGAAGAGCGCCGCGAGCCCGGCGTGGCGGGCGACGCGAACGGCGAAGGTGGCCATGACCATTCAGTGTCTCATGCACGCGCCGCGCGCGTCACCCGGCGAGGGCGGTCAGCCCGGCGGGCGCCGTCGTTCGCCCCCGCGGCGGCTGCCGCCGCGATCGGCCAGTCCGCCCTCAGCCCCGGACGGCGCCGATGCCTCCGGCGGTGGTGCCGATCGGCGCACCGGTCCGTCACGCCGCGCAGGCTCGGCCCGCGGCCGCGCCGTCTCGGCTCGGCCGTCGTCCGCCCGGCCAACGGCCGGCGGCGGCGCCACGCGCGGGGCGTCGAGCGTCGAACGTCCGGCGCCGCCGTCGTCTGCCGTCGCGCGGGGGGCGCGGCGCCATCCGCGGCGTTCCTCGCGGCCCCTCGCGGTCGCCGAGGGTTCGGGTGTCACCTCACCGATCTCGTCTCGGCCGGCACGACCGCCCGCCGGGAGGCCGGCGCGCCGCTCGATGGCGCCGGGGGCGGGCGCGGTCCAGGGCATGTCGATGATTCCAGACGAGGGCGCAGCGGCCTCGCGGTCCGGCCGATTCGAGTCGCCGCGCGCGCCGCGTGGCGCGGCGGCTGCAGCGGGCCGCTCCCCGATGGGCCGCGCGGCAGGCGACCGTACGGCGCCCGGCCGTCTCACGTCGCTGCGGGATGCACGCGTCGCCTCAGCGGTGGGCACCGACACCGTGCCACGCGGCACGCCGACGTCACGACCCGGCGCCTCCCGCTGCGTGACGAAGGCCCGCCGGTCGCGTTCGGGCAGGTCTCCACTCGCCACCGCCCAGCGATGCACCGGATCGCGCCCGCCGAAGTAGCGTCGCGGCAGCACCGTCCAGAGGCGCCACGGGTCGCCGTACGGCGATCCCATCCGCACCGACAGGCTCACGATCGGGCGGTTGTTCCAGCCCAGGGGGCACCAGCCGACGTAGCCAGGGCCGTAGGCCCAGCTCACCCACGCCGGTCCCCAGGTGCGCCCGGGAATCCAGAACCAGACGCCGAACTCGAAGCCCCAGCGGCCGTAGTGGTGGGTCGGCCACGCCCACGCGTCGTGGCCGTGCCACGTCCAGCCGTGGCGGGTGAGCCGCCAGCGGCCGTTGTAGTACGGCCGCCACGACGGCGTGGACGCCGGCACCCACACGTAGCCATAGGTGGACCGGTACTCCCACCGGCCGTGGCGGTCGAGCACGGCGCCGTAGGGCCGGAGCTCGACCGGCAGGTGCCGCGCACCCGCGGCACGCCCGTACCCCTCAATCCGGTCGCGCGTCCAGCGATCGAACGCGTCCCACCGAGCCGTGTTGAAGGGGAGGAACCGGACCGACTCGCCCCCCTGCTCGATGACGGCCATCTCGCCGGCCCGAACGGCGCGCCTCGCGCGCCCGTCGTCGATCTCGGCCACGCCGCGGCTGACCGAGATGCTCACGCCGCGGCCGTCGTCGGCGATCGCGCCGAACTCGCCGCGGCCGCCTAATCTTAAGGTGGCGATCGCCAGCGGGGTGTCGATGCTGTACTCGGCAGCCGGCACGGCGGAGGTGCGGAGCGCGAGGCGGCCATACGCGAGCCGCAGCCGATCGGGCGCAAGCAGCTCGAGGGCGGTGTCGCGGTCGAGGTGCAGCACCGTCCCGTCGGAAAAGACGATCTCGGCGCGGCCGACGCCGTCGGTCGCGATCCGATCGCCGTCGGTCAGCAGGGCGGGCGGCGCCGCCGGCTCCTGGATGCCGTCACGAGTCACCTCGACACCGCCGTCGGCGTACACCAGCGTCGCCGCGTGCGGCGTTTCGATCGCCTCCTGGGGCGGGGCCGACTGGGCGAACAGAGTTGTCAGGGGGAGGCCAGCCGCTAGAACGGCGACCCACAGCGTTCGCAGGCCGAAAGACATCGGTCGCACCTCGTCCTCAGGCGCTGTGGCGGTGGCAGAGTCAGTATACGACAGGGGGTGGAGGTTTGGCGTCTCTGTCCCCCTCTACTCCTCCGCTCCTCCATTTCCCGCTCCCGCTCCAGACCGTCTATCCCGGCTCCAGACCGTCAGGCATCCCATCTTTACAATCCTGTGCTCAGGTTTCATACTAATGACATGAGCAAAATCATCGGGATCGACCTGGGGACGACGAATTCGGTAGTGGCCGTGATGGAGGGCGATCAGCCGACGGTCATCCAGAACGCCGAGGGCAGCCGGCTGACGCCGTCGGTCGTGGCGTTCAGCAAGACCGGTGAGCGGCTGGTCGGCCAGGTCGCGAAGCGGCAGGCGGTGACCAATCCGGAGAACACCATCTTCTCGATCAAGCGGTTCATGGGGCGCCGCTACGACGAGGTCAACGAGGAGATGAAGATGGTGCCGTACGAGGTGGTACGGGCCGCGAACGGGGACGTCCGGGTCAAGGTCGGCGCCCAGGAGCTGGCGCCGCCGCAGATCTCGGCGATGGTGCTCCAGAAGCTCAAGCAGGCCGCGGAAGACTACCTCGGGCAGTCGGTGACGAAGGCCGTGATCACGGTGCCCGCGTACTTCAACGACGCGCAGCGGCAGGCCACGAAAGAGGCGGGCCAGATTGCCGGACTCGAGGTCATGCGCATCGTCAACGAGCCGACGGCCGCGGCGCTGGCCTACGGGCTCGACAAGAAGAAGGACGAGACCATCGCCGTGTACGACTTCGGCGGCGGCACGTTCGACATCTCGATTCTCGAGGTGGGCGAGGGCGTGGTCGAAGTCAAGGCCACCAACGGCGACACGCACCTCGGCGGCGACAATCTCGACCAGCGCATCATCGACTGGATCATCTCGGAGTTCAAGAAGAGCGACGGCATCGATCTGAGCAAGGATCGCATGGCGCTGCAGCGCCTCAAGGAGGCGGCCGAGAAGGCGAAGATGGAGCTGAGCTCGGTGATGGAGACCGAGATCAACCTGCCGTTCATCACCGCCGACCAGACCGGGCCCAAGCATCTGCTGATGAAGCTCTCGCGCGCCAAGTTCGAGGCGCTCGTCGAGGACCTGCTGCAGAAGACGGTGGGGCCGACCAAGCAGGCTCTGGCCGACGCCGGCCTCGATCCGTCGAAGATCGACGAGGTGGTGCTCGTCGGCGGGTCGACGCGCATCCCCCGGGTGCAGGCCATCGTCAAGGAGCTCTTCGGGAAGGAGCCGCACAAGGGCGTCAACCCCGATGAGGTCGTGGCGGTCGGGGCCGCCATCCAGGCCGGCGTGCTGGCGGGCGAGGTGAAGGATCTCCTGCTGCTCGACGTGACGCCGCTGTCGCTCGGCATCGAGACGCTCGGCGGCGTGATGACGACGCTGATTCCGCGGAACACGACGATTCCGACGCGGAAGAACGAGGTGTTCTCGACGGCGTCGGACAACCAGACGAGCGTCGAGGTGCACGTGCTGCAGGGCGAGCGGCCGCTGGCGCGCGACAACCGCACGCTCGGCCGCTTCCACCTGACGGGCATTCCGCCGGCGCCGCGGGGCGTGCCGCAGATCGAGGTGACGTTCGACATCGATGCAAACGGCATCGTCAACGTCTCGGCGAAGGACCTGGGCACGCAGAAGGAACAGAAGATCACGATCACCGCCTCCTCGGGCCTCAGCAAGGAGGAGGTGGATCGGATGATGCGCGACGCGGAGTCGCATGCGGCCGAGGACAAGAAGCGGCGCGACGAGATCGAATCGCGCAACCGGGCCGATCAGGCGGTGTACACGGCCGAGCGGATGCTGCGGGAGACCGGCGACAAGCTCGGCGCGTCCGACCGGAGCGCCATCGAGGCAGCGGTCGCTGACCTGAAGAAGGCCATCGAGAGCAACGACGCCGCCGCGATGACGCGCGGCATGGAGGCGCTCACGGCCGCCCAGCACCGGGCCGCCGAGACGCTCTACAAGCAGCAGGCCGCCGCCGGAGCGTCGGCCGAGCCGCCGCCGCCGGCCGATGCCGGCCCCGGCGCGGCGCCGGGCCAGGCCGGCGGCGACGTGATCGATGCTGAAGTGGTCGACGAGGAGAAGAAGTAGAGCCCGAAGTCCGAGGGCTGAAGCCCGAAGCCCGAAGCGTGAAGCCTGTGATGGATCTGTACATCGTCCTCGGCGTGCCGCGAGGGGCGCCGCCCGCCGAGATCAAGCGGGCGTACCGCCGGCTCGCGCGACGGTATCACCCGGACATCAACCCGGGCGACCGCGAGGCCGCGCTGCGCTTCCGCCAGATTCTCGAGGCGTATGAAACGCTCATCGACCCGGAACGGCGCCGGAGGTACGACGCCGGGCAGCTCGTGCCCGGCGAGCATCAGCGAGCCGCTTACGGGTTCGCGGGCTTCGACTTCTCCGCGCGGGTCCATACCGAGCGGACGACGACCTTCGGGGATCTCTTCGAAGAAGTGTTTGCCCGCCGCGATCAGCCGGAACCCGAGCGCGGCGCGGACATTCACGCGCGCCTGACGATTCCTTTCGACGAGGCGTGGCGCGGCGTGCAGCGCGCCGTCACCGTGACCCGCCAGGAGACCTGCCGCACCTGCGCCGGGTCGGGGTACCAGCGGACGGCGGAGACACGGTGCGTGTCGTGCGAAGGCACGGGGGCCGTGCGATCGGTGCGCGGCCACATGGTGTTCACCAAGAACTGCCCCCACTGCGACGGGACGGGGCGGCTGCGCCAGCTCGTGTGCGGCACGTGCCACGGCCAGGGCGTCGAAGCCCGCACCGAGACCCTCAAGGTCCGGCTCCCGGCGGGCGTGGACGATGGCGAGCGCGTCCGTGTGCCGGGGAAGGGACATGCCGGCGGGCGCGGAGGGGCGGCGGGCGACTTGTACATCGAGGTGTCGGTCGAGCCCCACCCGCTCTTCCGGCGTGAGGGCGACGACCTGTTCCTGCAGGTGCCGGTGGCCGTGCACGAGGCCGCGCTCGGCGCGAAGATCGAGATTCCGACCCCGGACGGGCCGGCCCGTCTGCGGATTCCGCCGGGCACACAGTCGGGGCAGCGGTTCCGGATGCGGGAGCGGGGCGTGGTTTCGGCCCGGACCGGCGCGCGGGGCGACCTGGTCGCCGAGGTCCGGCTGATGCTGCCCCGGCTGCTCGACGAACGGTCGAAGGAGCTGCTCCGCGAGTTCGGTCGGATCAACGGCGAGAGCGTCAGGGACTTCTGATGGCGAAGAAACAGGGCAAGGCGTACTACATGATCAGCGCGGTGGCGGCGAAGTACAACATCCACCCGCAGACCTTGCGCCTCTACGAGCGGGAGGGGCTGCTCAAGCCGTCGCGCACCGAGGGCAATACCCGGCTGTACTCGGAGGAGGATCTCGAGCAGCTCGAGACGATTCTGGCACTCACCCGAGACCTGGGCGTCAACCTCGCCGGCGTGGAGATCATCCTGAACATGCGCCGCAGGATGGAGCAGATGCAGTCCGAGGTGAACGAGTTCATGGAGTATGTCAAGCGTGAGCTGGCGCGCGGCATCGACGACTGGGAGCAGCGGCTGACGACGGCGCTGGTCAAGTCGTCGCCTACCGATCTCGTGAAGGCGGATACGAAGAAGAAGGCCGAGGGCTGAGCGCGGGGAAAGCTGGTAAGATCCCCGTCAGCGATGACCTGCGAGATCTGTCACGGCTCGCGCTGGAAGCGCGTCGAGGTCGACGGCGTCGAGTCGGTCGTGCGCTGCGACTGCTGGCGCGCCGCGCTGGCCGAGCGGCTCGTCGCCGAGGCGCGGATTCCGCCGCGCTTCACGCGGGCGGATCTCGACACCTACCTCCCGGACACCGACTCGCAGCGTGACGCGCTCGCGCGCGCGCGGAACTTCGTGGCCGCGTTTCCGGCCGTCGACAAGGGGCTGCTCTTCTACGGCCCGAGCGGCGTCGGCAAGACGCACCTGGCCGTCGGCGTGCTCAAGGCGCTCGTCCGCGAGAAGGGCGCCTCCGGGTTCTTCTTCGAGACGCGCGAGCTGTTGCGCATGGTGCGGGACACCTACAATCGCGCCGCCGAGGAGACCGAGATGGAGGTGCTGCGGCCCGTGCTCCACGCCGACGTGCTCGTGCTCGACGACCTGGGCGCCGAGCGGACGTCGGAGTGGGTCCAGGAGACGCTGGGCCTCGTCGTGAACACGCGGTACAACGCCTGTCGCGCGACGATCGTCACGAGCAACCTGATCGATCCTCTCGACAACGACGACCCACGCTCGTTCGCCTTCCAGGTGGGCGTGCGGACGCGGTCGCGGCTCCTCGAGATGTGCAGCTGGGTCGAGGTGCAGGGCCACGACATCCGCGATCCCGAGCGCGTGCAGGCGGCGGCCCACCGCGGGCAGCTGCCGTCGGACCCGACCAACATCCGCAAGAAAGGGCTGCCGGCGCGGTCCGGCGGCATGGCCCGGGCGTCGCTGCGCGACGACCGCGGCGCGGACCTACGATGGAGCGGCGGCAAGGCCGGTTCGTGACCGCACTCGGACTCTACCTGCACGTCCCGTTCTGCCGCGCCATCTGCAACTACTGCAACTTCAATCGCGGGTTGTTCGACGGCCCGCTCAAGGCCCGCTACGTCGAGGCGCTGGCCGCGGAGATCGCCCGCGCGGCCGAGCCCGGGACGCCGGCCGACACCATCTACTTCGGCGGCGGCACGCCGTCGCTGCTCGACCCCGACGATGTCGCTCGCCTCGTCGCGGCGTGCCGCCGCGCGTTTGACGTGACCCTCGACGCGGAGGTCACGCTCGAAGCGAACCCCGAGGGCGTCACGCGCGATCGCCTGGCGGCCTACCGCGCCGCAGGAGTGACCCGGCTGAGCCTCGGCGTCCAGTCGTTCGATGACGCCGAGCTCCGCCGACTCGGCCGCCTCCACACGGCCGATGCCGCGGCCGGCGCGCTCGCGGCGGCGCGCGACGCGGGCTTCGACAACGTCAGCCTCGACCTCATGATGTGGCTCCCGGGACAGCGGGTCTCCACCTGGCTCACCTCGGTCGATCGCCTCATCGCGCTCGGGCCCGATCACGCGTCGCTCTATCTGCTCGAGATCTACCCGAACGCGCCGTTGCGCGACGAGATGGCCCGGAGCGGGTGGACGGTGGCGCCGGACGAGGAGGCCGCCGCGATGTACCTCGACGCGATGGCGCGGCTGGACGCCGCGGGGCTCCCGCAGTACGAGATCTCCAACGTCGCGCGTCCAGGCCGGGCCTCGCGCCACAATCTGAAATACTGGGAGGACGGCGAGTGGCTCGGGTTCGGTTGCGGCGCCCATTCGACGCGGCAGGGCGCCCGCTGGCGCAACGTCTCGAGCGCCCTGGATTACAGTAGTCGCGTCGAGGCGGGGGAGTCGGTGGTGGCCGAGCGGCGGGTGCTCACCGCTGCCGAGCGGGGCGAGGACGCGCTGTTCATGGGGCTCCGGCTGACCCGCGGGCTCGACCTGGCCGCCGTCGCGGCGCGCTACGGGGTGGACGTCTGGGGACAGTATGGCCGGGAGCTGGCCCGATTCGTCGACGCCGGCCTGCTGGTCCATGAGCCCGGCCGACGGCTGGCGCTGACCCGGGAGGGGATGCTCCTGGCCAACGACATCATGGCGGTTTTCATCGGCGATTCTGTACGGTAAAGTATCGACCTTTCGTAAGGAGGCTGCTCAATGTTTCGAGGAGTTCAGGTCTTCGTGACGGGTATGGCTGTAGCGATTCTGGCCCTCGCGGGCGCGACGACCGCCCTGGCGCAGGAGCCTGCGGCCCAAGAGCCAGCCAAGCCCGTGCTGACGCTCAACGCCGACGCCGCCATCATCACGCTCCTGATCAAGCCCGACAAGGTCGCGGACTGGGAGTCGGTGCTCGAGAAGCTCAAGGAGGCGCTGGCCAAGAGCGAGAAGCCTGAGCGCCGGCAGCAGGCCGCGGGCTGGAAGATCTTCAAGTCGACGCAGATGGCCCAGGGCAACGCGGTCTACATCATGCGCATCGACCCGATCATCAAAGGCGAGGAGTACGACATCACCAGGCTCATCGCCGAGGTGTTCCCCGTCGAGGTGCAGGAAGTGTTCGCGAAGTACCGCGATGCGTTCGCAGGCCGCGCGATCACCGAGCTCACCAAGTTCATGGACATGTCGCAGCAGTAAGCGTCCCGTGCGCCCCGGGGCGTGTCCCCGGGGCGTGGCTCCGCGCCACCGAGCAGCCTCGCATCGTGCACCTCCTTCCGGTGATCCTGGCCGTCGCGCTGCAGGGCGGTGCCACCGCGGCGCCTGGCCAGATGCCGCCGAGCCCCGACCCCGCCATCGTCCGGTTCGCCACGCCCGCAGGCCTGCTGCTCGTCACCGTCAAGCCCGATCGGGCCGCCGACTACGAAGCGGCGATCGTCGCGCTCCAGCGGGCCCTGGCCCGCACGGACGACCCCGAACGGCGGGCACTGGCCGAGGGCTGGCGCGTGTTCAAGGCCGAGGAGGCCGATGCGAAGGGCGCCGTGATCTACGTGCACATCGTGCAGCCGGCCGTGGAGACCGCGGACTACCGGCCCTCGCTGTTGCTCGATGCGCTGCTGACCGATCCGCCCTCGGAACTCCTGGCGAAATACCGCGACGCGTTTGCCGGACCGCCGACCAAGCTCAGCCTCACCGAGCTCGCGCACATGGCCGTCGAGCCGGTCGCCCGCCCCGCCGGGAACGCAACGCCGGCCAAGCCGGGGGCGCCGAAGCCGCCGGGGCGGTAGCGCACCCCAAGCCTCGCAGCCTCCAAGCCTCCCAGCCTCCCAGCCTCCAAGCCTCCAAGCCTCCAAGCCTCCCTAGAACGCCAGGTTCGCGCCGGCGTAGAAACGCTGGTAGGTCTGGTGGATGGGATTCCCCTGCAGACGGAAGACGCGGTAGTCGAGTCGCAGGCGGAGCGGTCCGGCGAGGCGGATCTTCGCGCCGGCGCCCGCGTTGGTCGCGACGCTCGTCTCCTGGACGGCGGCCAGGCGCTCGCGGAAGACACCGCCGCCCGTCGTGGCGTAAAGCTGCACGCCGCCCACCTCCCCCGGTGTCTGGAGCAGGACGTTGCCGGATCCGGTGGCCAGGCCCGTGAGCCCCTGGGTGACGTCTTCGATGACGGTGCTGTACTCGAACTCGAAGCCGATGATGAGCAGGCCGAAGCCGAAGGCGACGCCGCGCGCGGCGCGCCGCTCGGGCGTCGGCGAGAGCCCCACGAAGGCGGTCAGGTCGGCGAACGCCGGGCGGGCCGGGGCTGCAATCAAGCCGAGCAGCAGGGCGGAGACGATGAGGTGTCGGCGCATAGGTGCTATGATCGCACGTAATACCCGCGCATCGACGCGGCGAGGGCCGCCCATGAAGTCACCCATTCATTCGATCGCGGTCGTGCCGCTGGCGCTCCTGTCCGTGGCGGTGCTGGAGGCCGACACGCTGGTGCTCCGAAACGGGTCGCGGGTCCAGGGGCAGCTCGTCTCGGTGCGCGGCGATGTGGTGGAGTTCGAGGAGTACCGGAGCGGGCGTTCGCGCACCGTTCGTGTCGACCGCGCGGACGTCGTGCGGATCGAGTTCGACGACGTGGCGGATCGCGGGTCGGGCTTCGGGCCCGGCCGCCCGGCCGGGCTGCGCGAACGGGAAGTGTCGGTGAACGCGGGCGCCGGGTGGGTCGACACCGGCATCGACGTGCGCGCCGGCCAGTCGGTGTACTTCGAGGCGAGCGGACGCGTGCGATGGGGACGGGATCGCCGCGACGGCCCCGAGGGCGAGAGCAACTCGCCGTACAACGCCGCGCGCCCGCTGCCCAACCGGCCCGCCGCCGCCCTCATCGGGCGGATCGGGTCGAGCGAGGAGTACTTCTTCATCGGCAACGAACAGGGCCCCATCCGGATGCGCGCCTCCGGGCGGCTGCACCTGGGCGTCAACGACGACTACCTGGAGGACAACAGCGGGTCGTTCCGGGTGGTGGTGTACTACTGAATTCCGAGGACCTGGAGGATCGGAGACCTGGAGACCTGAAGGGCCTGGAACGCAGCCCTCGAACCTCCATCCCTCCACGCCTCCACCCCTCCAAGCCTCCTATGGGCTACTACAGCGCCCACGCCAGCGCGCTCCGCGCCGAGTTGAGCCACGCCGTGCCGCGCGCGGCGCTGGTCGAGCTGCACCGGAAGTCGGCCGCCCGGCACCTGCTGGTCGGGGCGCGGCAATTTGCCATGCTCGGCCTCGCGACGTGGGGGCTGGTCACCTACACGCATCCTGCCATCTGGATTCCGCTCGCGCTGGTCCAGGGCTTCACCGTGTTCAACTTCACCGTGCTGCTGCACGAGGTCGTGCACCACGCGGTGTTCGCCCGGCGCCGGCCGCTGGCGGAGCGCGTGCTGGGGCTGCTCTACGCGGTGCCGAGCGGCATCTCCGCCTCGCAGTTCACGCGCTGGCATCTCGACCACCACGCCGAGCTGGGGTCGAACGAGGCCGATCCCAAGCGGCACCACCTGTCGCCCAAGGTGAACGCGCGCTGGTACAAGCTGCTGTACTGCACCCCGGCCCTCTTCCCGATCTACTTCCGCGCCGCGCGGCGCGAGTCCGCCACCTACCCGCCCGACCTGCAGCGGCGCATTCGCGCCGAGCGGCTGCTCGCGACGGCCTTTCACCTGTCGGCGCTCGGCGCGCTGTGGTGGGCCTTCGGCGCGGGCCCGGCCCTCCGCGCCTACGTGGTGCCGGTCTTCTTCGTGTTCCCTGTCGCATTCACGCTGAACCGGCTCGGGCAGCACTACGACATCGACCCCACGGATCCCTCCAAGTGGAGCACGCTCGTGCCGAGCCACTGGTTCTGGAACTTCTGGTTCCTGAACTCGAACCTGCACCTCGAGCACCACTACTTTCCCGGCGTGCCGTTCTATCGCCTGCCCGCCCTGCAGCGGGCGCTTTGGCCGTTCTACGCGCGCCATGACATCCGGCCCCGTACCTACGGCGCGCTCGTCAAGGGCTGGATCGTCGACAACAAGGCGCCGCACACGAACTGGGCGATCGACTAGGTTCCGGGGAGTGTCGGACGGGGGTGTCTTCTCGGGGTTCCGTCACGGAGGTTCCTCGCGAGGGTTCCGGGTTCGTGGGCGCGTGATATCGTTGCGAAGATGGACTTCGAGCTGACCGAGGAGCAGACGCTGCTCCGGCGGAGCGTGCAGGAGTTCGCGGAGCGCGAGATTCGGCCCCACGTGATGGCGTGGGACAACGCGCAGCACTTCCCGCTGGAACTGCTGCCGAAACTGGCCGATCTCGGACTCATGGGCATCCAGGTTCCCGTGGCACTGGGCGGCGCGGGGTTCACGGCGCTCGATTACTGCCTCTGCATCGAGGAGCTCGCGCGCGTCGACCCGAGCATCGCGCTGTCGGTCGCGGCGCACAACGGACTTGGCGCGGCGCACATCGGCATGTTCGGCTCCGAGGCGCAGAAGCAGCGGTTTCTCGCGCCGCTTGCCCGCGGCGAGAAGCTCGCGGCGTGGGGGCTGACCGAGCCGGGGTCGGGCAGCGACGCGGCCGCGATGCGGACTACGGCGGTGCGTGATGGCGACCACTGGGTCCTCAACGGCACGAAGCTCTTCATCACCCACGGCGCGTCGGCGCACACGCTGGTCGTCATGGCGGTGACCGACCCCGCGAAGGGCGCCAAGGGCGTCTCGGCGTTCATCGTCGAGCGCGGCACGACGGGCCTCATCGCCGGGAAGAAGGAAGACAAGCTCGGCATGCGCGCCAGCGAGACGACCGAGGTCATCCTCGATCAGTGCCGCGTGCCGGCCGATCAGCTCATCGGCGAGGAAGGACAGGGTTTCATCCAGACGCTCCAGGTGCTGGACGCCGGCCGGATCGGCATCGCCGCGCTGGCTGTCGGCCTGGCGCAGGGCGCCTACGACGCGTCGCGTGGCTACGCCTTCGAACGGCGCCAGTTCGGCCGTCCGATTGGCACGTTCCAGACGGTGCGATGGAAGCTCGTCGACACGCTGGCGCGGGTCGAGGCGGCGCGCCTGCTGACCTACCGGGCCGCCTGGCTGAAGGATCAGGGCCGCCGAGTGACGCTCGCCGCCTCGATGGCGAAGCTGTACGCGAGCGAGATTGCGGTGCGCGCGGCCGAGGACGCCGTCCAGATCCACGGCGGCTACGGCTTCGTCAAGGACTACCCGGCCGAGAAGTTCTTCCGCGACGTCAAGCTCACGACCATCGGCGAAGGCACGAGCGAGGTGCAGCGTCTCGTCATCGCCCGCCAGCTCCTGGCGACTCCAGACCGGTGACCGCGGCGCCATCCCTCAGCGAGCGGGTCCTGGCCGGCGACGTGCGGGCGATGGCGCGCGCCATCTCGCACATCGAGGACGAGACCCCGCTGGCTGCCGAGATCATCCGCGCCATCTTTCCCCGAACCGGCAACGCCTACCTGGTCGGTGTGACGGGGCCGCCCGGCGCCGGCAAGAGCACGCTCGTAGACAGGCTGGCCTCGGAGGCCCGCGCGGCCGGCGAGACGGTCGGCGTCATCGCCGTCGACCCGACCAGCCCGTTCACCGGCGGCGCCATCCTGGGCGATCGCCTCCGCATGCAGGCCCACGCCGCAGATCCCGAGGTGTTCATCCGGAGCATGGCGACGCGCGGGCACCTCGGCGGCCTCGCGCGGGCGACGAGCGACGTCGCGCTCGTGATGGACGCGGCCGGCAAGTCGCTCGTCATCATCGAGACCGTCGGCGTCGGCCAGGACGAGGTGGACATCGTACGCACGGCCGACCTCTCCATCGTCGTGCTCGTGCCCGGCACGGGCGACGACGTGCAGGCGCTCAAGGCGGGCATCATGGAGATCGCGGACATCTTCGTGGTGAACAAGGCCGACCGGGAGGGCGCCGATCGCCTGGTGTCGGCCGTCGAGTCGAATCTCGCGCTGCAGTCGTTTGGCCAGGGCGACTGGCGTCCGCCCATCCTGAAGACCGAGGCCACGACGGGCGCGGGCGTGGCGGGCCTGTGGTCGGCCATCCGGGCCTTCCGCGACCACTCGCCGGCCAGGCGCGGCGAGCGGCTGCAGGCCAGGAACGAGTTCCGGCTGCGGGAGCTGCTAACGGCGCAGTTTCTCGACCGCGTCGAGCGCGAGGTGCTGGCGCCCGGCGAGTTCGAGTCTCTGGTGGCGCGCATCACCGCGCGCGAGGTCGATCCGTATACCGCCGCCGCCGACATCCTGAGACGCGTGCTCCGATGACCATTCGACTCGATCACGTCGGCATCGCCGTTGCGGACGTCGAGCAGGCGCTTGCGTTCTTCTGCGAGGCGCTCGGCATGCACGTCCACGCGCCCGAGGAGGTCGCCTCGCAGCGGGTGCGCGCGCGTTTCATTCCCGCTGGCGAGGCCGCTCTGGAGCTGCTCGAGGCGACGGCGCCCGATTCGCCGGTTGCGAAGTTCGTGGATCGCTGGGGGCCGGGCATCCATCACCTGACGCTGCGGGTGGACGACATCGCGGCGGCGCTGGCGCGGCTGAGGGCCCGCGGCGTGCGGCTGGTGGACGAGGTGCCTCGTCCGGGAGCCGAGGGCGCGCTGGTGGCCTTCGTCCACCCGTCGGCCGCCCACGGCGTGCTCGTCGAGCTGAAGCAGGCACCCTGCACGGTCGAGCGTTTCCGTGCGGCGACGAGGCACCGCCTCGGGGGCCTGGAGCTCGTCACGCTCTCCGACGGCTTCTTCGCGCTGGACGGCGGCGCCATGTTCGGCGTCGTGCCGCGCCCCCTGTGGGAGAAGCGCCTGCCGCCGGACGACCGGAACCGGGTTCCGCTCGGCCTGCGCCCGCTGCTCGTGCGGGGAGCGCGGACGCTGCTCATCGACGCGGGCTGCGGCGACAAGATGGACGCGAAGAGCGCCGACATCTTCGGACTCGATCGGCGCTACCATCTGGACCACGCGCTGGCAGAGGCCGGCCTCACGGCTGGCGATGTCGACATCGTGCTCGCCAGCCACCTGCACTTCGACCACGTCGGCGGCTTCACGGCGCGAACGCCCGACGGGCGGGTCGTGCCGCGGTTTCCGAACGCGACCTACGTGGCGCACACGCAGGAGTGGGAGGACGCCACGCACCCCCACGAGCGGAACCGGGCCAGCTATCTCCAGGAGAACTTCGTGCCGCTGGCCGAGGCCGGCGTCCTCACGCTGGTTGGCGACGATGCGGAGATCATGCCGGGCGTGCGGCTGCGGCGAAGCGGCGGACACACCATGCACCACCAGGTCGTCATGATCGAGTCGGAGGGGGAGACGGCCGTCTTCACGGCTGACATGTTTCCGACCACGGCCCACATCGCCGACGCGTGGATCATGGGGTACGACCTGTACCCGATGGACACGCTGGCCTTCAAGCGCGCGTTCGCGCGCGAGGCCATCGAGCGGGAGTACCTGCTGTTCTTCGAGCACGATCCCTCGATGGCGGCGGGCCGGTTGCGCGTGCAGGACGGCCGCCGGGTCGTAGAACGGGTCATTTGACGAAAGGGTGAGAGGATGGGCGTGCAGATCGGGATCATCGGCGGGAGCGGGCTCTACGACATGGCGGAGCTGACGGACCGCGAGCAGAAGGCGGTGTCGACGCCGTTCGGCGACCCCTCGGGCCCGTACGTTGTCGGCACGCTGCGCGGCAAGCGGGTGGCGTTCCTGGCCCGCCACGGCGACGGTCATCGCCTGCTGCCGTCCGAGCTCAACTTCCGGGCCAACATCTTCGGGTTCAAAGCGCTCGGCGTCGAGTGGATCCTCTCGGCCAGCGCCGTCGGCAGCCTGAAGGAGGAGTACCGGCCGCTCGACATCGTGTTCCCCGACCAGTTCATCGATCGTACGTTCGACCGCTCCGCCACCTTCTTCGGCAACGGCATTGTCGGCCACGTCGGGTTTGCCAAGCCGCTCTGCGCGGAGCTGTCGGCGCTGGCGGCCGACTGCGCCGAGCGCGCGGGCGCGCGCGTGCACCGCGGCGGCACCTACATCTGCATGGAGGGGCCGCAGTTCTCGACGCTGGCCGAATCATGCCTGTATCGGTCCTGGGGAGCCGACGTCATCGGGATGACCAATCTTCAGGAGGCAAAGCTCGCGCGCGAGGCCGAGATCGCGTACTCGACGATGGCGCTCGTGACCGACTACGACTGCTGGCACCCGGATCACGATCACGTGACCGTCGAGATGATCGTCGGCAACCTGACCCAGAACGCGAAGATGGCCCAGCGGGTGATCGCCGACACCGTCGAGCGCCTCGACCCGTCGATGCGCGTCGAGGCCCACAGCGCGCTCGCGACGGCCATCATCACGCGGCCCGACGCCATCCCTGCCAGGCTGAAGAGCGACCTGGCCCCGATCATCGGCAAATACATCAAGTAACCCGAATCTCGAGCCCAGGAACCAAGCCCAAGGCCCCACGCCCGACGCGCCGAGCTCCATACCCTCAGACCTCCTATGCGCCTCATCGTCACCGGATCGATTGCGTTCGACTACCTGATGTCGTTTCCCGGCAAGTTCACCGAGCATCTGCTGCCCGAGCACATGCATCGCGTGAGCCTGAGCTTCCTCGTGGACACGATGGACAAGCGGCGCGGCGGCTGCGCGCCGAACATCGCCTATACCCTCGCCCTGCTCGGCGAGCGGCCGATGCTGATGGCCACGGCGGGGCAGGATTTCGGCGAGTACCGCTCGTGGCTCGAGGCGGCGGGCATCGACACGTCGCTCGTCAAGGTCGTCGACGGCAAGTTCACGGCCTCGTTCTTCTGCAGCACCGACACGGCCAACAACCAGATCGCCTCGTTCTACACCGGGGCCATGGCCAACGCGGGCGAGCTGTCGTTCCGGACGGTGCCCGGCCTGAAGGACGACTGCCTGGCGATCATCTCGCCGAACGACCCCGGCGCCATGGTGCAGTACGCGGAGGAGTGCAGCACGCTCGGCGTCCGCTACATCTGGGATCCGGGGCAGCAGTGCGCCCGCATGGACGGATCGCAGCTGCGGGACGGCGTCATCGGCGCCTACATGGTCATCGTCAACGACTACGAGCTGGAGCTGCTGCGGCAGAAGACCGGCATGGGCGAGGCCGACATCCTGCGCGAGGTGGAGCTGCTGGTGGTGACCCGCGGCGAACACGGGTGCACCGTGATGACCCGCGGCGGTTCGGTGGACGTGCCCGCCGTGGCGCCCGACCGCATCGAGGACCCGACCGGCGTCGGCGACGCGTACCGCGGCGGGTTCATGAAGGGCCTGGCCATCGGCGCCGACTTCGAGACGTGCGCGAAGTTCGGCAGCGTCGCCGCGACCTACGCGCTCGAACACCTCGGCGGCTCGTATCACGCCTATACGTGGGCGGAGTTCCAGGCGCGGTACGAGCGGCATTTTGGGAAGATGAAGTAGCGCTTCAGGCTGCGGGCGTCGGGCGTCAGGCTCCGGGGCGAAGCGATCTCACGAGGGCGAGCAGGTCGCGAGCCAGCGCCGAGCAGAGCTGCTCCAGATCCGAATCCGTGACCTCAGGGTAGAGCCTGCCGCTCAGGCGAACCAGGTACTCGAGCTCGCAGGCCGATCCCGCTGCGATGTTGAGGAAATTGCGGTATTCACGCAGCGACGACCGGACGACCTGGCAGATCCTTCGATGTTTGCGACGACGCTGACGGCGGCCCGTCGAATCTGGAGGGCCAGACCATACCGTTCGTGTACGGGTAAGCGCCTGACCCACGGGTAGATGCGGACAACGACGGCGTCACCGCAGACGAAGGCGCGTAGCTTTCGGTAGTCCCTCAAGGCGACCTAAACTGCTGCAAACGGCCGGCCTGAGGCCTGAGGCCTGAGGCCCGAAGCCCGAAGCCCGAAGCCCCCCATGCCCCTCCTTCTCCCTCTCCTCGTCGCCGCGCCGGCCTGGCTCGTCATGGCCCGGGAGATTCGGCGCGAACGGCTCGGCGCGGCGCTCGGCTGGATGCTCCTGTGGGCGCTGCTGCTGGGCATCTGGTCGACGGCCTTCACCATCTGGCGGCCTGAACTGGCGGCGGCGTGGATCGTCAACGGCGACGCGTACTGGACCGAAATGTCGGCCTGGCTGCGGACGGGGAGCGGACGCGAGGCGACACCTGCCGAGTTCATTCCCAACCACCTGCTGCACCTCGCGGTGTTCGTCGTGCTGTCGCGCTACACGGCGAGCGCCCTGTCGCTTCCGATGGGCGCGGCGCTCATGCACTACATGGGGTACTACGTCGGGCGCGTCGCCGCGGCCAGCGATCCCGTGTGGCTCGGCGCGTTGCTGGCGTGGCACCCATGGGCCATCATCCGCATCGTCGCCTTCGTTGCCATCGGCGTCGTGCTGGCGCAGCCGCTGCTCCTCGGCCGCGAGCGCGGCGGCGTGGCGATGCGGCGGAGCGGGCCGCTGCTTGCGGCCGCCGCCCTTGGCCTCTCTCTCGACATCGTCCTCAAGGCCCTCGCCGCGTCCCACTGGCGGGGCCTGATCCTCGAGATCGCGCCGGGGCTGGGAAAGTAGGGAGGGGGTGGAGGCTTGGGGGCTTGGAGGGGTGGAGGCCTGAAGGCCGCAACGTATCCTGGACCTCGCTCTTTTTGATTACGACGGGACCATCACGCGAGAGGACATCTTCACGATGTTCCTCCGCCACGCCATCTCTCCGGCGAGGGCCGTGTGGGGCGGGCTGCTGGTGAGCCCGTTCGTCCTGGGCTACCGCCTGGGTGCACTCGAGGCCCGTCACGTTCGTCCGCTCGTTTCCGGAGCCGGTTTCGCCGGGCGGTCGGCCGAAGCCGTTCGGGTACTCGGTGCCTCGTTCGCGGAGGAGGTGCTGCCCGACCTGGTGCGCCCGGAGGCCGAGGAACGCATCCAATGGCATCGCGAGCGCGGCGACTTTACGGTCGTGGTGTCGGCGTCCCTCGACGCGTATCTGCGCCCATGGTGCACGCGTATGAGCCTCGCGTGCATCTGCACCCAGCTCGAAGAGCGCCACGGTCGGCTCACCGGGCGCTACACACGCGGCGACTGCTCGGGCCCGAACAAGGTGGCCCGGCTGCGCGAAGCATACGACCTGCGCGGATTCGGCAGCATCCATGCCTACGGCGACACCGCCGAAGACGACGAGATGCTCGCCCTCGCCGACCACGCCCACCGCGGCTGGCCGCTGGAGCCTAGAGCCTGAACCTCGAGGCCCGGCGCCCTCCACCCCTCCACGCCTCCACGCCTCCAAGCCTCCACGCCTCCACCCCTCCAAGCCTCCCGTTACATCGCTCCCGCCGCCGCGCGCGCCCGGGCGGCGTTGACGATGCGGCTGTACTTGGCCTGCATGAGGTTCCACTCGGTCTCGAGCAGCCGGACCTGCGCGTCGTTGAGCTCCGCCGAGGTGATCACGCCGTTCTCGTAGGACACCTGCGCGATGGACACGCTCTCCCGCGCGAGTTCGAGCGCCTTCTCCTGCGTTCTGACGACCTCCGCCGACGCCTCGAGCGCGGTCCACGCCGACTCGAGCTCCAGCCGCGCACCGTCGGTGGCGGCGTGCAAACCGTGCTCGGCCTGCTGGCGCTGGGCTTCGGCCGCGCCGCGGCGAGCTGCGGCGCCTGGCGCCGAGAAAAGCGGGACACGCAAGGCGAGGCCGAACGTGTAGCTCTGGTTGTCGTTGTTGAGCAGGCGGCCCAGGCCGTCCTCCTGGTACTGCAGGTTGCCGGTGAATGCCAGGCTCGGCTTCCACTCCGCGTTGGCCAGCGCCACGGCGTGGCCGGCCATGTCGCGCCGCGCGGCGAAGGCCCGCAGGTCGGGCCGCGTCGGCAGCGACCGGTCGAGCGCGTCCCGATCGAGGCTCAACGGCACCTCGTCGAGCGTGCCCTGGAGGACGAGGGGCTGCGACTGCGGCAGCGAGAGCACCGTTCGCAGCGCCTGCTGGGCGGTATCGACGGCGGCCTTCGCCTGAATGCGGGCGGCCCGCGCGTTGGCCAGCTGCACTTCCGCCTGCAGCACGTCGAGTCGCGCCACGGTGCCGGCCGCGAAGCGGGCCCTGGCCAGCGCGAGCTGCGTCTCGGCCAACGCGATCTGGTGGTCGGCCACCCGCAGACGCTCGGCGCTCATCAGCGCGCCGTAGAACGTCTCGACGACCCGGTAGTGGATCTCCTGGCGGGCCCGGTCGAGCGCCAGGGTCGACGCGTCGAGTGACGCGGCCTGCAGGCCGTACGCGTGCTCCAGCCGGCCGCCGGTGTACAGCGGCTGGCTGATGTCCAGCTGCATGATGTTCTCGCGGGTGAAGCCTGCCTCGAAGGTCTGCTCGTTCGGGCCGAACACTCCGGCGGGAATACGAATCAGCGGAAACCGCTGCGCCGGCGTGTAGGCGAACGCCAGGTTCACCGACGGCAGGAAGTTGGTTCGCGCCTCTGCCACGCGGGCCCGGCTCTCGCGCACCTGCGCCTCGGCGACCTTGAGTGCCTGGTTGGCGATCATCGCCCGCTCGAGCGCCGCGTCGAAGGTCAGCGTCATGGGCGCGGCGTCGGCGCGCGCCCCGCCGGAGACGGCGCGGACACCCGGCGCGTCGGCGGTCTGCGCCAGAGCCATCGACGCGGACAGCATCCAGCCGAGGATGGCCAGCATCAGCACCAGCCCCGTCGCGCGCACCGCGGGGTGCAGCCGTGCCGCCGGATCAGCGCGCCAGGCGCGGATGCGATCGAGCAGCCGCGACAGCACGAGCACGGCGACGGGCACCACGACCAGCGTGAGCGCCGTCGAGGTCATCAGCCCGCCGATGGTGGCGATGGAGATCGGCGCGCGGAACTCGCCGCCCTCGCCGCGGCCGAGGGCCGAGGGCAGCATGCCCAGAATCATCGCGGCCGTGGTCATCAGAATCGGCCGCAGGCGGAGCGGGCCGGCGGTGAGAATCGCCTCTTCGATCGGCAGCCCCTGGCGGACGTGCTGGTTCGTCACGTCGACCAGCAGGATGGCGTTCTTCGTGACGAGGCCCATCAGCATGACCACGCCGATCATGGCGGGCATGCCCAGGTTGTTCCCGGTCACGAGGATCGCCAGCAGCGCGCCCACGATGGCCAGCGGCAGCGCCAGCATGATGATCACGGGCTCGAGGAACGACTCGAACTGCGATGCGAGCACGATGTAGATGAACGCCACGGCGAGGACCAGCGCCAGCCCCATCGCGGCGGCCGACTCCTGCATCAGCTCGACGTCGCCGGCGAACCCCCACTCGAAGTTGGGAGGCATGGCGACGGTCTGCATCACCGCGGTGACGTCTCGCGTCACGTCGCCGAGCGGCCGCCCGCTGAGCTCGATGCCGATCTTGGCCTGGCGTCGCCGCTGCTCGCGCTCGATGGTGGTCGGCCCCACGGCCGGCTCCATCGATACGATGTCCGACGTGCGAACCAGCGCTCCGGTGGGCGAGTACAACGGCGCGCGCGCGAGCGCGCCGAAGTCGTTGCGGAACTCCGGCGCCAGGCGCACGCGGATGTCGTACTCCTTGTCGCCCTCCCGGAGCTTCGTGGGCACCACGCCTTCGACCATGCCGCGCAGCTGCATGGCGACGCTTGCCACGTCGAAGCCCAGATCGGCGGCGAGCGGACGGTTCACCCGCGCCACCATCTCCGGCTGACCGCTTTCGAGCGTGCTGTCCACGTCGACGGCGCCGGGCACGCGCCGGACCTTCGCGACGATCTCGTCGCTCAGCCGCTGCAGCGCGTCCATGTCGTCGCCGCGCACGAAGACGCTGATGGGGGCCTCGTTCGGCGCGCCCTGCATGAACTCGGGGTCCGCCACCGTCGACCGCACGAGCGGCACGGCTGCCAGGCGCTCGCGCGCCTGGGCCTTGAGGGCCTCCAGGCTGCGCTCGCGCTCGAACTTCTTCGACGTCTTGACCCGCAGGTTCACCTTCAGCGGATCGCCGTTGACGCCGACGATGGAGAAGACCTGGCGGACCTCCGGTATCGCCATGACGGCGCGCTCGAGCTCGGCGACGGTCGCCACGGCCTGATCGAAGGACGTGCCCGGCTGCAGCTCCGACAGCACCTCGAACTGGCCGCGGTCCTCGACCGGGACGAACTCGGTGCCGATGATCGCCAGCGTGGACAGGCTGCCCAGGAACACCGCCGTCGCGATGCCGAGCACCGCGAACGGCCGCTTCACCGCCCAGGCGAGCACAGCGTGGTACTGCCGGTCGATGCCATCGTAGAAATCGCCCCAGGCCTCGAGCATGCGTCCCAGGCGCGTCCGCCGGCGCTCCTCGGGCGGTATGTAGCGGACGAACCGCGAGGACAGCATCGGATCGAGCGTGAAGGCGACGAGCAGCGACATCGCCACCGCGAAGGCAATGGTGAGCGCGAAGGACTTGAAGAACTGGCCGACGATGCCCGTCATGAAGCCGACCGGCAGGAAGACCGCGAGAATCGTGAGCGTGGTGGCCATCACCGCAAGGCCGATTTCGGCCGTGCCCCGCCGCGCCGCCGTGAACGAATCCTCGCCGAGCTCCATGTGGCGGTAGATGTTCTCGCGCACCACCACCGCGTCGTCGATGAGAATGCCGATGACGAGCGAGAGCGCCATCAGCGTCATCATGTTGATGGTGAAGCCGACGACGTACATGAAGAAGAACGTCGCGATCACCGACGTGGGCAGCGCGAGGGCCGAGATGAGCGTCGACCGCCAGTCGCGCATGAACACGAAGATGATGAGCACGGCCATGAGGCCGCCGAAGAAGATGTGGCTCCGGACGTCGCGGACGTTCTCCTTGATGAAGTCCGCGTCGTTGTGAACCGGCCGGATGTCGAGCTGGGGGAAGCCCGGCGCCAGGCGCGCCAGTGCGGCTTCGACCTTGTCCGCGATCTCCACGGTGTTGGCGCCCGACTGCTTCCTGACCGAGAACGACACCGCGTCCACGCCGTTGAGGCGCGTCGTGGTCGTCTTGTCCTCGAAGCCGTCCACGACGCGTCCGACGTCGGCCATGCGGACCGTCGACCCGGCCGTCGAGCGCAGGATCACCCGCTCCACTTCCGCGGCCGACGCGAACTCGCCCCTGGTGCGCAGCGAGACGCTGCGCCCGTCCCGCTTGACCTGGCCGCCCGGCACGTCGAGATTGTCCGCGGCCAGCCGCGCCGCCACCTCGGACAGCGGCAGGCCGAGCGCCTCGAGCCGGCGCGGGTCGAGCTCCACCTGGATCTCGCGGACCTCGCCGCCGTTGACCTCCACCGCCGCGACGCCGTCGATCTGCTCCAGGAGCGGCTTCAGGTCGTCCTCCACCTGGCGGCGCGTCACGTCAGAGGACTGGGAGGAACCGACCGCGTAGACCATGATCGGCAGCGCCGCGACGTCGAACCGCTGGATCGTCGGGTCCTCGATGTCCCGTGGCAGCGTCCCGCGGATGGCCGCGACCTTTTCGCGAACCTCCGCCGTCGCGGCCTGCGGGTCGACCTCGAGCCGGAGCTCGAGGCCCACGCGTGAGAAGCCCTCGCCGGAGGTCGAGATGACCCGCTTGACGCCCGCGATGCCCGCCACCGCGTCCTCGATGGGCCGCGTCACCAGCGTCTCGACCTCCTCGGGCCCGGCGCCGGGGTAGACGACCGTGACGTTCACGAACGGGAAGTTCACCTCGGGGAACAAGTCGATGCCGAGCCGCGTCATGGACACGACGCCCAGCACCATGAAGCTCATGATGACCATCGTCGCGAAGACCGGACGACGGATGGAGAGGTCGGAGATCCACATGGCTACTTCACCGTGACCGGAACCGGCTTCACGCGCGCGCCGGCCGCCAGCGGGCGCCGCGCGTCGGCGAGCACGAGATCGCCCGCGGCCACACCCGCCGTGATCTGCACGACCCGGCCGTCCGTGAGGCCTTCAACCACCTCCGCGGCGCCGACCGTGTCGCCGCTCACCTTCAGCACCACGCGCCGGCCGTTGCGATCGGTGACCGCCTCCCGCGGCACGACGAGCGCGTCGGGCGCGCTGTCCACGACCAGCCGTGCCGACGCGTACATGCCCGACAACAGCGCGCGATCGGAGTTGGGCACCCGCACTTCGACCTTGAAGTGCCGGTTCCGCTCGTCCACCTCCGGGGCAATCGCCGCCAGCCGACCGGCATAGGTCGCCCCGGGCCTGGCCTGCACGGTGACCTCCGCCGCAAGGCCCACGACCAGGCGTCCCGCTTCGAGCTCCGAGACCCCCGCCTCGAGCCTGAGCTCGGACAGATCCGCGATGACGACGATGGGGCGATCTCCCGGCATGGCCCCCGCATCGTAGTTGCGCTCGACGACATACCCGGCGACCGGCGCGGTGACCGTGGCGTCGCGCTGGACTTCGCGCGCCCGGCGGAGCGTCGCCTCGGCCTGCGCCACCGTTGCGGCGGCGAGATCGCGCTGGGCCGCCGCGGCCCGATGGGCCGTATCGGCCGCGTCGAGCCGCTGCCTCGGCAGGGCGCCCGCCTCGAAGAGGTTGCGGGCCCGTTCGAGCTCGGTCACGGCGTTGGCGAGCGCCGCGTCGGCGGTCGCCAGCGCCGCGCGGGCCACGGCCACCGCCGCCTGTGCCGCGTCGGCCTGCGCGTCGATCTCGCGCCGATCGATCGTCGCGACGACTTGGCCGACCGACACCCGGTCGCCGATGTCGACGAGGACCTGGTCGAGCGCGCCCGGCAGCCGCGGCTTGACGCCGACGCGGGCCCGCGGCGCGAGCGTGCCGGAGATCTGCAAAGCCGATTCGACGGTGGCCGATGAGACCGTGACGACGGGAACATCCACGGCTGGTGTTTCCGGCGCCGGCGCGTCGGCGGAGACCGTGCCGCCGCTGTCTGAACAGGCTGCGGCGCCGGCGGCCAGCGAGAGGGTGAGGACAACAACGAGCCTACGAATCATGACGACGGACTCCCGCGGGCGCGGCTTCGCCCGCTTCCTGGGGATCAGACGAATGCAGGTCGAACGGATTACACGGGACGAAGCGAAGCGTCACGCCGGCGCGCAGCCCCGCCAAGGTCGTGTCGAGGACGTCGCGGGCAAGCGCGTCAGGGTCCTCGTCGGGCGCCAGACGGCACCCGTTGGCCAGAATCGCCGGCCCGGTGAGCGCGCCCCACAGCACGTGCATCGCCACGGCGGCATTGGTCGATGGCGGCAGGATGCCGGCGTCGATGCACCGCTGGATCCGGCGCTCGGCGTCGACGAGCAGGTCCTGGACGTACGTGAAACCGCCCCAGTACCGGGTCAGCTGGGGCACCGAACGCTCCACGAACATGAGCTCGAAGAACTCCCGATGCTCCTTTGAGAACTCGTAGTACGCCCACCAGGCGGCGCCGAGCTCCACGAGCGGATCGGCATCGGGCGGAACCTCCCGGATGCGCGCGACCAGCCGGCGAAATCCCTCTTCGGCCAGCGCAAAGAAGATGTCGTCCTTGCTGGGGAAGTAGCCGTAGAGCGCTGCCGGGCTGTACTCGACGCGCTCGGCGATCTTGCGGATCGAAACGTTCCGGTAGCCCTCCGCGATGAAGAGGTCGCGGGCCGCGTCGAGGATGGCCTCGCGGACCGCCTGGCGCTCGCGGTCGTGTCGTTCCTTGATACCCATACTGAACAGCGTTCGGAGAACTAATGCTGTTTGACGAGGTGGGTGGCCCGGAAGTTCCGCCCGGCCGGCCGCCGGCCCTGAATCCCCGGATTTTCGCCAGATCAGCCTCACCCCGGTGCCCGCCGTGCCGATTGGTGCACCAAGGAGGGGAGCCATGGGCCGTGTCGGACGCGGACTGCTGGTGATTGCCTGGGTGGCGACCCTCGGGGCCGGTGCGGAGGCCCGGCAGGCCACCTTCCGCTCGGGCACCGAGCTCGTCACGCTGAACGTGGCGGTGCTCGGAGGCGAGGCGGACGGCCGGGGCCGATATGTCACGGGCCTCCAGGCCGAACAGTTCGAGGTGCGGGAGAACGGGGTTCCGCAGCCGCTCCGGTTCTTCGCCGCTGGCGAGCTGCCGCTCGACCTCGTGCTCGTGCTCGATCTGAGCACCAGCATGCGAGACGATCTGACCTTCGTGCAGCAGGCGGCCGTCCGGTTCGCGCGCACGCTCCGGCCCGGGGACCGCGCGGCCGTCATGGGCATCCAGAGCGGTCTGCGGGTGCTGCAGCCGCTCACGAGCGAGCACGCTGCCGTGGAGCGCGCGATCCGCGGCACCCAGGCGGGCGGCACGACGCCGCTCTATGCGTCGCTGTACGTCGCGCTGACGGAGCTGGCCCGCACGCCCGGCGACAACTCGCCGCGCCGCCAGGCCATCGTCGTCCTGAGCGACGGCGCGGACACCGGGAGCGCGTTCCCGTTCGCTGCGCTCCTCGATGCCGCCCGGCGCCGGGGGGTGGCCATCTACCCGATCGCGCCGCGGCCGACCAGGGCCGCGCAGCGCGTGCGCGAGCTGGCGACCGGCCAGCGGTTCGGCGCGCTCGATTTCGACCTGAGGACGCTTGCCGGCGATAGCGGCGGCCGGGCATTCTTCCCCACGCGGTTGAAGGACCTCGACGCGGTCTACGCGGACATCGCGCACGAGCTGGCCAGCCAGTACTCGCTCGCGTTCCTGCCGAGCCTGTCGACGCGGCACGGTGAGTTTCGGCGCATCTCGGTGCGCGTGCCCGGCACGCCGCTCATCTGCCGGACGCGTTCGGGCTACCTGGCGGATGCGTCGCCCGCGGCGGCGTTCGATCGCTGACTTATACTCGGGGACGTGGGCTCCACCCGTCTCGGCCTGGTCGTCGCCGGCAGCCTCGGCTGGGTCGCCGCCGTCCTCCTGGCGCCCCTGCTGCCCGGCGGTGCGGTGCCGGCGGCGGTCTATCTCGTCGGCGGCCTCGTGTGTCATCAGCAGGCGGATCGGTCGTTCCACCTCGATGGCGCGCAGGTCGCGGTCTGCGCGCGCTGTCTGGGTCTGTACGCCGGCGGGGCGATCGGCACGGTGCTCTGGAGCCTCGTGCGGCGCCGCGCGCGCTGGCCCGGGCTGGGCGTCCGCGGTCCGCTCGCCGTGCTCGCGGCGCCGACCATTGGGAGCGTCGCCCTCGGGACGCTCGGATGGTGGGATGCGGGCAACGTCGCGCGCGCGGGTCTGGCCGTGCCGCTGGGCGTCGCGGCCGGCGTGCTCGTCGCGGCCGCCGCCGTCGGAGACCTGAGGTAAACTTGCCACCCGTGTTCGTCAGCGTCGTGGCCTGGCTCGTGCCCGGCGCCGGTCACCTGTGGCTCGGCCGCCGGCAGAAGGGCCTGGTCTTCCTCGTCACGCTGCCCGCGATGTTCGCGACGGGCCTCTGGATGGACGGACGGCTGTTCCCGTTCAACTTTGCGGATCCGCTGGTCGGGCTCGCCGCGCTCGCCAATCTGGGGATGGGCCTGCCCTATCTCGCAGCGTCACTCGCGGGGGCGGGGCAGGGCGTCGTGACGGCCTCCGCCTACGAGTACGGCAACGCGTTCCTGATCGTGTCGGGACTGCTCAACATGCTCGTCGTGCTCGACGCGTACGACGTGGCGCTGGGGCGCAAGTGACGAGCCACGTCGGCGCCATGGTGCTGTTCGCGTTCTTCGTGTCCGTGGTGTTCGCGACGATCTCCCGCGACACGCCTGCCGAGCAGATCCGCCTGGGCGTGCGGATGTTCGCCGGCTTCGTGGGCGCCGGCCTGGCGCTCGGCTGGCTGCTGTTTCCGCTGCCGATCTGACAGGCTCGGCGTTGGGCGTTTGAGGCGTTGGGCTTTGGGCTCTGGGCTCTGGGGCGGGGTCTAGGCTGCATGGTGGCGATGCCAGTGTTTCAGAGCCGAGAGCCCAACGCCGGGAGGCCAATGCTCGATGCCGGAAGTGTTGTGCGCCTCTGGCTCCCGGTGGTCGCCTACATGGCGGCCATCTTCTACGTTTCCTCCCTCTCCGAGCCGCCGGCGCCGGAGCAGGTGTCGGACAAGCAGCTGCACTTCTGGGTCTACGGCGGACTGGCGCTTGTGACGCTGCGCGCGCTGGCGCGCGGGGGGTGGGCGGGCGTGGGCGCCGCGACGCTGGCCGGCGCGTGGCTCATCGCGGCCGGCTACGGCGTCACCGACGAGTGGCATCAGACCTTCACGCCGGGCCGATCACCGGAATGGGCCGACGTGGCGTACGACGCGGCGGGCGCCGGCGCCGCCCTGATCGCCGCGGGAACGTGGAGTATAATCAGGCGTTTATGAGCTTCGAGAATCTGCTGATCGAGCGCGACGGCGCCGTCGCCGTGGTGACGATCAACCGTCCGAAGGTCCTCAACGCGCTCAACGGGCCGACGCTCGACGAACTGCGGCGAGCGCTCGTCGATCTCCGGGCCGACGGGTCGGTGCGCGCGATTGTCCTGACCGGCGCGGGCGAGAAGGCGTTCGTGGCGGGCGCCGACATCAACGAGCTGGCCACGCTCACGCCGGTCGAGGGCAAGGAGCACGGGCGGAACGGCCAGACCCTCTTCGACTTCATCGAGCAGCTCGGGAAGCCGGTGATCGCCGCCATCAACGGCTTTGCCCTGGGCGGCGGCTGCGAGCTGGCCATGGCGTGCACCATCCGCCTGGCGGCCGACACCGCTCGCCTGGGCCAGCCGGAAGTGAATCTGGGCATTATCCCCGGGTACGGCGGCACGCAGCGGCTGCCGCGTCTGGTCGGCAAGGGGCGCGCGCTCGAGATGCTGCTGACCGGCGACATGGTCGACGCCGCGCGCGCGCACGAAATGGGCCTGGTCAATCGCGTCGTGCCCGCGGCGGAGCTGATGGCCGAGGCGCGCAAGCTGGCGCACGCGCTGGCCGCGAAGGCGCCGGTGGCCGTGCGGTACATTCTCGAGGCCGTGCACCACGGCCTCGACGTGGCGCTCGCCGACGGCCAGATGCTCGAGACGGCGCTCTTCGGGGCCGTCGCGTCGACCGACGACATGCGCGAGGGGACGCGGGCGTTTCTCGAGAAGCGGAAGCCGGCGTTCCAGGGCAAGTAGCCCCGTGCGCATCGCCATTGTCGTCTCCCGGTACAACGACTTCGTGACCGACCGGCTGCTGGCCGGCGCGCGGGAGGCGCTCGGCGAGCAGGGCGTTGGCGAAGCGGATCTGGACGTCGTGCCGGTGCCCGGCGCCTTCGAGATACCGATGGCGGCCCAGCGTGTCGCCGAGACCGGCCGCGTCGCGGCCGTCGTCTGCCTGGGCTGCCTCGTGCGGGGCGCCACGCCGCACTTCGAGTTCATCGCGTCGGCGTGCGCGCACGGCATCACCGCGGCCGCGGCCGCGACGGGCGTGCCCATGAGCTTCGGCGTGCTCACCACCAACACGGTGGAGGAGGCGCTGGAGCGGGCGGCGCCCGGCGAGGCGAACAAGGGGCGCGAGGCGGCGCTGGCTGCGCTCGAGATGGCGCGGCTCGTGGCCCGGCTCGGGGACGGCCGGGGATGACCGACGACGCCGGGGGGCGTTGGGACAGGCGGCGCCGGGCTCGCGAGGCCGCGTTGCAGATGCTCTACCAGTGCGAGGTCGGCCGCCTCGATGTGGGGACGGCCGCGGCGCTGCTGGCGCGGGTCGGCCGGCCCGAAGCGGTGAGCGACCTCGACGCGGCGCACCAGGCGTACGCGGAGGCGCTGGCCGGAGGCGCGTGGAGCGGCCGCGCGGCTATCGACGAGCGCATCGGCGACGCCGCGCGGAACTGGCGGGTCGAGCGGCTCACGGCGCTGGATCGCGCCGTGCTGCGCCTGGCGGTGCACGAACTGCTGGACCAGCCGGCCACGCCGCCGCGCGTCGTTCTCAACGAGGCTATCGAGCTGGCGCGCGCCTATAGTGGCGACGAGGCCGCGCGGTTCGTCAACGGCGTGCTCGATGGCGTGCTGCGCCGGCTGCGCGAAGAGGGACGGGTCGTCGACGAGCGATGAGCAGCGAAGCGGTCCAGAACGAACAGCGCCGGGCGAACCTCGACGCCCTGATCCGGCTGGGCGTGTCGCCCTATCCCAGCCGGTTCGACACGACTCACAGCATTACGGAGCTCGTCGAGCGCCACGGCGATCGCCCGGCCGACGCGCTCGAGGCCGACCGCGTCGAGGCGGTGGTCGCCGGCCGCATCCTGGGCATCCGGAGCTTTGGCAAGACATCGTTCCTCGTCCTGTCCGACGGGCGCCACCGCGTCCAGGCGTACGTGCGGCAGGACGCCGTAGCGGAGCGCGACTTCCAGGTGGCGCGGCTCCTCGATCTCGGCGATCACGTCGGCGTCGCCGGCCACCTGTTCCGCACCAGGACCGGCGAGTTCTCGATCTGGGTGCATCGGCTCGAGTTCCTCGCCAAGTGCTTCCTGCCGCTGCCCGAGAAGTGGCACGGCCTTCAGGACGTCGAGATCCGCTACCGGCAGCGGTATCTGGATCTCATCGTGAACCCCGAGACGCGCCGCGTCTTCGAGATTCGCAGCCGCACGGTCACGGCGGTCCGTGATTTCCTGATGCGCCACGGCTTCCTCGAGGTCGAGACGCCGATGATGCAGCCCATTGCGGGAGGTGCGCTCGCGCGGCCGTTCGTGACCCATCACAACGCCCTCGACATGAAGCTGTACCTGCGGATTGCGCCGGAGCTCTACCTCAAGCGGCTCACCGTGGGCGGCATGGAGAAGGTCTTCGAGATCAACCGCAACTTCCGGAACGAAGGCATCTCCACCCAGCACAACCCCGAGTTCACGATGCTCGAGTTCTACTGGGCGTACGTGGACTACGAGCGGCTCATGCAGTTCACCGAGGATCTGCTCGCGGCGGTGGCGATTGAGGTCCTGGGGACCACGGCGTTTCCCTTTGGGGTGCACAGCATCTCGCTGGCGCCGCCGTTCCGCCGGCTCTCCCTCCGGCACGCGGCGGCCGATGAAGCGGGGCGACGCCTCGGCCAGGCCGTGGCCGTCGACGATCTCCGCCGGGTCGAGACGGCGCGGGCGCTGGCCGGCCGGCTGGGTGTCGACGCCGCGCCCGGCGCCGGCCCCGGCAAGCTCGCGACGCTCATCTTCGAGCACCTCTGGGAAGATCGGCTCATCCAGCCCACGTTCATCTACGACTTCCCGACCGAGGTGTCGCCGCTCTCGAAGCAGCGCCCCGACGACCCCGACACGGTCGAGCGCTTCGAGCTCTACATCGGGGGCTTCGAAGTGGCCAACGCCTTCAGCGAGCTCAACGATCCGGTCGAGCAGCGGCGCCGCTTCGAGGCCCAGATTGCCGCGCGTGCCCGCGGCGACCAGGAGGCGCACGTCATGGACGAGGACTATGTGCGCGCCCTCGAGTACGGCATGCCGCCGACCGGCGGCGAGGGTATCGGCATCGACCGGCTGGTCATGCTGCTCAGCAACTCGCCCTCGATCCGCGACGTCATCCTGTTCCCGCTCATGCGGGCCCGGGAGACGTGAGCGGGCCCATGCCGTTCGAACTGGAGATCGCGCTGCGGTACCTCCTGGCCCGGCGCCGGCAGGTGTTCATCTCGGTCATCTCGCTCGTCTCCACGCTCGGCGTCACGGTCGGCGTCGCCGCTCTGATCGTCGCGCTCGCCCTCATGACGGGTCTGCAGCAGGAGCTGCGCGACCGGATTCTCGGCTCGACGGCGCATGTCTACGTCTGGAAGCAGGGGGGCATCGACGACTACGCGGCCGAAGTCGCGCGCCTGCGCGCCGTGCCCGGCGTGGTGGCGGCGGCGCCGGCGCTGATGGGGAAGGCCCTGGTCTCGAGCGGCGCGGCCGACGCCTTCGTGACCATCAAGGGCATCGATCCGGCGCTCGAGGGCGGCGTCACCGAGCTCGGCCGGGCGCTCCGGACCGGCAGCCTCGACGCGCTCGCCGAGCCAGCCGACGGCGCGCTGGCCGGCGTTCTCATCGGCCGCGACCTGGCCGCCCGGCTGGGCGTGATCGAGGGCGAGTCGCTGACTTTCGTCACGCCGCAGGGGACGCTTTCGCCCATGGGCATGCTGCCGCGCCAGCGCCGACTGACGGTGGCCGGGCGCTTCCAACTGGGACTCTTCGAGTTCGACAACGCCTACGCCTTCGTGTCGCTCGCGACGGCCGGACGGCTGGTCGGCTCGGAACAGGTCAATCACATCGAGGTGCGCGTCGCGGACATCTACGACGCCCCGGCGGTGGCGGAGGCCATCCCGCGCGCGCTGGGTCCGGAGTACACCACTCAGGACTGGGCCGACATGAACCAGTCGCTCTACTCGGCGCTCTGGCTCGAGAAGATCGCAATGGGCATCGGCATCGGCCTCATCGTCGCGGTCGCCGCGCTGAACATCGTCGCCTCGCTGGTGCTGCTCGTGATGGAGAAGACGCGCGACATCGCGATTCTCAAGACCATGGGCGCCTCGGCGCGGAGCGTGATGCTGGTGTTCCTGCTGCAGGGCCTGATCATCGGCATCACGGGCACCCTGGTGGGCGCGACGCTGGGGACGGCCGTGTCGCTCGTCATGGACCGCTACCGGGTCATCAGCATCCCCAGCGATGTCTATCAGGTGACCTACCTGCCGTTCCGGGTGCTGCCGGAAGATCTGGCGGCTGTCGTGGCCGGCGCGGTGGTGGTGTGCTTCTTCGCCACCCTCTACCCCTCGCGTCAGGCCGCCGGGCTCGATCCCGCGCAGGCCCTGCGGTACGAATGATGGCGTTCGTCTCCGCGGCGGGACTGTCGAAGTCGTACCGCGTGGCGGGCACCCGGCTGGCCGTGCTGCGCGAGCTCGACCTCGACGTCGCACAGGGCGAGATGGTGGCCATCGTCGGCGCGTCCGGCGTGGGCAAGAGCACGCTGCTGCACCTGCTGGGTGGGCTGGATCGGCCGGACGCGGGACGCATCGTCGTCGGCGCGTGCGACGTGACGGCGACCAGCGACGCGGAGCTCGTGGCATTCCGCAACCGCCACGTCGGCTTCGTCTTCCAGTTCCACCATCTGCTGCCCGAGTTCACGGCCGTCGAGAACGCCGCGATGCCGCTCCGCATCGCCCGGGTGCCGATGGCCGAGGCCCGCCCGGCCGCCGAGGCGCTTCTGCGGCGGGTCGGCCTGGGCGAGCGGCTCGATCACCGTCCGGGCATGCTGTCCGGCGGCGAGCAGCAGCGCGTTGCCGTCGCCCGCGCGCTCGTCCGCCAGCCGTCGTTGCTCCTGGCGGACGAACCGACGGGTGACCTGGACGAGGCGACCGGCGACGCGCTGCACGCGCTGCTGCGCGACATGCACCGCGAGTTCGGGCTTACGGCCATCATCGCCACCCACAACCCGCGCCTCGCAGCCCAGTGCGATCGTACGCTGCGCCTCGAGGGCGGACGCCTCCGCCCGTCGTGACCTCCCGCGACTGTTGAGGTTTGGCCCGCGACCGGCCCACAACCTGATAGAATGCCGCCGCTTCGGGCCTGCGCTTCCGGAGGGGCGCCCCGCGGCACGGAGGCCTGAACATGGAGCTGGCGCAACGGAATGTAGGGGGCGTGACGGTTGTGGACGTCTCGGGGAAGCTCACGCTGACCGAGGGGGCCGGGCGGTTGAAGGACAAAGTGACCAGCTTGCTCTTCGAGGGGAACAAGCAGATCGTGCTGAACCTGGCGAACCTGTCGTATCTGGACAGCATGGGGCTCGGCGAGATCGTCGCGTGCCATTCCGCGGCGCAGCGGCAGGGCGGGTCCGTGAAACTGGCAGCTGCCGGCAAGCGGATTCAGGACCTGCTGGTGCTGACGAAGCTGCTCACCGTCTTCGACGCCTACGACACGGAGGCCGACGCGGTGAAGAGCTTCGGCGGTTAGTTCGCGGGACCGCGGATGCGCCGCGTCCTGGCTGCCCTGGCGGTGGTCTCGCTGGTGTCGTCGTCGCCCGCGGCCCAGCCGCGGGCGGCGGTCTCGACCTTCGAGGTGATGGAGCGGTCGATTCTCGACCTCCAGGCCGCCATGGAGGCCGGCACGGTCACCGCCCGCGAACTGGCGGCGCTCCACCTGGCGCGGATTGACGCGTACGATGCCGCGGGCCCCGCGCTGACCGCGCTGATTGCCAGGAGCCCCTCGGCGCTCGACGAGGCTGATGCGCTCGACCGCGAGCGCCGCGCGCGGGGACCGCGGGGGCCGCTGCACGGCATTCCCGTTCTCATCAAGGACAACTTCGAAACGCGTGACCTGCCCACGACGGGCGGCACCACGGCGCTGGCGGGCTTTCGCACGGGCCGCGACGCGTTCCAGGTGCGGAAGCTCCGCGAAGCGGGCGCGGTGATTCTCGGCAAGACGAATCTGCACGAGCTCGCTGCGGGCATCATCACCATCAGCTCGCTCGGCGGGCAGACGCGCAACCCGTACGACCCGGCGCGCACGCCAGGCGGGTCGAGCGGCGGCACCGGGGCGGCGGTGGCGGCAAGCTTCGCCGTCGCCGGGATGGCCAGCGACACGTGCGGGTCCATTCGCATCCCCGCCGCCAACAACAACCTCGTCGGCCTGCGGGGAACCCTTGGGCTCTCCAGCCGCTCGGGCATCATCCCGCTGTCGCACACGCAGGACATCGGCGGGCCGCTCGCCCGGACCATTACCGATCTCGCGATTATGCTCGACGCCACCGTGGGGGAGGACCCTGACGATCCGACCACGGCGGGCGCGGGCGCCCGCATACCCCCGTCGTACCGTGACGCGCTCGACGCCGCCGCCCTGGCTGGCGCGCGCATCGGCGTTCTCCGCGCGCACTTCGGCACGGCGCCCGAGGATGCCGAAGTCGGCGGCATCGTCCAGCAGGCGCTCGAGGTCATGAAGGGTCGCGGCGCAGAGCTCGTGGATGTGAGCATTCCCGGGCTGGACGAGCTCCTGCAGGGCTCGAGCCTCATCAACCTCGAGTTCCGGGATGACCTCGCGGCCTACCTCGCGCAGTTCCCCGCCGCGCCGGTGCGGTCGCTCGGCGAGGTCATCGCCGGCGGCTCGATGCACGCCGCGCTCGAGAACACTTTCAAGCTGCGGAATGCCGCGGAGGTGACCGAAGAGGCCGTCAGGCGGGTGAACGCCCGGCGATCCGCGGTGCAGGCGCTCGTCGACGCGGCGTTTGCCGAGCACCGCATCGACGCGCTCGCGTATCCCACGCTGCGCCGACGCCCGGTCGTAGTCGAGGAGCCGCAGCGCGGCACGAACTGCCAGCTCAGCGCCACCACGGGGTGGCCGGCGCTTGCGCTGCCCGCGGGATTGACCGCCGACGGCGTGCCGATTGGCTTCGAGATCCTGGGCCGCGCGTGGAGCGAGCCGCGGCTGCTGGCGATCGGCTACGCCTACGAGCAGGCCGCGCGGCCCCGCCGCGCGCCCCCGACCGTGCCGGCGCTCGTCAACGGCAAGCCGCCGGCGCCGCGAGCGGCGTCGGTCGTGCTGGCGGGAGAGGGCAGCGCGGCGGACCTCACCGCCCGCCTGACGTACGACCCGGTCAGCGGGCAACTGCGCGCCGAGCTCGCAGGGCTCGGGCCCCGTTCGGTCGAGGCGGTCAGCCTGCACCGGGGCGACCCGGCGGCCGGCGGTCCCGTCATCGCCCGCCTGTTCGATCCGGCCGTCTCCCCGGCGTCGTTGTCCACGCTGCTGCCGCCGCATCTGCGCCCCGCGCTCCTGGCCGGCGATCTCTGGCTCTCCGTCCAGACGGCTGAGCCGGCCCGCCATCGCCGGCGCGCGCAAGTGCGATTTCCGTAATCGGGGCGGCAGGGCTCTCAGGCTTCCGGCTTCGGACGGCCGAATATGCGTGCAATTCACGGCTGTGATCTCTAGAATGCGCCGAAGTCATCTCCCGCGCACCGTTGCCTGATCAATCGTTCGAGGTCCAAAAATGTGGCTCGTTCCCCAGTCTTTGAAGGCCTCGTTGGCACGTCTGTGTCTTGGCGCGCTCATTGCGGCGGTCGTTGCCGGCTCGGCGGTGCATGCGCAGCTGCCGGGTCGCAACGTCAACATGGTGTCGGGCCTGGACTGGCCGAACGGGGATCCGTTCCTGCAGCGGCAGAACGAGCCGTCCATTGCCGCCTCCACCCGGAATCCGCTGCATCTCGTCGGCGGCTCGAACGACTACCGCACCGTTGACGTGCCGGGGCTGCCGGACGGGTCGGAAACGGGGGACGCGTGGCTTGGGGTCTACAAGTCACAGGACGGGGGACAGCGCTGGACGAGCACGCTGCTGCCGGGATATCCGCAGGACACGTCGCCCGAGGGCCTGGCCTCGCCGCTCAAGGGGTATCAGGCCGGCGCGGACCCGGTGGTCCGCGCGGGCGTGAGCGGGCTGTTCCTGTACTCCGGCCTCGTCTTCGATCGCGGTGAGAACGGTCGCAGCGGCATCTTCGTCGCGCGCTTCATCGACAACAACAACCGGGAGGATCGCGACTCGACGACGTACCTCGGCGCGAGCATGGTCGCGCAGGCGAATGGCGCGGCGTTCCTGGACAAGCCGTGGCTCGCGGTGGACATCCCGCGCGGGGCTCCGCGCACCTGCACGCTTCCGGTCGGCAACGTCACTGCGCCGGCCGCGGCCCCGCGCGCGAAAGGGAAGGGCGCCACGCGCCGCGCGAAGAAGACGACACAGGGCATTCCGGCGGGGACGGCCTACGTCGTGTACTCGTCGATCACCCGGCACGGCGCCGGCCTGCGTTCGGAGATTCTGCTGTCGCGCTCGTTCGACTGCGGCGTCACCTGGAGCGCTCCGATACGGGTGAGCCGTCCGGAAGACGAGATCAACCAGGGGGCCACCCTGGCGATCGACCCGGCGAACGGCGCGGTCTACATCGCCTGGCGACGCTTTGCCACGGCGTCGGCGCCGGACGCCGACGGCATTCTCGTGGCTCGCCTGTCCCCGGGCGCGGCGCGTGTGCTGCCGCCGGGCGTGGCGAGAAAGCTCCAGCGCGTCGCGCGCAAGGGAGGGCAGGGCGCGCCGGACCCGTCGCGGATCTTCGAGCATCGCAGGCCCAAGACGTCGGAGCCCACGAACATCTCGGAGTTCGACCAGGGCACGTCGATCTTCAGCTTCCGCACCAATGCGTACCCGACGATGGTCGTGGATGGCGACCAGCGCGTGTATGTGGCCTGGTCCGAGCGTGGCTTCGCGGCGGCTCGCCCCGATCCGATCAGCGGGGACGCCCGCATCGTGATGTCTACGAGCCTCGACGGCCGCACGTTCTCCGCGCCACGTGCCGTGGACGATGGGCCGTTCATCGACGCGAACGGGCTGCCGCAGCCGCTGCAGGGCCACCAGCTGATGCCGGCGCTCACCTTCGCGGGCGGGCGGCTCATGCTCATCTACTACGACCTGCGTGAAACGGCCTCGCAGACGTTCTCGCGGTTCATTTCCGACCAGCTCACGGCCAACGGGCTCCGCCACACGCTCGACCTGCGGAGCGTCATGGGCACGCCCGGCGAGCCGCCGACGTTCGCGCCATCGGTGAAGGTCTCCGACTACCTGATGGGGTACCGCAGCGCCACCGGCCAGCTGGAGCAGCTCCAGGTCAACCCGCCAAACCTGCCGATGTTCCGCCAGGGGACGGCGGCGTTCATCGGCGACTACCTCGACATCCAGCCGGCGCCGGCGTTCGTCAGCGACGGCAAGGGGAAGTGGCGCTACAACACGGCGGCCGGTACGACGCCGCCGATTTTCCATGCAGTGTGGACCGACAATCGCGACGTGCGACCGCCGGTCGCCGGTGACTGGACCCGGTACACGCCCGCGACGCGCGACCCGAACGTGCCGCCGGGGCCGAGCGTCTTCGATCCGAGCCAGACCGTGCTGCAGTGCGAGCCCGGAAACGCCGGATCGCGCAACCAGAACATCTACACGTCGCGCATCACCGGAGGGCTGCTCGCCGGCTCGCCGGGCAACACGAAGCCGCTCTCGCCGACGCTGCAGCGTGCCTTCGTGGTCTTTGCGCAGAACGCCACGGCCGAGACGCGGGCGTTCCGCATGACCATCCTGGCGCAGCCGCCAGGCGGCCGCGCGTCGTTCGACCAGTTCCCGCAGCCGCCGTACCTGGCCACCGACCCGCCGCCCCGCACGTCCATCGACATGCTGATTCCGCCGAAGTCGACGGCGACGCGGACGGTGTATGTCACCTCCAGCGATCCGAAGGGGCAGCTTTCGGTGGACGTCTCCGAGATCGCCGGGGTTGGCGGGGTCGCGGTGCCGGCCGGCCTCGAGAGCCGCGTGCTGCTCAACCCGGACATCGAGAATCCGGACATCGAGAACCCGGACATCGAGAACCCCGACATCGAGAACCCCGACATCGAGAATGCCGAGGTGTACAACCCGGACATCGAGAATCCGGACATCGAGAACCCGGACATCGAGAACCCGGACATCGAGAACCCCGACATCGAGAACCCCGACATCGAGAACGTGGTTGTGGCGAATCCGGATATCGAGAACCCGGATATCGAGAACCCGGATATCGAGAATCCCGACATCGAGAACCCCGACATCGAGAATCCGGACATCGAGAATCCGGACATCGAGAACGGTACGATCACCGATCTGTCGTGGAACGTCACCAACACCGGCAACACGACGTCGGCGTTCAACGTGAACCTCTTCCTGGCGCAGCAGAACCTGCCGGCCGGCGTGAAGACGCAGCTCATCCTGCACAAGCTCTACAAGACGCCGGTGACGCGACCCAACGGCTGCGAACTCGCCTTCGAGACGCGCAACGTGCTGCTGGCAAACATCCCGAATCCGCGGTTCGTGCTGCCCACGGACGGTACGCTGCCGGACCAGAACGATCCCGCCGAGACCAACGCCAGCATGTGGCTGGCGCCCGGCGAGCGCGGCACCATCACGCTGCGCGTCATCGACGACGACACGTCCAACAACCTGATCGTCATCAACAGCAAGGGCGAGCCGGTGTCGGTCGATCCGGCCTTCGCGCCGCAGCAGAGCGTCGAGCCGGGCGTCGCCTCGCAGGGCGTCGATCCACAGGATCCGCCGGGATCGACGACCCCGCCCATCAAGACGCCGTCGGGCTCGAACCTGTTCTTCCTCCAGCAGCCGACGCTTGCGCTGCCAGGGGTGCCGATCGCGCCCGCGGTCACCGTGCAGGTGCGCGACAACGCGTCCGGTGTGCCCGTGCCGGGCGCCCTGGTCACGCTGCTGCTGGCCAGCAATCCCGGCGCCGCGGCGCTGGCCGGCAACGTGGCCACGACGGGCCCGGACGGCATCGCGACGTTCCCGTTCCTGTCGGTCAGCGCGCCGGGCAGCGGCTACGTGCTGATGGCCGAGGCGGCGGTGGCCGGCGAGGCGACGGCGCTGTCCGTGCCGTTCGACGTGATCATCCCGACGATCGTGACGAACACCGCGGACGGCGGATTCGGATCGCTGCGCTTCGCCCTGGCGTACGCCAACGGCACGCCTGGTCCGCACACCATTTCGTTTGCGATTCCGGGGGCCTCGCCGGCCGCGCCCGCCATCATCACGCCGGCCTCGCCGCTGCCGCCGGTGGGCAACGGTATTGCGATCGACGGCACGACGCAGCCCGGCTACGACGGCCTGCCCGTGGTCGGCATCAACGGCACCGCGGCAGGGGGCGGCGTCGGCTTCCACCTCGTGGGTTCGGGTTCGACGATCCGCGGCCTGGCCATCACCAACTTCAAGGGCGCCGGCGGCTACGGTGTCTGGATCACCGGCGGCAGCAACCAGGTGCTGGACAACCTGATCGGCACGAACCGCGCCGGCGCGGCGCTGCTCGGCAACCGCTTCGGTGTGGTGGCGTACGGTCCCTTCGCGACGATCGACCGCAACGTCGTGGCCTCGAGCGAGGCCGACGGCATCCTGCTCGCCGGCCCCGGGGCCGAGGGCCACGCGGTGCGCTTCAACACGATCGGCCTTGCTGCCGACGGCGTCACCGCCCGCGGAAACGCCGGGAACGGCATCACGATGTACAACGGCGCGCCCTCGGCCTTCGTAGGTGGCAACGTCATTTCGCGCAACACGGGCTGGGGGCTCGAGGTGCAGCACAGCGGCGCGCTGGCGCCGGTCTCCGGGCTGCAGGTGAGGTCCAACACCATCGGTCTCACCGCTGCGGGTGCGGCCGCGGCCAACGGCGCCGGCGGTATCCGGCTCATTCGATCGGAGTCCGCCGTGGTGGGCGCTGGCAACGTCGTCAGCGGCAACGCCGGGCCCGGCCTCGTGATTGCCGGGTCGTCGAGCACGCCCGCGGTGATTCGCGGGAACCTCATCGGGACGACGCCCGACGGGCTGGCGGCGCGGCCCAACCGCTTCGAGGGCATCGTGTCCTACTCCCCGGTTCACATCGGGGGCACGACGCTCGCGGATCGCAACATCATCTCGGGCAACGGCTTGGCAGCGGCCGCTGCCGGGACCGGCATTGCCCTCAGGGGCAGCGAGACATCCGGCACCGTCGTCGAGGGCAATCTCATCGGTCTCGCGGCCGACGGCGTCACCGCGCTCGGCAACGGCTACAGCGGGATCACGGCGTTCAGCGCCTATCGCGTGCTGATCGGCGGCACGTCCCCCGGCGCCGGCAACGTCATCGCCGGCAACCCGGCGCACGGGGTCGCGATCTACACGGTGGGCGGCACTGAGCCGGAACGGATCACCGTGATCGGCAACTCCATCTACGGCAACGGCGGCCTCGGGATCGACCTGGGCGCGGATGGCGTGACGCCGAACGATGCCAACGACGCCGACGTCGGCCCGAACCTGCGGCAGAACGTCCCCGTCATCGCAAGCGCCACCATCGAGGGCGCGTCCGTCCGCCTGTTCGGCGGCCTTCACTCGACGCCGGAGGCCACGTTCACCATCCACGTTTACCGCAACACGACGTGCGATCCGTCCGGGTCTGGAGAAGGGCAGTTCCCGGTGGGCAGCTTCGTCAAGGCGACCACCGCCAGCGGAAACCTGACGTTCGACTTCCTGGCGCCCGGACCGCAGCCGGCCGGGACGGTCTACACTGCGACGGCCACCGACAGCGACGGAAACACGTCCGAGTTCTCGGCCTGTGCCGTCACGGTCCCGCCGCCGGCGCTGCCGCTGATGTCGACCATGGTCGTGCCGGGGTCCGCCGGCGGCGGTTCGAACAGCAACCGTCTGGACACGGGTGGCACGGTTCCCGTCTCGGCCGGGTTCGTCGCCGATGGCCAACTCGTGCACATCGCCGCGACGGGTACCGTCACGTGGTATCTGAATCCTGGTGACCTCGCGGGTCCCGGCGGGCCGCTGACGAACGTGGTTGGGACGGGCGGCGATTTCCTCGCGCCGGCGCTTCCCGCGATTACGCTCGTGGCGAGGATCGGCACGGGGCCCTGGCAGCTGGTGGGCGCCGGTCCGACCGTGCTGGGCGGACCCGGGCAGAGCGGCGTGCTGCAGTTCGCCGTCAACGACAGCTACTACGACGACAACGGCGGCTCGTTCTCCGTCACAGTCACGCGCGTGCAGCAGATGCCGGGGACGACGACGTACTTTGCGTTCGTGCCCGCGTTCGGCACGCCGTGGACCACCTCCGAAGCTGCGTGCGTCACGGCCGGCGGCCACCTCGCCAGCATTCGAAGCGCCGCCGAGAACGCCTTCGTCAGCTCGGTCGTCGACCCCGGTGATGTGGGTGGGATCACGGCGTACATCGGTGGCTACCGAGTGGGAGTGGGTTTCGCCTGGAGTGATGGCGCCGCCTTCAGCTACACGAACTGGCGGGCCGGCGAGCCCAACAACCAGGGCGGCATCGAGAACGTCATCCAGTTCTGGCCGGACAACAACGGCGGGTTCAGCGGCTGGAACGACATCCCCGACTTCGGCTTTGGCGATGTCGGGTATGTCTGCCGGTTTGGGAGCTAGGGGGGCGTTGGGCTCTCGGCGTCAGGCTTTGGAGGGTCCCGCGGCGCCCAGAGCCCAGAGCCTGCCTTACCGCCCCAGCTTCTTCCGCGCCTCGGCAACCAGCGTGCCGGTGCCGTCGCTCTTCGCCTTGATTGCCAGGAAGGTCGTGAACGACTCGGCGGCGGCCGGGCTCTTCAGGCCTTCCTGGGCCACGCCCAGGTAGTAGTGCACCGGCGGCAGCAGGCGATAGGTGGGCACGTCGTCGAGAAAGACCGCGGTCGCTTCGCCTTTGCGCCGGAGCGCCGCTTCGAGTTCAGCGTACGCCTCAGGGAACGCGCCGGCTGCCAGGTACGCCCGGCCGAGCGTGACGCGTCCAAGCCACGTGTCGGCCAGCTTCTGCGCGGCACGTGCATGGTCGAGCGCGGCCCGGGCCTGGCCGGCCGCCAGGGCGATCTCCGCCCGAATCAGCCGCGCGTAGGCCTGAGGATCGACCTCCAGCTTGCCGTCGAGCACGACGGCAACCGACTCGGCGTCGCGCGATCGGCCGGCGGCGGCCAGGACGAGCGCCGCGCCCGCCTGCACGTTGTCGACGTCGCTCGCTGCCCGGCCTGCCAGCGCTTCGCGTGCTGCGCCGGCCGAATCCCCGGCGGCCAGCAACACCTCGGCCAATGCGACCCGCTTGGTGGCCGCCCCGGTCATGTTCTTCGCGGCGACGTCGGCCGCGATGCCGTCGGCGAGCAGGGCGCGCGCGTCGGCGAGCCGGCCCTCCACGTGGGCGAGGTCGGCGAGCCCGGCGACGGCAAACGAGGCCGCGGTGTCCGACGTCTCGCGGAGCTTCCCGTAGGTCGCCGCGGCCTCTTCACCGCGGCCCAGGGCGAGCTGCGAGAGCGCGCGCGCGACGAACGACTTCAGGTGCGTCGGGTTCAGCGTGTGCGCCTCGAGCGACTGCGCGATGGCCGTCTCGAAGTCGCCGGCGTACATCGCGTACAACGCCAGGTTGGCGCGGCGCAGCACGTTGCGGGGGAACAGATCCGCCGCCCGCTGACCCTGCTCGAGCGCCGCCGCCATGTCACGCTGATAGAAGCGCGCCAGCGCCAGATTGCTCAGGCCGACCGAGTCCGAGGGGTAGGCCTTCACGAGGGCCGTGAACTCCTGGATCGCCTGACTGGGATTCCGCGCGAAGAGGAAGTAGCTCCCGCGCGTCCGGTACTTCTCACGGTCGGTCATCCGGTCGATCAGAGCCAGCGCCTGCTTGTAGTGCCGCTCGGCCTCGGCCATGCGACCCAGGTTCTGATACTGCGCGGCCAGCCCCGAGTAGGCTCGCCCCATCTGCGGATCGAGCTCGATGGTCTTCTGGTACATCCCGATGGCGTCTTCCACGCGCCCGGTCCACTGCAGCTCCTGGGCGGCCGCGTACGCGCGGGCGGCCTCGAGACTCGCGGCCGTGAACGTCTCCGTGGCGACCGGGCCGCCGCTCGGGACCGTGGTGTCGCCCAGGGCCTCGCGTACCTTGCCGGCCAGCTCGCCGACGCGCTCCAGCACGGTGGCCTTGCCGTTGGCGTCCGCGGTGAGCTCGTAGAGCGGCGCCGACGCTTCGTCGGGCCCCAGCGCGCGGGCGGAGATCCGGTAGCCGCCGCCGCGCGGCTCGACCGCGCCGGCGAGCACCAGCTGCACGCCTTCCCGCAGCGCAACCAGGCGGGCCGTCTGCACGTCCAGCGCGGCCCCGGGCTTGATGAGCGCCGCAGTGCGAAGCGCCTCGCGTCGGGGGTAGGTCGTGACGAACGACGCGCTCTCGACGCCGAGCGTCAGGGCCTGCTCGACGACCCCGTCGAAGACCGCGTCGCCGGTGCGGTTGTCGAAGTCGGCGATGAGCACCGACACCGCCGGCGGCGGGTCGGACGGCGCCGCCGGACCGGATTCCCGCCACACGTACATCCCACCGAGGCCCAGGACGACGATGGCCGCGGCGCCGACGATGGCGAGCGGCAGCCGTGACGGGCGCGGGGGCGCGGCCGCGGGCGGCAGGTCCGGCCGTCGCCGCCCGGCCGCGTCGAGCGCGTCGAGCGCCGTCTTCAGCTCCGCGCTGGTGGCGTAGCGGGCGGACGCTTCGGGCTGCACCGCGCGCAGAATGATCTCCTCGAAATCCGAGGGGACGTCGGGTCGCGTGGCTCTCGGTGGTGCCGGCGGGTTCCGCACGCGGTCCATCAGCTCGGTCATCGGGTTGTCGCGCACGGTCACCCGATGCCGGCCGAGCAGCATGTCGTACGCGATGAGCCCCAGGGCATAGACATCGACGCGCTGGTCCACCGGCTGGCCCGAGGCCTGCTCCGGCGCCATGTACTCGAGCGTGCCGAGGATGGAGCCGGCCTGCGTCTGCGTGGTGCCCTTGTGGGTGGATCGCGCAATGCCGAAGTCCATGATCACGGCCCGGCCATCCGGGGTGACCATGATGTTCTCCGGTTTGAGGTCGCGGTGGACGACGCCCACGTCGTGCGCGGCCGCCAGCCCCTCGGCCACCTGGCCCATCAGTGCCAGCGCCTGCTCGACGGGCAGCGGGCCCATCCGGCGCATGAGGGCGGCCAGCGTCTCGCCCTCGATGAGCGCCATGGTGATGTACTTCACGCCGCCGACGTCGCCGATGTCGTGAATGCGGACGACGTTGCGGTGCGAGACCTGACGGGCGAGGAGCAGCTCGCGCTTGAAACGCTGCTCGGCGTCGTGTCGCGTGGACGGGTCGGTGGACGCGTCGGCCAGGATGACCTTGATGGCCACCGCCACGGTCAGCTCGTCGTCCCAGGCCTGGTAGACGGCGCCCATGCCCCCGCGGCCGAGCTGCTTGATGATCGTGTAGCGCGTGCCGATCCGCCGGCCCGGCGCGAACGCGGCTTCCGCGTCGCCCGGCACCTCCGCATGGCTGTCGGCCGGCCCGGCGCCGCCCGCACCCGCGAACGTGGGCGCATCGGCGCCTGGCGCCGGGTGGGCCGACGGCAACCGGGTCACGCCCTCGTCCGGGCCCGGCGCGCCGCGGCCAGCAGAGCGGTCCCGCGGGTCGTCGTGGGATGACATGGACGCGCGAGGATTATACGCCCGGCTGTGTGCGGGACCGCGCACACCGTGGGCGGATTCGCCCGCGCCGCGACCAAGCCGCGCCCATGGCCCCGTGGGCGAAACCGCCGTCGGTTGAGGGACTTGGCCGCCCCGCGGGCCTGTCCGCGCGGAGCGGAGCGGTCCTTGCCTCGGCCCTCCCGCCGGCAGAACCTCTGCCGCGGGAGGATGTGTCGTCGATGCGTCGCCTGGCCGCGTTGTTTACCCTCTGCTGCGCCACCCTTGTTCTCACGAGCGGCGGTCTGGGTTTGGCCGCCCGGGAGCCGGCCCCGGTCTCAGAGGACATCGCCGGGCTGATTCGTCGCTCGGCGCCCCGCGTGCGCGCGCTGGTGATGGGGGAGGTGGGCCCGGTTCTGAGCGGGCTGAGGTCGCAGGGGCTGGGCCATGGCCGGGTCCTGGGCCGCGGCGTCGTCGTCGAGGCCTCCGCGGCGCAGATCGACGAGCTGCGGACGCAGCCCGGCGTGACCTACATCACGCTCGACCTGCCAGTCAGCGTGGCCATGGCCACCGCGGACCAGGCGGTGGGCGGCGATCAGGTTCGCGCAGGCGGCCTGGGACGGACGGGCCGGGGCATCGGCGTCGCCGTGCTCGACTCCGGGATGGCGACGCACAGCGCGCTGCGTGGAAAGGTCCGGGCGGAGATCAGCTTCGTTCAGGGCGAGCCGCACGCCTCTGACGGGTACGGGCACGGGACGCATGTCGCCGGCATGGTGGCCGGCCTGGCGCCGACCGGCCGCGTGACCCACGATTACCGTGGCGGGATTGCACCGGGCGCGCACCTCGTCAACGTGAAGGTGCTCAACGCCAGCGGCTTCGGCTTCACGAGCGACGTCGTCGCGGGCCTCGAGTGGGTCATTGCCAACCGGGCCGCCCTCGGCATCCGCGTGGTGAATCTCTCGCTCGGCCGGCCGGTCCGCGAGTCGTGTGTCGTCGATCCGCTCTGTCAGGCCGTGGGACGCGCGGTGGCGGCCGGCCTGGTCGTCGTCGCCTCGGCGGGCAACGCGGGGGTGAGCCCGACGGGGGAACCCGTGCTCGGAGGGATTGCCTCGCCAGGCAACTCGCCGCACGCGCTGACCGTGGGCGCGGTCAACGGCCGCGGAACGGTCGATCGCCGCGACGACACGGTGGCGACCTACAGCTCGCGGGGCCCGACGGCCTTCGATCTCGCCGTCAAGCCCGACGTTGTCGCGCCCGGCAACCGCATCGTGTCGCTCGCCGCCGCCGACTCGCTGCTGGTCTTGACGTTCCCCGAGATCGTGGTCGCGGGGCGGAAGGACAACGCCTACGCGCGCCTGAGCGGCACGAGCATGGCGGCGGCTATCGTGAGCGGCGCCGTGGCGTTGCTGCTCGAGGGCGCGCCGGGCCTGACGCCGCAGCAGGTCAAGCTGGCCCTGCAGGCCACCTCGTCCCTCATGCCGGATGCGGGGCTGATGGCGGCCGGGGCCGGGCTGGTCAACGTTGCGGCAGCGAGCCAGGTGACCCAGCGCGGACTGACCCTGCCGTTGCCGGGGACGCTCGTGGCCGGAGTTCCCGTCGTGCCGGGCGGCGTGGCGTTCTGGGATGGCGGGGGCCTGGCCGCGGGTGTGATCGCCGGCACGGGCCTCCGTGTGGTCGACCTGGCGACGGCGGTCGCCGCGTGGGGGGACCCGGCCGTTCTTCGATACGCCGACCTCAACGTCTTCGGGCTCGTGAACCCCGTCGCGCTGCTGCCGCCCAACCGGCTCTTGTGGGGGGAGGTGGCGTCGTGGACCGCGGCGCCCGCCCTGTGGTGGGGCACGCCAGTGACCAACCCGGAAGGCCAGAACGTGGTCTGGGGCAACGGGTCCGACAACGTGGTGTGGGGCTACCAGGGCGATAACGTGGTGTGGGGCTACGGCGGAAAGAACGACAACGTCGTCTGGGGCAACAGTCAGCTGCCGGTGGGCGACCCGCCGCAGTAACGGGGCGGGACAGGGAATCCAAAACTTCGAAGTCCAGCCGTGTCTGTAGGTTAGCGAAGTCGGTGGGAGCGGCCGCGCGCGGGGTTGCCGTATAATGGCCATAAGTGGCCGGTAACCCCACTCCTTTCTCCTAGGCGGCCGGATGTTCGAGCGGTACACGGAACGAGCGCGGCGGGTGCTGTTTTTCGCCCGCTACGAGGCAAGCCAGCTCGGGAGCATCTCGATTGAGACCGAGCACCTGCTGCTGGGGCTGATCCGCGAAGGCAAGGGGCTGACGAGCCGGATCTTCGCCCGCTCGCACCTGTCGCTCGAGAACATCCGCAAGGAAATCGAGGGCCGCACCGTCTTCCGCGAGAAGGTCTCCACGTCGGTGGAGATTCCGTTCAGCGCCGAAACCAAGCGCGTGCTGCAGTACGCGGCCGAAGAGGCCGATCGGCTGCTGCACAACTACATCGGCACCGAGCACCTCCTGCTGGGCATCCTGCGCGAAGAGCGGTCGGTGGCCGCCACCATCCTGATGGAGAAGGGGATGCGGCTGCACCAGGTTCGCGAGGACATCGTGCAGCTGCTGAACGAGAAGACGACGCTCACGCGGGTGAAGGAGACGCCGCTGCTTGCGGAGTTCAGCCGCGATCTGACCGACGCCGCGATGAAGAACGGGCTCGATCCGCTGGTGGGCCGCGACTACGAGCTCGAGCGCGTGCAGCAGGTGCTCTGCCGCCGCACGAAGAACAACGCCGTGCTCATCGGCGAGCCGGGGGTGGGGAAGACGGCGATCGTGGAGGGCCTGGCGCAGAAGATCGTCTACGGCGACGTGCCGCATTTCCTGGCGGACAAGCGGATTCTGGCGCTGGACATCTCGCTCATCGTGGCGGGGACGAAGTACCGGGGGCAGTTCGAGGAGCGCCTGAAGGCGATCATGAAGGAGCTCACGGACAACCCCAACATCATCGTCTTCATCGACGAGCTGCACACGCTGGTGGGGGCGGGCTCGGCCGAAGGCTCGCTCGACGCGGCCAACATCCTGAAGCCGGCGCTGTCGCGCGGCGAGATCCGCTGCATCGGCGCGACGACGCCGGCGGAGTACCGCAAGTACATCGAGAAGGACCGCTCGCTCGAGCGGCGCTTCCAGGCCATCAAGGTGGACCCGCCGACCGAGCGCGAGACCATCGAGATCCTCATCGGCATCAAGGACCGCTACGAGCAGTTCCACCACGTGGAGTACACCCGCGAGGCGATCGAGGCGTCGGTCTACCAGTCGAGCCGGTACATCACCGATCGCTTTCTGCCGGACAAGGCCATCGACCTCATCGACGAGGCCGGCGCGCGGGCCAAGCTGCGCGAGGCGGGGTACAGCGAGGAGTTCGGCGAGATCAACAAGAGCATCCGCGTGGCCGTCGAGCAGATGGAGAGCGCGGTGACGGCGAAGGACTTCGACAAGGCGCAGTTCTACCGCGAGCAGGAGCAGGTGGCGCGCGAGAACCTGCAGTTCGTGCGCGAGAAGTTCGACGTCCGGTCGAGCGCGCGGCGCGTGATCGTCTCGCGGGCCGAGATCGACGAGGTGGTCTCGAAGTGGACCGGGGTGCCCCTCTCGTCGATCAACCAGGACGAGGGCGACAAGCTGCTCCGCATGGAGCAGGAGCTGCACCGCCGCGTGATCAGCCAGGAGAAGGCCATCTCGGCGGTCTCGCGCGCGATCCGGCGGTCGCGGGCCGGGCTCAAGAACCCGAACCGGCCGGTCGGGAGCTTCCTGTTCCTCGGACCGACGGGCGTCGGCAAGACCGAGCTGGCGCGGGCGCTGGCCCAGTTCCTCTTCGGCAGCGAGCAGGCGCTCATCCGCTTCGACATGTCGGAGTACATGGAGAAGCACTCGGTGTCGAAGCTCATCGGCTCGCCGCCCGGGTACGTGGGGCACGAGGAGGGCGGCCAGCTCACCGAGAAGGTGAAGCGGAACCCCTACTCGGTGGTGCTGCTCGACGAGATCGAGAAGGCCCACCCGGATATCTTCAACATCCTCCTGCAGGTGTTCGAGGACGGGCACCTGACCGACGGGCTGGGGAACCGCGTGAACTTCAAGAACGCGATTCTCATCATGACCTCGAACATCGGCGCGCGCTTCCTGGTGCAGCGCAAGGCGTCGCTGGGCTTCGCGTCCGGCGAGTCGCCGGAGGCGCAGAAGGGCACTGAGGACATGGTGCTCGGCGAGGTCAAGCGCACGTTCAACCCCGAGTTCATCAACCGCATCGACGAGCTCATCGTGTTCGACGCCTTGAGCGACGGCGACCTGCGGCAGATCCTGTCGCTGCTGATCGACCAGCTCAACGCGAACCTGTTCGACCGCCGCATGAAGGTAGCCCTGACGCCGGAAGTGGCCGAGTGGATCATCGAGGTCACGTGCAAGGACCGGTCGTACGGCGCCCGCCCGCTGCGCCGGGCCATCCAGCGCTATATCGAGGATCCGCTCGCCGAGGAGCTCATCCGCGGCCACCTGCAGAGCGGCGAGGTGGAGGTGTACCTCGAAGGCGGGCAGCTGGCCTACCGGCCGGCCGGGCAGCCCGTGGGGGCCGGCCGCCGGCTACCGACAAACGTCTAATTGCAGTAAGATAAGGGGTTCAAGCCGCGGGCGGGCGCGCGCGTGTACGCGGCGCCGGGCGGCCGGGGCTCGGGAACCTGCCGGGAGTCAATGAGAACGACGTTTCTTGCCTTCGCGCTTGCGGCCGCGGCCACGGCTGTCGGGGCGCCCGCCGGCGCGCAGACGCCGACGCCGGCGCCCGCCCAAGCCGCTCCGGCCCTGCGTCTGCCGCCGGTCGGATCGCCCCCGCTCATCCGGTTCATCGAGCTGCGATTCCATCCGGTCAACGAGTCGATCATCGAGCCGCAGACCTACCTCTACTACATCCAGACCCAGCCGAGCCGCTCGACGGATGGGGTCTGGGTGCCGTACGACGAGGCGGCGGAGCAGCGGCTGCTCGACGACTTCAAGCGGCTGTGGGCCACGAACTTCCTGGACAACCTGTGGATCGAGGTCGAGGACGCCCCCTATGACAACGGCGTCATGGGCAAGCGGGTCATCTTCAACATGGAGGAGCGGCCCCGCATCAAGATCGTCGACTACGTGGGCTCCGACAAGCTCGAGCGCACGAAGATCGACGAGAAGATGAAGGAGAAGGGCATCTCGCTCCGCCTCGACTCGTTCCTCGACCAGAGCGCCATCCGGCGCACCGAGGGCATCCTGCGCGAGCTGATGGCCGAGAAGGGCTACCAGTTCGCCGACGTCAAGCACCGCATCGAGGGCCTGCCGGGCGGCCCCAAGCTGGTGAAGGTGACCTTCGACGTCCAGCAGGGGCCGCGCGTGCGGATCGACGACATCGACATCGTCGGCAACGAGGCGGTCGGCGACCGTGCGGTCAAGCGGCAGATGAAGTCGACCAAGGAGCACTGGTTCCTCTCCTGGCTGACCGGCCGCGGCACCTACCAGGAAGCCAAGTTCGAAGAGGACGCCGACAAGATCGTCGAGTACTACCGGAACAAGGGTCACATCCGGATCAGCGTCGGACAGCCGGAGATCCGGACGCTGCGCGACTCGGCGGACGGCGGGACGCGCTGGGTGCAGCTGCGCGTCCCGGTCACCGAAGGGCCGCGGTATCGGGTCGGCGAGTTCACCTTCGACGGCAACCACGTCGTCGAGTCCGAGCACCTGCGGCCGCTGTTCAAGCTGAAGGCGGGCGACTGGTATTCCGAGAAGCGCATCCGGCAGGGGCTGGAGAAGGCGCGCGAGATCTACGGGGCCGGGGGCTACTTCGAGTTCACCGGCTTCCCCGACCTGCAGCCCATCGACGCGGCGGAAGGGCCCGTCGTGGGACCGGCGCAGCCGACGGTGAACGTCACGATGCGGATGCAGGAGGGCGAGCGGTACTTCGTCAACCGCATCACGTTCACCGGTAACACGACGACGCGGGACAACGTCATCCGCCGCGAGATGCGCCTGGTCGAAGGCGGCGTGTTCAACACCGAGGCGCTCAAGTTCAGCGTCCGGCGGCTGAACCAGCTCGGCTACTTCCAGAACCTCGAGCAGTCGCCCGACAGCGTCGACGTGCAGAAGACGCCGGGATCGAAGAACGAGGTGGACGTCACGCTCAAGCTGGAGGAGCAGAACCGGAACCAGCTCACCTTCGGCGCGGGCGTGTCCCAGTTCGAGGGCTTCTTCGGGCAGCTGTCGTTCCAGACGTCGAACTTTCTGGGCCGCGGCGAGTCGCTGACCTTCCTCGTCCAGGCAGGCTCGCGCGCGGAGAACTACCAGCTCGCCTTCACCGAGCCGTTCCTGTTCGATCGCAACATCACGGGCGGCATCGACGTCTTCAAGCGGACGATCCAGTTCATCAGCCAGTTCACTCAGCGGACAACAGGTGGCAACCTCCTGTTCGGGTTCCCGGTTGCGGATTTCTCGCGCATGTTCGTGACCTACGGCTACGAGGAGTCGGAGGTCGCGGACCTCAACCCGGCGTTCCAGGACCCCCAGTTGCTCGCCCGCAACCCCTTCCTGGCGGACTCGCTCCTCATCGGCGAGGGCGGCAAGCGCACGATCAGCAAGATCACGCCGAGCTTCAGCTTCAACACGGTGGACAATCCGATCTTCCCGAACACCGGCCGCCGCTTCACCGCGTCGATCGACTTCGCCGGCCTCGGCGGGAACGTCAAGTTCATCAAGCCCAGGGTCGAGTGGGCGGGCTTCTTCCAGCACACGCGCCGCACGTCGGTCGGCCTGCGGGCCCAGGTCGAGTACATCCGGCCGTACGGCGACACCGTGGCGCTGCCGATTTTCGAGCGGCTCTTTCAGGGCGGCGAGTTCAGCCTGCGGGGCTACGACATCCGCACCGTCGGCCCGCGGGACGCGCTCACTGGCCTCGTGCTCGGCGGCAACAAGAGCCTGCTCTTCAACGCGGAGTACCTCATCAGCATCGCGGGGCCGGTGCGCCTCGTGCTGTTCTACGACGCGGGCCAGGTGCGCGATATCGGCGAGAAGTTCGCCTGGAACGAGGACGTGCGCGAGACCGTCTTCCCGCCGCCGCCGCTGCTGAGCGACCCCTTCGCGCCCATCACGTTCACCCAGCCGAACCCGCCGCAGCCGACCACGCGCGTGGTGGGCCAGCGCCCGGCGTTCAAGACGTCGACGGGCGCCGAGATCCGGTTCTTCATGCCGGTCCTCAACGTCCCGTTCCGCCTGATCTTCGCGATGAACCCGTCGCGGGGCGGCGTGCTGGACAACAACCTCGTGCAGTCCAAGCAGTTCACGTTCCGCTTTGCCGTCGGATCGACCTTCTAGTCATGCGCACTGTCACTTCCCGTGGAACCGCCCTTGTCCTGCTGGCCCTGGCGGGCGCAGCCTGCGACGCCACCATCAATCCGTTTCCGATCACGCAGCCGTCGCCGGTGCCCATCACCGTGCAGTTCACCGGCAGCCTGACCCGCAACGGGGGCGCGACGCACCAGTTCGACTCCACCGGCCCCGGCACCGTGCAGGCGACGCTCGTGTCGCTGGCGCCCGACGGCGACGCCATCGTCGGATTCGGCCTGGGCACCTGGAACGGGCAGCTCTGCTCGATGGTGCTGGCGAAAGACGACGCGCGGGTGAACACGGTGATTACCGGGTCGGCCGGCTCCGCGGGCCCGCTCTGCGTACGCGTCTGGGACAACAACCTCCTTGGCGAGGAGACGACGTACGAGATCACCGTCGTGCACCCCTGACCGGGGCCGGCTGGTATAGAATCGGACGGTTGTGATGCCTTTGAAAGGATTGCAGGGAATGAGACCTTTCGTCGTCGCCGTTGCGCTCGCGTGCCTGCTGGCCGGCGCGCCCAGCTTCGCCCAGACGCCGGCGCCTGCCGCCCCCCCGCCGGCCGCCGCCGCGCCGCCCGAGGCCCAGCCGGCCCCGCGGCCGTACCCGGAGGGCGCGAAGGTAGCCTACGTCGTGCTGCAGCGGATCGCCAACGAGTCCGAGGACGGCAAGGCCGCCGCCGCCAAGATCCAGGCGTTCCAGCAGCAGAAGGCCGCCGAGCTCAACGAGAAGAACAAGCAGCTCCAGGCGCTGCAGCAGAAGCTCGAGAAGGAAGGGTCGGTCATGAGCGTCAGCGCCCAGGCCGAGCTCCAGAAGCAGATCGAGCGCACGCAGGTCGAGATCCAGCGGTTCACGCAGGACGCCCAGGCCGATCTCCAGGAGCTGCAGAACAACCTGCAGGCCGAGTTCACGCAGAAGATCGAGCCGGTGCTGGCCGAGGTGGGACGCGAGAAGAACCTCCACTTCATCTTCAACGGTCCGGACGCCGGCCTCGTATGGGCCGATGCCGCTCTCGACGTGTCGGCCGACGTCATCAAGAAGCTGAACGCGCCCAAGAAGTAGGCCACCCCCCGTGGCCACTTCCACCCTGCAGACGGCGATCGACCGCCTCTCCCACCGGTATCCCTCCCTGCTCGTCGACGGCGTCGCCGAGCACGATCCGGGCCGGCGCCTCGTCGCGGTCAAGAACGTCACCGTCAGCGAGGAGTTCTTCCAGGGGCACTTTCCCGGCACGCCGCTCATGCCCGGCGTCCTGATGATCGAGGCGCTCACGCAGGCCGCCACGCTCCTGGTCATGGAGCAGCCGGGCGTGGCGCCGTCCGACCGTGTGTCCCTCCGCGGCGTGGACCACGCGAAATTCCGGCGCCAGGTGGTGCCCGGCGACCGCCTGCGGCTCGAGGTGGAGGTCGATCGCCGGCATGGGCCGATCGTCCGCGTGCGCGCGCAGGCGCAGGCCGGCGCGCACCTCGTTGCCGAGGCCGAGCTGGTCCTCGCCATCGACGGCACCGCCGTCTGGATCGACCCGACGGCCCGCGTGCATCCGGACGCCGTGCTCGGCGCCGGCACGACCATCGGGCCGCACGCCATTATCGGCCCGCGCGTCACGCTCGGGCGCCGGTGCCGCGTCGGCGCGTCGGCGGTGATCGACGGCCGCACGGTGATGGCCGACGACAACCAGGTGTTCCCGTTCGCGTCCATCGGCCTGCCGCCCCAGGACCTGAAGTACGGCGGCGAGGACACGGGGCTCGTCATCGGCCATCGCAACATCTTCCGCGAGTTCGTGACGATCCACCGCGGGACCGCCGGCGGCGGAGGCACGACGACGATCGGCGACCGGAACCTGTTCATGGCCTACGTGCACGTCGCGCACGATTGCCACATCGGCCACGAGACCATCTTCGGCAACGCGGCGACCCTGGGCGGGCACGTGACGGTCGAGGACTGCGCGACGATCAGCGCCTACTCCGGCGTGCACCAGTTCTGTCGCGTCGGCCTGCACGCCTTCATCGGCGGCTACTCGGTCGTGACCAAGGACGCGCTGCCGTTCGCGAAGTCGGTGGGCAACCGCGCGCGCCTCTACGGCCTCAACCGCATCGGCCTGCTGCGCCGCGGCTTCAGCGACGAGACCGTGTCGAAGCTGCGCCGCGCGTACCGATACCTGATGGTGTCGAAGCTCAACACCAGCCAGGCCCTGCAGCAGATCGAGAGCGACCCGGCGCTGCAGTGCGACGAGGTAAGGTATCTCGTGCAGTTCATCCACAGCTCCACGCGCGGCGTGATCCTCCGGCGGGGACGGCGCGCGGATGAGGGCGCGTCCGACGACTGATGACACTCGGTCTCATTGCAGGGAACGGGCGGTTTCCGTTCCTGGTGCTCGAGGCCGCGCGGGCGCTGGGGCACGAGGTGACGGTCGTCGCCGTCCGGGGCGAGGCGTCGCCAGACCTCGAAGCCGCGGCGGCCGCCGGCACGCCTCCCGCCGCCTTCCACTGGGTGCAGCTCGGCCAGCTCGGCCGGTGTCTGGAGCTGCTGTCGGCCGCCGGCGCGTCAAAGGCCGTGATGGCCGGGCAGGTGAAGCACACGCAGATCTTTGGCGGGGTCATCCCCGACCTGACCATGCTGAAGGTGTTCGGCCGGCTCCGCGCCCGGAACACCGACGCCCTCATCGCGGCCGTCGCCGACGTCATGCGGGAACATGGTGTCGAGCTGCTGGACTCCACCGCGCTCCTGACACCGCTGCTGGCCCCGGCTGGCGTCTTGTCCGACCGGGCCCCGGACGACCGTGAGCAGAGGGACCTGGCGTTCGGGTACCGCATGGCGGACGCCATCGCCGAGCTCGACATCGGCCAGACGGTCGCCGTCAAGCACGAGGCCGTCGTGGCGGTCGAGGCGATGGAGGGGACCGACGAGACCATCGGGCGCGCGGGGCACCTCGCCGGGCCCGGGGTGGTGATCGTGAAGGTGGCGAAGCCGCGGCAGGACATGCGCTTCGACGTGCCCGTGGCGGGCCTGGCCACCATCCAGGCCATGCGGACGGCCGGCGCGGGCGTGCTGTCGGTCGATGCGGGTCGGACGCTGTTGTTCGAGCGCGAGGCGATGCTCGCGTCCGCCAATGAGGCCGGCATCGCGATCGTCGGGAGGCCGCGATGAAGGTGGCCGTGATCGGGGTCGGGCATCTCGGGCGGCATCACGCGCGCATCCTGGCGTCGCTGCCCGGCGTGACGCTGGCGGCCGTCGCCGACCGTGACGAGGCGCGGGCGGCTGCGGTCGCGCGCGAGTTCGGCTCGACGCCCGTCGTCGACTGGCGCGCGCTGGTCGGGACGGTCGAGGCGGTGACGGTGGCGGTGCCCACGGAGTCGCATGCCGACGTCGCCCTGGCGTTCATCGAAGGCGGCACGCACGTCCTGGTCGAGAAGCCGATGACGCGTACACTGGACGAGGCGGATCGGCTCCTTGCCGCTGCCGCAGCGCGGGGCGTCGTGCTGGCCGCCGGCCACACCGAGCGCTTCAACCCGGCGGTCGACACCGCGCGCCCGCACCTGGCCGATCCGCGCTTCATCGAGGTGCACCGGCTGGGCACCTTCCCGGACCGGAGCCTGGACATCGACGTGGTGTTCGACCTGATGATCCACGACCTCGACCTCGTGCTCGACCTGGTAGGCCGGCCCGTGGCGGCCATCGAGGCCGTCGGCGTGCCCGTCCTCACGCCGCGGGTGGACATCGCCAACGTGCGGCTCCGCTTCGAGGGCGGGTGTATCGCCAACCTCACGGCCAGCCGCATCAGCCGCGACCGCGTGCGGAAGATCCGCTTCTTCCAGCGCGATGCCTATCTGTCCATCGACTACGCGGCCCAGGAGGTCGAGCTGTGGCGGCTGGTGCGCCAGGCGGGCGCCGCGACGCCCGCCATCGAGGGCGGGAAGCTCGACGTCGTCCGCGAGGAGCCGCTCAAGCGCGAGTTCGAAGACTTCGTGGCGGCGGTTCGCGACGGGCGGGCCCCGCGCGTTCCCGGCCAGCAGGGTCGCGCCGCGCTGGCCCTTGCGCAGGGCATCGTCGAACGCATGGAGGCCGGCAGGCAGTGACAATCGAGATCAGCGAGCACATCTTCGCGGCCGCGCAGGGCGGCGGCCGCTTGTCGGCGGCGGACCTGGCGGAGGCCTGGCGCGCCGACATCCTGTCGCTGGGCATGCTGGCGGAGGCCTGCCGCCGGCGGGGCCGGGACGCCCGCGTCGCGTACGTGCGGACGCACGAGGTGACGCCGGCGGCGCTGGCGGCCGGCTCGCCGGTGCCTGCGGCCGCCTCCGCCCTGCGGCTGCTGACGCTGCCGGAATCGCGCGCCGAGGCCGTGGCGGCCGTGCGCGCCGCCCGGGCGGCCGCCGGTTCCCGCGTCGTCCGCGCCTTCTCGCTGGCGGACCTCGAGCGCCGCGCGAGCCAGGGGTGGGGCGAGCTGTCCGGGCTGCTGGCCGACCTGGCAGCGGCCGGGCTCACGGACCTCGACGAGCTGCCGGCCGATCGCGTCGACGACCTGAACGGGGCCGTGCGCCTCGTCCGAGGCGCCGGGCTGCGCGGCGCGCGCATCACGGTAGCGGCACCGATGGGTGCGCGGCGCGTGGCGGTCATCGACGCGGTGCGCGTCGTGCAGGAGACGCTCGGCGGGCTGGAGCGCTTTGCGCCGCTGCCTCGTCACCCCGCCGCGGACGTGCCGACCACCGGCTACGACGACCTGCGCACCGTGGCGCTGGCGCGCCTGGCCATCGCGCACCTCGCGCCGGACCTGGCGTTCGCGATCGAGGTGGACTGGCGTCAGTACGGACCGAAGCTCGCGCAGGTGGCGCTCACCTTCGGCGCGGACGCGCTGGATGCGGTCGCCGCGGAGTCGGATGCGGCGCTCGGGCACCGGCGCTCTGCGAAAGAGGACGTCGAGCGGAACATCCGGGCGGCGGGGTATGACCCGGTGGAAACCGGGCGGCAGGCGTCGGCATGACGCCGACCCGCCTCGGCGCCGTGTCGTACCTGAACGCGCGGCCGCTCGTGTACGGCCTCGATCGACGCCCCGACCTGTTCTCGCTTCGCTTCGACGTGCCGTCGCAGTGCGCGGCGCTGCTGCACGAGGGTCGCGTGGACGTGGGGCTGATTCCGGCTGTGGAGTACCTGCGCGGCGAGTACCGGATCGCGCCGGGCGTCGCCGTCGCCTCCGACGGCCCGGTGCTGTCGGTGGCGGTGTACACGACCGTCCCCATCGAACGCGTCGAGACGCTGGCGCTCGACATGAGCTCGCGCACGTCGGTGGCCCTCACCAGAGTGCTGTGTGCCCGGCGGTGGGGGATTGCCCCGCGACTGACGCCCGCCGACCCCGATCTCCGGGCCATGCTCGCGCGCGCGGACGCGGCGCTGCTCATCGGCGATCCCGCGCTGTACGTCGATCCGGCCGCGCACGACGCGACGAAGATCGACCTCGGCGCCGAGTGGCGGGCCCTGACCGGCTTGCCGTTCGTCTACGCGATGTGGGCCGGCCGCGACGGCGCGCTCGACCCCTGCCGCACGGCTGCGCTCGTGGCGGCGCGCGACGCGGGTGTCGGGCACCTCGCCGAGATCGCGGCGGAGGCGACCGCCAATCGGCCGGAACGCCGCGCCATGGCCGAGGCGTACCTGCGTGATAATCTCAGGTACGAGCTGGGCGACTCGGAGCTCGCGGGGCTCGGCCGCTTCCACGAGCTCGTCGTGGAACTCGGCCTGGCGCCGGGGCCGCGCCCGCTGCGCTTCTATCATGCTTGACGCCCTCGAGAGACGCCTCGATGCCGGCGGCCGCCTCGATGCGGACGAGGCGCTGTGGCTGTACCGTGAGGCCCCGACCTACTGGCTGGGCCGCATGGCGGATCGCGCGCGCCGGCGGCGCCATCCCGACGGCGTCGTCAGCTACATCATCGACCGCAACGTCAACTACACGAACGTCTGCGTGGCCCGCTGCAACTTCTGCGCGTTCTACCGGCCCGTCGGCCATGCCGAGGGATACGTGCTCGGCTTCGACGAGATCTTCCGCAAGATCGACGAGACCATCGCGCTCGGCGGTGTCCAGCTCCTCTTGCAGGGCGGACACAACCCGGACCTGCCGATCACGTGGTACGAGGATCTGTTCCGGGCGGTCAAGGCGCGCTATCCGGACTTCAGGCTCCACGCCCTGTCGCCGCCCGAGGTGATCCACCTGTCGCGCATGTCGCAGCTGCCGGTGGCGACCGTCATCGAGCGCCTCGTGGCCGCCGGACTCGACAGCATCCCGGGCGGCGGCGCGGAGATCCTGGTGGATCGCGTGCGGAAGCTGCTCAACTGCTACGGCAAGGCAACGGCCGACGAGTGGCTCGACGTCATGCGCCACGCCCACCGCGCCGGGCTCCGCACGACGGCGACGATGATGTACGGCACGGTCGAAACCATGGAGGAGCGCATCGAGCACATGCTGCGGCTCCGCGCGCTCCAGGACGAGACGGGCGGCTTCACGGCGTTCATCGCGTGGAGCTTCCAGCCCGACCACACCGAGCGCGGCGGCGACGAGGCGACCGGCGTCGAGTACCTCAGGACGCTGGCGCTGGCCCGGCTCGTACTCGACAACGTCGACAACATCCAGGCCTCATGGGTGACGCAGGGCGGCAAGGTCGGCCAGCTCTCGCTGGCCTTCGGCGCCAACGACATGGGCAGCGTGATGATCGAGGAGAACGTCGTGCGGGCGGCGGGCGCCAGCTACTGCATGGACGAGATCGAGATCGTCCGCAACATCGAGGACGCCGGCTTCACACCGCGGCGGCGCAACATGCACTACGAGTCGCTCGGGGAGCCGATGTTCCGGCTGCGCGCCGTGCCCCGCATGCTGGAGCTCGCGACGGCGCGCCGCGCCGGCGATACCACCGTGCCCGCCGAGCTCGCGAACTACCCCGCGCGGAGCGCCGCCGGCAAGCGCCAGCGCGGACAGGACCGGTCGCCCCGCTCATGAGGGTGGTCCGCGCGGACTGGGTCTGCCCGGTTGCGCGGCCCCCGATCGCGAACGGCTGGGTCGCGATCGACGGCGCGCGGGTGCACGCCCTGGGCGGCCCCGAGGACCCGCCCCCCGCCGGCGCGCCCGTCGAGCGGCGCGCGGGCGAGGCGGTGCTGCCGGGCCTCGTCAACGCCCACACCCATCTCGAGCTGTCCTGGCTCGCCGGCAAGGTGCCGCCGGCCCATCGCTTCACCGACTGGGTCGCACATCTCGTGCTGACCCGCGGCGGTACCCCGGAGGCGGGTGGCGGCGAGCGCACGCTCGCGCCGATGCGGGCGGCCGTCCGCGAGCTGCGCGCCGCAGGCACCGTCGCCGTCGGCGACATCAGCAACACGCTGGCCTCGCCCGGGCCGCTCGCCGACGCCGGGCTCGACGGCGTGGTGTTCCACGAGCTCCTGGGTTTCTCTGCGACGGGCGCTGTAGTCGAGGAGACCAGGGGCCTCCGGGCGAAGGCGCGGGTCGCCGGCGACGGACGCGTGCGGATTTCGCTGGCCCCGCATGCGCCCTATTCGACGTCCGCCGAGCTGTTCCGCGCCGTACGCGCCGAGGTGGATGCCGGCGACGTCCCCCTGACCAGCGTGCACCTGGCAGAGTCGCCCGAGGAGATCGAACTGCTCGAGCGCGGCACCGGCGCGTGGCCGCGGCTGCTGGCGCGTCTGGGCGCGTGGCGTGACGACTGGCGGCCGCCCGGCGTCGGTCCGGTCGAGTACCTCGAGCGGCTCGGCGTGCTCGACGCGGGTACCCTCGCGGTCCACGGCGTCCAGCTCTCCGAGGCGAGCCTGGCCACCCTTGCGCGCCTCGGCTGTACGCTGGTGACCTGCCCCCGCAGCAACCAGTGGGTGGGTGTCGGCGCGCCGCCGGTGTCGCGGTTCTATGCGTCCGGCGTGCGCGTGGCGGTGGGCACCGACAGCCTGGCGAGCGCGCCGGACCTGAACCTCTTCGCCGAGTTGAAGGAACTGCGCTGGCTGGCGCCGGACGTCCCCGCGGCGGCGCTCGTGGCCAGCGCGACCCTCGAGGGGGCGCGCGCGCTCGGCCTTGACGGGGAGCTCGGCTCGATCGAGCCCGGCAAGCGCGCGGCCCTGATCGCCGTCCGGCTGCCCGGCCCCGTGGCGGACGTCGAGGAGGCCCTGGTCAGCGGCATCGAGCCGCGACAGGTGACGTGGCTGTGAAGCGGATCGCCACCTACCTGTCCTTCGTGCGGGTCTCCCACACGGTGTTCGCGCTGCCCTTCGCGCTCACCGGTGCGCTGCTGGCGGCGGCGCGCGAGCCCATTGGCTGGCGGGAGGTCCTCTGGATTCTGGTCGCCATGGTAGGCGCCCGCAGCGCCGCCATGGGCTTCAATCGCCTGGTCGACGCGCGTTTCGATGCCCTCAACCCCCGCACGGCCATGCGCGAGCTGCCGCGCGGCGCGATGAGCCCGCGCGAGGCCGTCATCTTCGTGGTCGCCTCGGCGGCGGTGTTCGTCTACGCCGCCTTTCAGTTGAGTCTGCTCTGCGGGCTGCTGTCGCCCGTCGCCCTGGCGATCGTGTTCTGGTATTCGCTGGCCAAGCGGGTGACCGCGTACACGCAGGTGTTTCTCGGGCTGGCCATGGCGGTGGCGCCCGTGGGCGGGTGGCTGGCTGCCGGCGGCGGCGCGGGCTGGGAGCCGTGGCTGCTCGGCCTCGCCATCGGGCTGTGGGTGGGCGGCTTCGACGTGCTGTACGCCTGCCAGGACGTCGAATTCGACCGCGCGCACGGGCTGCAGTCGATCCCGGTTCGCTTCGGCATCGCCCGGTCCCTGTGGATCTCCCGAGCCATGCACGCGGGTGCCATCGCGTGTATGCTCGCCCTTGGGGCGGTGGCGCCGCTCGGCCCCATCTACCTCACGGGTGTTGCCGCCGTGGCGGCGCTCCTGGCCTACGAGCAGTCGCTCGTGTCGAGCGACGACCTGTCGCAGGTGAAGCGGGCCTTCGATCTCAACGGCTACGTCGGCATCCTCTACTTCGTGACGACGGCGTGGGCCGTCTATGCCGGCTGAGGCCCCGCGCGGTCTCGCCCCCGCCTCCGGGAGCGACAAGACCCCGGCACGCATTGCGGGGATGTTCGACCAGATCGCGGAGCGCTACGACCTGTTGAACCGCCTGCTCTCGGGCGGGCTGGATCGCTACTGGCGCTGGCGCGCGCTCCGGGCGCTCGCGCTGACGGGCGGGGAGACGCTGCTGGACGTCTGCACGGGCACCGCCGACGTCGCCATCGGCGCCGTGCGCCGGCGGCGCGGCGCGCGCCGCGCGATCGGCGTGGACTTTGCCGGCGCGATGCTGGATCACGGCTGGCGCAAGGTGCAGCGGCACGCGCTCGACCGGCGCGTGACGCTCGTGCGGGGCGACGCGTTGGCCCTGCCGGTCGGCGCCGGCACGGTCGACGCCGCGACCGTGGCGTTCGGCATCCGGAACGTGACCGATCCGGTGGCTGCCGCGCGGGAGATGCATCGGGCGCTGACGCCCGGCGGGCGCCTGGCGATCCTGGAATTCGGCCTGCCCTCGGCGCCCGGGCTGCGCCAGGTCTACCTCTGGTACTTCCGTCGCGTGCTGCCGCGCGTGGGAGCGGCGCTCTCCCGCCACAGCAGCGCATATACGTACCTGCCCGACAGCGTCGGCGCGTTCCCGGCCGGCGGCGCGTTCGCGGCGCTCCTCGAATCGGCCGGCTTCGAGGATGTGTCGGCCGTTCCGCTCGCGCTCGGCGCCGTCTATCTGTACACCGCGCGCAAGCCGGGCGCGGACCGCCCCGCGATGTGAGCAGGATGTAAAGAATGTCCGGGGACAGCCGGCCGCGCGCGGCCGCGCAGCGTCTTTCTGATAGACTGCTCGTAAGCCTTTGAGTTATTTCGACTTCGACGATCGCTACGCGGACATCGAGCCCGTGGGCCGGGCCATCAACCGGCGTGATGCCGTCGCGCTCGCGGTGGTGATGCACGCCCTGGTGCTGGCGGCGATCCTCTATCTGCCGGAGATTCCGCTGTTTCAGCAGGTCGTCGAGGAACTCCGGGCCGAGCCGGCCACGCCCGAGCCGCGCGACGAACCCCGCTTCGTCTTCATGAATCCGCGCGTGGACATTCCGGCCGAACGGCCGCCAGAGCGCGCCGAGCTCTCGGACATCGATCGCGAGGCGCGATCGGTGGAGCGCCCGGAGCTCCCGACGAACCCGCTGCCGTTCGCCCGCGGGAACTCGCGCGAGCGCGTCGAGGCGCGTCCCGAAGAGCGGGCCAGGGGCCGCGGTCCCGCGCTCGAGCCCTCGCCGACGCCCGATGGTCCCGTGACGCCCGAGGTGGCGCCGGAGGCTCCGCAGGCGAGTGCGGGCGCGCTGGCCCGGCCGCGGCCGCCGCAGGCGCCCGCCGGCGGGCTGCTCGGGGACGCGCTGCGCAACCTGCAGAAGTACGTCGACTCCGAGTCGTTCGACAACCAGGGGGGCCGCCAGACCCAGCAGTTCGGGCCGCTGCAGTTCGACTCGAAGGGGGTGGAGTTCGGCCCGTGGGTGCGCCGGTTCATCGCCCAGGTGCGCCGCAACTGGTTCGTGCCCTACGCCGCCATGTCGCTGCGCGGCCACGTCGTCATCACGTTCAACGTGCACAAGGACGGCACGCTCACCGACGTGACCGTCGTCAAACCCTCGTCCATCGACTCGTTCAACATCGCCGCCGCGAACGCGCTGCTGGCGTCGAACCCCACCGAGCCGCTGCCGCCCGAGTATCCGGCCGACAAGGCTTTTTTCACGGTGACGTTCTTCTACAACGAGTCGCCCAACGGCCAGTAAGTGCGGGGCCCCTTGCTGCTGGCGGTGCTCGGTCCGACCGCGACCGGGAAGAGCGCGCTGGCGCTGGCGCTCGCCGAGCGGCTCGGCGGCGAGATCGTCAACTGCGATTCGACGGCGGTGTACCGCGGCTTCGACATCGGCACCGACAAGACGCCTCCGGACGCGCGTCGGGGCATCCCGCATCACCTGATCGACATCGTCGATCCGACCGCGGAGTACAGCGCGGCGGATTTCGCCCGCGACGCGGCGGCCGCCGTGGCCCGCATCCAGGCCCGGGGTCGCGTGCCGATACTGGCGGGCGGCACCGGCTTCTACTACCGCGCGCTCACGCGGGGGCTGTTCCCGGGGCCGGGGAAGGACGCGGCGCTCCGCGCGAGGCTCGATCGCGTGGCCGCGCGCCGCGGGGTCGAGTTCCTCTGGCGGATGGTGCGCCGGGTCGATGCCGACTCGGCCCGTCGCATCCTGCCGCGCGACCGGAAGCGGCTGGTGCGTGCGCTGGAGGTGTATTTTCGGACCGGACGTCCGCTCTCGTCGCACTTCGCGGAGACGCGGTCGGCGCTGCCCGGGGACATCGAGGTGGTCGCGGTCGCGCTGACGATGCCGGCCGACGTGCTGGCCGGTCGCCTGGCCCGCCGGGTGGACGCGCAGTTTGCGCAGGGGCTGCTCGGCGAGATCCAGGGGCTGCTCGACCGGGGCGTGCCGCGGACGGCACGGCCCTTCGGCGGTCTCGTCTATCGGCAGGCGCTCGAGCACCTGGCCGGCGCGCGCGACGAACGCGCGACGCGCGAGCTCATCGTGCAGGAGAACCGGCGGTATGCGCGCCGGCAGTTGATCTGGTTCCGCAAAGAGCCTAATCTAGTGTGGTTTGAGGGCCCCGGCGAATCTCCGGGCGTGCAGGCCAGGGTTCTTTCCTATCTGGCCGAACGGGGCCTCGTGCTGGACGGGGGACCTGCCACCAATGCCTGAAGCCAAAACGGGCGCTCCGAACATTCAGGACGTCTTTCTGAACTACGCGCGGCGCGAGAAGCTGCCGGTCACGATCCACCTGCTGGACAACCGGGAGTTCGAGGCGCGCATCAAGAACTTCGATCGCTTCGCGCTCATCGTGGAGCACGGCGGGCAGGATCACCTGATCTTCAAGCACGCGATTGCCACGATCCGCACGCCGCGCAGCGTCCCGAACTACTTCTCGTCGCACCATCCCTGAGTGCGAGCGGCGGGGGCCGGGCCACGGGCCCGGCCGATGATGTTCACACGCGCCATCGTCATCGTCCTCGACAGCGTGGGCATCGGCGAGCTGCCGGACGCCGCCCAGTATGGCGATCAGGGCAGCAACACGCTCGGCAACCTGGCTGCCGTGCGCCCGGTGTCGCTGCCGACCCTCGCCGCCCTGGGCCTGGGTCGGCTCGTCGCGCTCGCCGGCACGCCGCCGGTGGCCGAGCCGCGCGGAGCGTTCGGCCGGATGGCGGAGCGGTCAGCGGGCAAGGACTCGGTCACGGGGCATTGGGAGCTGATGGGCCTCACGCTGGATCGGCCGTTTCCGACCTTTCCGGACGGGTTTCCCGCACCGCTCATTGCCGCGTTCGAGCAGCGTATCGGCCGCCCGGTGATCGGCAACGTGGTAGCGTCCGGCACGGCCATCATCGACGAGCTGGGACCGGCCCACATGGCGAGCGGCTCGCCGATCGTCTACACCTCGGCGGACAGCGTGTTCCAGATTGCGGCCCATGAGGACGTCGTGCCCGTGCCGCAGCTCTACGAGTGGTGCGAGGCGGCGTATGCGCTGGCCGTGGTAGGCCTCGGCGTCGGCCGCGTGATTGCGCGGCCCTTCGTCGGGTCGCCCGGCGCGTTTCGCCGCACGGCCAACCGCCACGACTACGCCATGCCGCCGACGGGGCCGACGCTGCTCGATCGGCTGGTCGCGGCCGGGATCGACGTGCACGCCGTGGGCAAGATCCGCGATCTGTTCGCCGGCCGCGGGATCAGCGCGGCCTATCCCACGGCCAGCGATGAGGAGGGGATGACGCGGGTCGGCGAGCTGGCCGAATCGATCGACCGCGGCTTCATCTTCGCGAACCTGGTCGACTTCGACACGCAGTACGGGCACCGGAACGACGTCGAGGGCTACGCGCGCAACCTCGAGCGCTTCGACGCGCGCCTGGCCGCGCTCCTGCCACGCCTCCGCGACGACGATCTGCTGATCGTGACGGCCGACCACGGCAACGACCCGACGACGCCCAGTACCGATCATTCCCGCGAGTACGTGCCCGTCCTCGCCGTCGGCGCGCGCGTCCGCGCCGGCGTCGACCTGGGCACGCGCAACACCTATGCCGACCTGGCCCAGACGCTGGCCGAGGCCTTCGGCGTCGCGGCGGTCGGCCCCGGCCAAAGCTTCCTCAGCGAGCTGATGGCATGACGATTCGAGAGGCACTCGAGGATCGCGAGCGGCAGACGCTCAGCGCGGCGGCGGCGAAGAGCGCCGAGTCGAGGGGCCGCGCCCGCGCCGAGGCGGAGGACCCGATCCGGCCGGCGTTCCAGCGGGACCGCGACCGGATCATCCACACCAAGGCGTTTCGCCGGCTCAAGCACAAGACGCAGGTGTTCTTCTCGCCGGCCGGCGATCACTACCGCACCCGCCTGACGCACACGCTGGAGGTGTCGCAGATCGCCCGGACCATTGCCAAGGTGCTGCACCTCCACGAGGAGCTGACCGAGGCCATCGCGCTGGGGCACGACCTGGGCCACACCCCGTTCGGGCACGCCGGCGAGCGCGTGCTCGGCCGGCTCGCCCCTGGCGGCTTCAACCATTACGAGCAGAGCCTCCGTATCGTCGATGTGCTCGAGAACGACCGCCGCGGGCTCAACCTGACCTGGGAGGTGCGAGACGGCATCGCGCGGCACTCCAAGGGCAAGCACGGGCTCCCGGTCGGCGCGCCGCCGGAGCATCGCGCCAGCACGGTCGAGGGGCAGGTGGCGCGCGTGGCCGACATCATCGCCTACGTCAATCACGACATCGACGACGCGGTGCGGGCGGGAATCCTCGAGGAATCCGACCTGCCGCGCGAAGCCGTGGACGTGCTCGGCCACTCCACGTCCCAGCGCATCGGCCGGATGGTCACCGACGTCGTCGAGCAGACGCTGGCGGGGAACCTTGCCGAGGTCCGGATGAGCGAGGCGACGCTCCAGGCGACGCTGGCGCTCAGAGGCTTTCTCTTCGAGGCGGTGTACGAGAACGAGAGAGCGACGGCCGAGTTCGGCAAAGCCACCGGCATCCTGGGCGGTCTCTGGGAGCGCGTGCGGGAGCGGCCGGCGCAGTTCCTGGATGTCCGCACTGTCGAGGCCGAGGGGCTCGATGCGGCCACGCTCGATTTCCTGGCGGGGATGACCGATCGCTACGCCGTGCGGCTCTACGAGGAGCTGTTCATTCCCAAGCCCTGGGTGGAGGTCCGCGGGGGGGTGGCCGACGGGCCCTGATGCCCGGTCGTGGTATACTTTTCTTTCGTACTTTCGCCCGAAAAGCGGGAAGTACGGGCGCGGTATGCTCCTGGATCTCACGCACATCCGGCAGGCCGAGACCGATCTGGTCCGCGCGTTCGAGCCGGCGGTCTTCGCCGGGCGTGACGACGCATTCCGGACGGCCTCGACGGTGGATCTGTCGGTCCGGATTCACAAGGACCAGGATCGGTTCCGCCTCGTCGGGACCGTGGCCGCGACGCTCGAGCTTCGCTGCGGCCGCTGCCTGGAGCCGTTTGCGTGGCCCGTCGAGGCGGCGTTCGATGTGCGGTATCTGCCGCAGTCGGCCAATGCCGGCGACGAGGAGCGGGAGATCGATGAGGACGATTTGTCCACCTCGTTCTACCGCGACGAGCAGATCGACCTCGGGCAGCTCATCGAGGAGCAGTTCTACCTGGCGCTGCCGATGAAGCCGCTGTGCCGGGCCGATTGCCGCGGGCTCTGCCCGCAGTGCGGGACGGACTGGAACGTGGAGACGTGTGCCTGCGACGAGAAGTGGGAAGACCCGCGGCTGGCAGGCCTGAAGGCGCTCATCATCGAACGGAAGAAGGACGATGCCTAATCCCAAACGTCGGCACTCGAAGCAGCGCGGCCGGAAGCGCCGGACGCACGACGCCTTGACGGCCTCGGCGGCGGGCAACTGCCCGCAGTGCGGCGAGCCGAAGGCACCGCACCGCGTGTGCGCCTACTGCGGCTACTACCGGCAGCGACAGGTGCGGCCGGTCGACGAAGACTAGACCGGCCCTAATCGGCATCGAGACAGGCGTTCCCAGTCACATGCGCATCGCGGTTGACGCGATGGGCGGCGATCACGCGCCCGGCCGTATCGTGGACGGCGCGGTCGCGGCCGCGCGTCACCTGGGCATCGGCGTCGCGCTGGTGGGCCCGACGCGAGGGATCCGCGCCGAGCTGGCGCGGCACGCGGACGCGGAGACCCTGGACGTGCAGGTGGTCGACGCGCCGGAGGTCATCGGCATGTCCGAGGCGCCGGCCAAGGCGCTGCGGCGCAAGCCGGGCGCGTCGATTCGCGTGGCCGCGGACCTGGTGGCGGCGGGGCAGGCCGAAGCGCTCGTCACGGCCGGCCATACCGGGGCGGCGGTCGTCGCCGCCCACGGCGCCTTCGGCATGCTGCCGGGGGTCGATCGTCCGGCCCTGGCGCCGGTCGTGCCCACCCGCAGCGGCTCCGCGGTGCTCATCGACGCCGGTGCGACCATCGAGTGCCGGCCGGCCCACCTCCTGCAGTTCGGGGTGATGGGCGCCGTGTTCGCGCGGGTCGGTCTCGGCATCGAGACCCCGCGCGTCGGCCTCCTCTCGATCGGCGAGGAGGAGACGAAAGGCACAGAGCTGACGCGTGAGGCGCATCGGCTCCTGAAGGCCTCGCCGCTCCGGTTCGTGGGCAACGTCGAGGCCCGCGACATCTTCAGCGGCGCGGCCGACGTGATCGTGTGTGACGGCTTCACCGGGAACGTCGCGCTGAAGCTTTCGGAGGGCCTGGTCGAGATGGTCGAGGAGCTGCTGGGCGACGAGCTGCGGAGCACGTTTTCGAGCCAGGTGGGCTACCTGCTCTCGCGGCGCGCGTTCCGGCGCTTCCGCAAGCGGGTGGATTACACCGAGTACGGCGGCGCGCCGCTGATGGGTGTCGCTGGCCTGTGCATCGTGGGACACGGACGCTCGTCGGCCAAGGCCGTGCGCAACGCCATCGCGATGGCCGCGCGCTTTGCCGAGCGGCGTGTGCTGAGCCGTGTCGAGTCGGAGATCGCCGCGGCGGCGATGACGAAACGATGATTGCGTGTCTCTTCCCCGGGCAGGGATCCCAGGCGGTCGGCATGGGCCGCGCGCTCGCCGAGGCGTTCGCGGTCTGCCGCGAGACGTTCGCGGAGGCCGACGACGCGCTGGGGTTCCCGCTGAGCCGGCTGATCTTCGAGGGGCCGGCGGATCAGCTGACGCTGACCGAGCACACCCAGCCCGCCATTCTGACGGTCAGCGTGGCGGCCTGGCGGCTGCTCGACGCGCGCGGCTGCCGACCCGCGTTCGTGGCCGGGCACAGCCTCGGCGAGTACTCGGCCCACGTGGCAGCGGGCACGCTGGCGTTTGCCGACGCGGTACGCCTGGTGCGCAATCGCGGACGCTACATGCAGGAGGCGGTCCCCGTGGGCGCGGGCGCGATGGCGGCGATTCTCGGCCTCGACGCCGAGGCCGTGGCGCGCGCGTGCGCCGAAGCGGCCGAGGGCGACGTGGTGAGCCCGGCCAATTTCAACGCCGCGGGCCAGGTGGTGATTGCAGGGAGCGCCGCGGCGGTGGCGCGCGCCGTAGCGCGCGCGAAGGCGCTGGGGGCCCGGCGCGCCGTCCCGCTGCCGGTGAGCGCGCCGTTCCACTGCGCGCTGATGAAGCCCGCGGAGGACCGGCTGGCGCCGGAGCTCCGCGCCGCTGCCGCGCGGGATCCGCGCATCCCGGTGGTCGCAAACGTCGACGCCGAGCCCAAGCGCACCGCCGATGCGGCCATCGCCGCGCTCATTGCGCAGGTGTCGGCGCCGGTCCGGTGGGAGGCGGTGATGCAGCGCCTTGCGTCGGAGGGCGTCACCGCATATGTTGAAGTGGGTCCCGGCGCGGTCCTGGCCGGGCTCGCGAAGAAGGCGGCTCGAGACGCCACCATCCTGAATCTCGAGAGTCCCGACGGCCTGGCGGC
>JBFMCA010000005.1:0-96205 GCA_040754955.1 Acidobacteriota bacterium | reverse complement strand
ATGCACGGCGACGAAAGCGCCGGTCCGACACGGCAACGCGCGATCCAGAGGAGATTCGCTGCCTTATGACCACACCCGACCGACTCCGAGTCGTCCCGCGAGTCACTTTTTCATCGTCCTGCTAGCGCGTGCAGGGCAACTCGGCTCCTACCCGCATGCGTTCCGCGTGAGGCAGGGTTACCTGGCCTCAATCTCAGAGCACACGTGCGCGCTTTCTGCGTCCAGGCGGGGCACCGCCTGGGCATTCACTGTCCCGGCTGCAGCACCCAGCTCGATGGGGTGGGGCGGATGTCATCGTCGTAGCCGCCCGCGATCAGGACGCCGCCATGCGGTAGCAGGCTCGCCGTGCTGAAGGCCAGCGCGCGGCCCGGGCCGCCGGCGACGCGGGCAAAACGCGCCTGCCCGGGCACCCAGATTTCCGCAGCCGCCGCATCACCCGCCACGACGACGCGGCCATCGGGCAGCACGACGGCCGCACCGACGATCTTGTAGCGCGCATCGTGCAGGGTCGGGCCCGCGCTGAAGCGCCCGGTGCGCGGGTCGAAAATCTCGGTTTCGGCCATCCGCCTCGTGTCACCGCAATCGGGCGAGCCGCCGATGACCATCGCACGTCCGTCGCGAAGCCGCACGGCCGCATGCTTGCAGCGCGGCCGTGCCATTGCCGCTGCCGGCCGGAAGCGGCTCGTCGCCGGATCCCACAGCTCCGCGCGGTCGCTGCCCTGATTGGGCGCCGTGAGCCCGCCTGTCACCAGCACGCGGCCATCGTCGAGACGCACGGCTGCGTGATGGACCCGGGCCTCCGCCATGACGCCGGCAGGGTAGAATGCGCGGTGCACGGGATCGAACCGCTCCGCACTCGCCACGGGCTGGTTGGTGGCCGTGGCGCCGCCGATGACCAGCACGCTGCCGTCTGGAAGCGGTGTGGCGGTCGCATCCATGCGTGGAGTGGCCAGCGCGCGCGTGGGCACGAACGTGTCCCGGCCGGCGTCGTAGATTTCCGCCGATGCCGTCGCCGCCGTGCCCGTCCAGCCACCCGCAACGAGCACCGCGCCGCCGGGCAGCGGCGCCGATACATGAGCGATGCGCGCGTCGGCCATCGGAGCGGCCTTGACCCAGCGGCGCAAAGCCGGCTGATAGATCTCGCTTGTGCGTTCCGCTGGCGAACAGGAGAGCCCGCTGCACCCTCCGGTGAGAAGCAGCGAGCCATCGGCGAGCGGCGTCACTTGATGCGCCGCGCGCGGGGTCTGCAGCAAGGGCCCACGCTCGACCTGTCGCGCCGACGTCACCGCCGCCATGCCAAGCAGTGTGAGCAGTGCCACGAACCGCACGGCGCCGAACGCAGCCGACGGGCCGATGGCGCACCCGGCACGCAGAACGCCGAGGATGGTGAACCCCGCCATGCGGGGGTATTGTAGGGCGTTGCTCGGTCAAGAGCCACTGCGCTATCATCGTCAGCCGGTTTGCAACCCTCGGAGGCTTCACGATGATGAATCGCCCGTGGATTCACCTGGTCGCCTGCTGGGCAGTGGCCTGCCTTGGCGTCGTCGGTCGCGCCGATGCGCGGCAATTCCCCATTATCTATAGCATCAGTCCTGCTGTCGCCAGCGCCGGAGAGGTTCTGACAATCGACGGCAATCACTTCACGTGCGTCTATTTGACGGACGCCGAGTGCACCGATGTTGGCAGTATCAGCCCCGTGATCCCGGTTGTTACGGTTGGCGGCTCTGCCTGCCCCTTGACGGGTGAGCGACGAAACGATCGTCTCCAATGTGTGATCCCTGTCGGGTCGGGCACGAACCTTCAAGTTCTTGTCAATCGTACCGGTACTTTGTCGAACCCGGCGTTGTTCAGCTACGCACCGCCGCAACTCACCGCACAGACGTCCCCCGCGCGGCCGACAATCGGTGGCAACGTCGTCACGCTGAACGGTACGAATTTCGGCCCGGGGCCGCCCGGCGCCGGCAATCGCGTGGATCTTGGCGGAGCATCCTGTGTCGTCACCTCGTGGTCCAATACGACCATCGCGTGCGTGGCGCCTGCTGGGGTCGGCCACGCGGTGATTCGCGTGATTGCCGGTGGTCAGTCATCAAATGCGCTCGACTACCAGTACGATGCGCCGAGCATCGCTGCACTGCTCCCGGCGAGCGGCTCGCCCCTCGGGGGAGATGAGCTGAGGGTGATGGGTGCCAACTTCGGTGGCGGCCTTGGTCCGGTCGCCGTGACCGTCGGTGGAGCCGCCTGTGCGATTCAGGGGGCCGTGTCACACTCGTCGCTGAGCTGCCTGACCCCTCCGGGCACGCCGAACACGCAGCAGCCGGTGCAGGTGGTGGTCGCTGGTCAGTCATCGAACGCCTTCGCGTTCACGTATGTGTCCGGGCCGTGCCCGGCAGGCACGTTCAAGGATGGCAGCTCATGCACGCCGTGTCCCGTGGGCACCTACTCGAACGCAAGCGACGCACAAACCTGCACACCGGCACCGCCCGGGTACTTCGTGCCTTTCGTTGGCTCGCTGGCTCCGCTGGCGTGCCCTGCCAATACGTTTCAGCCACTGGCCGGACAAGCCTCTTGCGAGGCGTGCCCCACGGGCTTCCAGTCGCCGCCCGCCGCAGCCGCATGCACGCCGATTCCGGTCGTCGAGCCTGCACTTGCCGTGCGCGCCGAATGCGTGATGCCCGATCCCGCCGACCCGATGAAGTGGCTGGTCCGGTTCGGCTACGAGAACCGGTTCGAGAACGGCGGGCTGCCGTTCGACGCGCCGTACGGCCCGGGGAACAATTTCACCGTGAACGGGACAGACATCGGTCCACTGTCGGGCGTCCCGACGCTGCTGGCGCTGGGCATCCATACCAACGCGTTCACCTTCCGGTTCACGGCGGGCGAGAACGTCGCATGGAATGTCGTAGACCCGCAGTCCGGCGACATGCACACGGCTGCGCCGACCGACGCCACGCCGAGCTGCGTGGTCGCTGGGCCGCAAGGACCGCAAGGGCTGCAGGGTCCTGCGGGGCCAGAGGGTCCCGAGGGGCCGCAGGGGCCGCAGGGCCTTCAGGGGCCGCAGGGCCCTCAGGGTGCGCAGGGGCTTCCGGGGCCCCAGGGTCCACCGGGGACCGTCCCACCTGGAACGCTGCTGTTCGTGCTGGAAGGCGATCCGGCCCCGGCTGGCGCAACCTACGTCGGCAGCTTCAGGCAGGTACTCAACGGCAGACCGGCGGTTGGCCGCGGCGGGCCGCGCGTGGTGCTGATCAGGATCTATCGGAAGAACTGATGGCCACGTGCCAAGGGTCGGCAACGGTCGAGGGCTACTCGACCGTTGCTGATCCGCCGCCGGCGGATCGAGCAGAGTGCAACACCCGCGGGAGTGCCGGTCGTTCGTGGTGAAGTTCACCCGCCTTGATCGCCTTCTGCCCTCAGCCCGCGGAACGCCCGGCCGCGGCTGGCGGCTGGGCGCGGGCGTTACTCGGGGGGCCGGGCCCCTCCGACAACCGGCGTCCACACGCTGCACCCCTCCCCGCGGCAGCCGGGGTGCGCCTCGGCATCGGCGGCGGCCTGCGCCTCGTCGATCGTGTCCACGTAGGGCCACTCGGGAGCGTCGCCCGGGTCGGGCGGCAGGTCGGTGGCCGGGCGATAGCCGGCGCCCTCGCTTTCGCGATAGACGCGCGCGACGACGCCGGTGGCGTGACGCCGCTCGAAGATCAGGAACTCCATGTCGGCTGGTCGTGCAGATGGCGGCGCCGGAGCCGGTCAGACGGCCGGCCCGAGCCCGCGCGAGACGCGCCGTCGAGGGGCCAATGAAGGCTGGTGGCCAGGGACGGAATCGAACCGCCGACACCGTGATTTTCAGTCACGTGCTCTACCAACTGAGCTACCTGGCCGTTGGCAAGACTTTGAAGTATAGCCCACGCTTCACGCGCGCCGCAAGCGGCGCCGACGCCTGAATGCGAGGCCGTAGACGACCGCGTTGCCTGCAAGGGCCGCGGTGCCCAGCGCGATCTGCGCCTCGCGCGTGAGCCCCTCCGGGTAGAGGAGCGGCAGCAGCCACTGCGCGATGAAGTCGCTCTCGTACGGTTGGAGCCCCGCCTGCGCGCGCAGCAGGTTCTCGATGGGTGTGAGCGGGCAGACGCCGCCGGAAAGCTCGATGTACGCTCCCCACGCCGCGGCAGGAACGTGCAGCCAGGCCGCACCCGGCCAGCGGAACACCAGAAGCCCGCCGAGCGCCACGAACAGCACGAACGCCGCGTGCAGGACAACGATGGCTGTCAGCACGTCACGGACGAATCTCGACGCCCGGAGGCACCGCGCCGAGCGTGCGGACATCGGTGGCCGGATGCCGTCCGCCCAGCACCAGCCACGCAGAGGCCGCGCCCACGAGGGCGCCGGCGAGGACGTCCGACGGGTAGTGCACGCCGACATACACCCGGGCGTACGCGATGAGGACGGCCGCTGCCGCGAAGAGCGGCGTCCCCGCCGGCCAGGTGCGCGACGCCGCCATCGCCCCGGCCACCGCCGACGCGGCGTGCCCCGACGGGAACGACGAGGTCAGCGGCATCGTGTCGATCACGCGAGCGTCGACCGCGACGAAGGGCCGCGGTCGGCTCACCAGCGGCTTGATGAGGCCGTCCACGGCCAGGTAGGCGACGGCGACCGCCAGCACGACGCGCCACGCGCCGGCGCGCGAGCGGGGGAAGAGCGCCATCAGCAGGGCCGTGAGCAGCCACAGTGAGCCCGCCGTGCCGACCGCGCTCATGGTGAGGAGAGTCAGGTCGAGCCAGTCGGCGTGGGTGCCGTTGATGAGTCGAAAGAGCGCCGTATCGAGCGCCATGCCCCGGCTAGACGGCGGCCGGCTCCGCGGCCTCCCGCACCAGGCCCAGCTCGCGGCGCAGCCGATCTTCGATGGCGCTCCGGATGTCGCGATGCTCCTTCAGGAACGCCTTGACGTTCTCGCGCCCCTGACCGAGCCGCTCGCCGCCGTAGGCGAACCACGCACCGCTCTTCTCGACAATCTTGCGCTCGACCGCCAGATCGAGCAGGTCGCCTTCCTGCGAGATGCCCTCGCCGTACATGATGTCGAACTCGGCCTCGCGGAACGGCGGCGCCATCTTGTTCTTCACCACCTTGACGCGCGTGCGCCCGCCCACGACCGCGTCGCCGTCCTTGATGGACGCGATGCGGCGGATGTCGATGCGCACCGAGGCGTAGAACTTGAGGGCCCGGCCGCCTGTGGTGGTCTCCGGGTTGCCGAACATGACGCCGATTTTCTCGCGCAGCTGGTTGATGAAGATGAGCACCGTCTTCGATTTCGAGATGGCGCCGGTGAGCTTGCGCAGCGCCTGCGACATGAGCCGCGCCTGCAGGCCCATTTGCGCTTCGCCCATCTCGCCCTCGATTTCCGCGCGCGGCACGAGCGCCGCGACCGAGTCGACCACCACCACGTCCACCGAGCCCGAACGGATGAGCACCTCCACGATTTCGAGCGCCTGCTCGCCGTTGTCCGGCTGCGAGACCAGCAGGTTGTCGATGTCCACGCCCAGCTTGCGCGCATACTCGGCGTCGAGCGCGTGCTCCGCGTCCACGAACGCCGCCATCCCGCCGCTCTTCTGCGCCTGCGCGATGACCTGCAGCGCCAGTGTCGTCTTGCCCGACGACTCGGGACCGAAAATCTCGACGACCCGCCCGCGGGGCACCCCGCCGATGCCGAGCGCGTAGTCGATGCTGATGGCACCCGTCGAGATGGCTTCGGTCGGCGCAATGGCATTGCGCGCGCCCAGGCGCATGATTGAGCCCTTGCCGAACTGCTTTTCGATCTGGCCGACGGCCACCTCGATGGCCTTCAGCTTCTCCTTCATCTCGTCCGCTGCCATTCCGGGTCCCTTTCGAGTGGTGGGGCGGAAGCGCCGCCGCCCGGATACTCATCCTAGAAACGCGCCAAGCGAAAGTCAAGGGAAACGACGTGCACGCGGCAGGCGCAGTGACCTAATCTGTCAATCACTTACGCGATCAGGCCACTTTCGCCCCATTCCAGAAGGATCGCAGCTGCTGCCGCGGCCCATTTGACGGCGTACGCGGGATTTCCGTACGGTGAGGGTCGTATGCCGAGCCCCGTGGGACACCTCCTGGGCGGGCTGGCGGCGGGCCAGCTCATCCTGCCCGACCGCCCCGGCCGGCGCGCACCCGGGCTGACGGCGCTCGCGCTGGTCGGCGCGGCCAGCCTCCTGCCCGACGCCGACTTCGCCTGGGGCCGGCACAACATGGAGACTCACAGCCTCGGGGCCGCCATCCTGGCGGGACTCGTGGTGTGGGGAGCCTCACGCGGCCGCGAGCCTCGCTTCGCGCTGGCCTGTGGTCTGGCCTGGGCCTCACACGTGCTCTTCGACTGGCTCGGCTCGGATGACGCGCCCCCGCTCGGCGTGATGGCCCTCTGGCCGTTGACGAGCGACTTCTACTTCGCGCACGCCTGCGTCTTCGATCCGATTCTGCGGGAATATTGGCGCCCGGATTTCACGGCGCGAATCCTTGCGGCGGTTGTCCGAGAGGTCGTGCTGCTCGGGCCGCTGGTGCTGCTGCTGGCGTGGGGGAGACGCCGGGGGATCGGCGCCCCGCGGGCGCCCGATCCCATGTGAGACCAGCTACCGCGACGTCGGCGGCGGCGGCGCGTTCACCGCGCCGGGGATGAGCGTGCGCAGGCGATAGAGCCCCGTGCGCGCCGTCAGGTACAGCGACCGACCGTCGTCTCCCCACGCCAGGTTGGCGGCCAGTTCCGGCGCGCCGATCGTGCCGAGGTGCGTGCCGTCCGGCGCGATGATCCAGAGGCCGCCCGGTCCTGAGACGTACAGGTGCCCGTCGCGATCGACCTTGATGCCGTCCAGCGACTCGGCGCCGGGCGCGCCGGTCATGTCGAAGAAGACGGTGCCCCTGACGAGCGATCCGTCGGCCTGCACGTCGTAGCGCATGACGATCTTGCGCCGCTCGTCCCAGTTGGTGACGTAGAGGTATCGCTCGTCGGGCGAGAAGGCCAGCCCGTTGGGTCCCGTGAGATCCGTCGATACCACCCGCAGCTCCCCGTTGGCCAGGCGGAAGACGCCGCTCCAGGGCAGTTCCCTGGCAGGGTCGTCGTACGCCTTCGGCAGGCCGAAGGGCGGATCGGTGAAGTAGAGCGCGCCGTCGGATCGATACACGAGGTCGTTCGGACTGTTCAGCCGACGGCCCTGGTAGCGGTCGGCGAGCACGGTGAGGTCGCCGTTCTTCTCGAGCCGAGTGATGCGCCGGTTGCCGTGCTCCGCGATGGTCAGGCGCCCCTCGCGGTCGAGCGCGAGGCCGTTGGAGCCGGGCTGATGGTAGTTGCCGATATCCACGCCCGTGTACCCGCTCTTGACGCGGAAAACGGACACGCCGGTCGGTTCGTCGAAGCGGTAGATGGTGTTGTCGTTCGGGTCGCTGAAGAGCAGCGCGCGCTCCGCGGGCACCCAGACCGGGCCCTCGGTGAACTGGAAGCCGGTGGCGAGGTGCTCCAGCATCGGCGATGCGGGGAGGATGCGGTCCAGCCGCGGATGCCGTCGATCCACCGCCACGCGCGCCGCACGCCGGTCGGGCCGCTTCCGGTAGACGTCGAGCGTGGCCGATCGAATCCAGATCCGGTTCGCGGGCGGGTCCGACAACGGCGCGTTCAGCGCGTACACGGCAAGGCGGAACGTCTCGCCCGGCCTCGCGTCGTCGGTCAGCACGATGCGATTCGGGGCGTTGAAGCCGGCGACGAGCGAGCCGCCCTGCTGGCCGAGCCGGCGCGGCAGCTCGCCGTTCACCCAGACCTCGGCGTAGTCGTCGACGACGATCTCGAACACGACGGCCGTGCCCGCTGTCGGCAGGGCTCCCACGCGATCGGGAACCGTCACGTCGGTGCGGTACCACGCCGCCGACCGGTGTCCGGGACCGCGCCGCTCGAGCAGGCCGCCCGGCGCGACCGGCTCCCAGGCGCCGCCGCCGAACGCGGGGTCCGCGGGGCGGAGATCGTCGCTGGTGGCCGCCCGCGTGGTCCACGCGGCGCGGGCGAGGGCCTGACCCTCGGCCGTGTTGAGGTCGATGATGGCGTCGGGGCGCCCCTCGAGCGGGCCGCGGATGGACCGCGGCTCACCCGAGAGGCCCGCCTGGAGCAGCAGGACGACCGCGGCGACGACGGGCGCGGCGACGCGCGTCATCGGGACCCTCGCGCGGGCTGCGAACCGATGGCCTTCACCACGTAGTACAGAAACGGCGCATCGACCCGCGAGAACCAGTGCGGCGTTCCCGCCGGCACCACGACGACGTCGCCCTTCTCGAGCGCGCGGGCCGTGCCCCCCTCGAGGCGCGCGCCTCGGATCTCGTCCGGGGCCGTCGTGCGTGGCTCGACGATGGTGCCGCCGGTGACGAAGGTCACCGCGCCGTCGAGGACGTAGATGATGTCGGTGTCGCGGGTGTGGATCTCGGCGAGGCCGGCCTCGTCGCGCCGGCTCGCGTGGATCTTGTAGCCCGCGGTCTCGAGGAGGGGCATGCCGCGCTCGAACGCCTTCGCCACGCCCGGGCCCGCGAGGTACACGACCTCGTCGACCGACGTGGGCATGGCCGGCATCTGTCCGAAGGCCTTGACCGCCGCGTCGGCGATGTCATCGTCCTCCTGCGCGCTGTGCGCGCCGCTGACGCCGATGGCGCCGACCACGGTGCCGTTGATGGCGACCGGCACGCCGCCCTGGAGCGGCGTCATGACCGCGACGCCGAGCAGCGCGTGGCGGCCGTTCTTGACCGCGTTCTCGAAGTCGCGCGTCGGGCGCTCAAACGTGGCCGCCGTGCGGGCCTTCTCGGTGGCTACCGTCGCCGCGGCAGGGAAGGTGCCGTCGAGTCGATCGAGGCGCAGCAAGTGGCCGCCCGCGTCGACGATGGCAATGGCGCCGCCGGCGTTGCGCGCGCGGGCTTCCGCCGCGGCCAGCGCGGCCAGGCGCGAGGCGCCGGCCTGATCGAGCACCGGCACGGACTGCGCGGCGCCGGACGCGGCGCCCGCAAGGGAGATCACGAGGGTGACGAGTAGTGTGCGCAGCATGGCTGGGGGCTCCTCCGGCCGGACGCAACATACGTGCGCCCGGCCGGTGGGACGTCGAGGGGCTACCGCGTGGTCAGCGTGCTGCCGAACGAGGTCTCGCCGAGCACGGCCTCGGCCCATGCGCAGTAGATCTGCACCTTGGCCACGTCCTGGATGTAGGACGGCAGGGTGATGCTGGTGTTGACCTTGTTGTCCTTGATGCCCAGCCGCTGCAGGAGGTACACGGTGCCCTTCGAGTCGACGACCTGCCAGTGGGGATCGGGCGTGTCGGGCACGACGAAGTCGGCCGAGAGGGTCAGCACGTGCTTGCCGTTCTGCAGGGCGTGGGTGACCGTGCCCTTGTTCACCTTCGCGCCGGTGAACATCTTGCTGGTGTGCGACTGCGCGAAGGCCGTGCCCGACAGCACCACGATGGCCACCGCGGCCAACGCCACGCGGGCGAGTTTCGAAACGAACGTCATGATCGGGTCTCCTTCAATCCGGGTTGCGGTTACGAATGCACCGCCAACTTGGATGTTGGAGGCCGGCTCAGGTGTCGGCTACAGGGCGAAAAGGTAGTTCAGCTTGACCGCCAGCGATCGGGTGCGCGGCGCCCAGCGGCCCAGCGTGTCGTCCGTCTCGTTGTAGACGACGAACAGGTCCGTGCCGGGCTTGGGAATCCAGTTGAAGCGGACGTTGGCCGAGAACTGGCCGGTATCCCGGTTGAACTGCAGCAGGGTCAGGAGCGCCGCGTCGTTGCGGAAAGCAAGCTGCAGGCGCGACGTCAGCAGATGCGTGGTCAATGACGTCTGCGGGAGATCGACCCAGTTCACGCTGTAGCCGGCGGTCACCCCGACCATGGTGGACATCCGCCAGTTGAACGCGAGGAGCAGCGCGTCGCGATGCCCGCCGAAGAAGCCGCCCGCCGTGTACGTCGCGTCGAGCTGCAGATGCCGGCGGCGGAAGGAGTCGAACTTGGCCTCGATCTCGTTGAACCGGTACGCGCCCGGCGCAATCGTGACGCCACGGCGGAGCGGAAACGGCCGGACGAGCCGCTCGAGGTTGTTGGTGAACACCAGGCTGACGGCATCGCCCGACTCGAAGTCGGCCCGCAGCCCGCCTTCGCGGTGGCGCGTCTCCGGCAGCCCGCGGCCGTCGGTGATGTAGCCGAGGCGGCCGGTCAAGTGGTACTGGCGCACCGCGTCCGACGTGGGCCTGGGACTCCATCGGGCGGCGAGCGTGTGCTGCCGGCTGTCAGGCCGACGCACATAACCGACCTCCGGCGCGAACCCATCGCCGATGCCGAGAAACGTGTAGCTCAAGGCGCGCCGGTCGGCCTCGTACGCGCTGCGGGCGTAAACGGCGGCGCTCGAGGCCGCGCCGTCCTGATTCACACGCGCGGCCCATCCGTCGAAGAACCACAACCGGTGGATGTAGAGGCTGGCGTCGGCGCCGACGACGCGGTTGAACGAGCCGGCGCCCTGGACGTTCGTGAACACGGCGCCGACGCTCGACCGCGTCAGAACGTCCTGTTTGACGCGGACCACCGTGTAGTTGCGCGAGTCGCCGCCGCCGGGATCGCCGACCTGGAGGCTCATGGCGCCCAGGCCGGTACGGCCCTGTCGTCCCGACAGCCGCGCGCCGCCCAGCAACGGGAGCGGCGTGCCCTCGGCCGACAGGCCGATACGGCGTGTGAAGATGAGATCGGCCTCGCGCGGCACGCCGAAGCGGAACGCCTGCTGGCCCTCGAGGAAGAACTGCCGCTTCTCGGGGAAGAACAGCGAGAACCGCGTCAGGTTGACCTGCTGGATGTCCGCCTCTTCCTGCGCGAAGTCGGTGTTGAGGGTGAAGTCGGCGGTCAGGCCGGTCGTGACGCCCCACTTGCCGTCGACGCCGGCGTCGCGCGCGAGCTGGGTCGGCCGTTGGAGCGCGATGTCTGACAGCGCCGTGCCAAGCAGGTACGGCCGGAGTTCGATGCTGCGGCCGGGCCGGACGCCCGACAACCCGCGGAGATGCCCCAGCTCGGCCGGCCGGTACCAGCTGGAATCGTTCGGCACGAACGGCCAGACCGATTCCTCGTTGCGCCGCGGGATGTTGCGCTTGAAGCCGATGCCGAACACGATGTCGCCGCCCTCGCGCGGCAGCTCGAACCGCAACGAGGTGAACGGCACCGCCATCTCCACCTCGTAGCCGTCGGCCAGCACGCGTCCCTGCGAGGCCCAGACCGTGTCCCAGTCGTGGTTGCGCGTGGTGGTGCTCTCGCCGGTCTGCAGGAGGTCTTCCATCAGGCCGTTGGCGTTGGTGACGAACTGGATGGCGCCGCGGTGCCCGTGATAGGCGTCGAGCATCACAGCGACCAGCTCGTCGGCGCCGCCGCTCTCGTCGCGGAACACCGAGCGAATGCGCATCCGATCGGGCTCGCTGTCCCAGGCCCGAAAGCCGATGTAGATCCGCTCCGCGTCGTAAAGGACGCGCACCTCGGTGCGTTCGCTGGCCGGCAGGCCCTCGTTGCGCCCGGTCTGGTAGAAGTCCGCGACGGGGGCGGCGGCGCGCCAGTCGTCCTCGTCGAGGCGGCCGTCCACGCTGATCGGCGCGGACGTGTGGCGTGCTGTCACGTCCCATGACCGCTGGCGGAGGCGGCGTACGCGCTCCGCGCGCGGGACCGCGGACCAGTCGGCCGGCGTCTGGCCCGCGGCCGGCGTGGCGGTGAGGAGGGCCGCCGCGAGCGCCCACACCCGGGTTCGGGTCATCGCCGCCGCGACTCAGACCCGTTCGACGGCCAGTGCGACGCCGTTCCCGCCGCCGAGGCAGAGCGTGGCAATGCCGCGCCGGCCGCCATGCCGCTTGAGCGCGTAGAGCAGGGTCGTGAGAATCCGGGCGCCCGAGGCGCCAATCGGATGCCCCAGCGCGACGGCCCCGCCGTGGACGTTGACTCGCGCCGGGTCGAGCTCCAGCTCGCGGATGACCGCCACCGCCTGCACGGCGAAGGCTTCGTTCAGCTCGAAGAGATCCACGTCGCCGATGGACCAGCCGGCCTTTGCCAGCACCTTGCGGGTGGCGTCGACCGGCGTCATCAGCAGCATCTTCGGCTCGAGGCCGCTCGTGGCCTGCGCGACGATGCGCGCCACGGGTGTGGCGCCGATCGCCTTCGCGCGATCGTCGGCCATCACGACCAGCGCTGCCGCGCCGTCGTTGACCGGCGGAGCGTTGCCGGCCGTCACGGTGCCGTCCTTCTTGAATGCCGGCTTCAGCGCGCGGAGAGCCGCGGGCGTCGTGTCGGCGCGGACCGATTCGTCGGCGGCGAAGATGATCGGGTCGCCCTTCCGCTGCGGGATCGACACCGGCAGCAGCTCGTCGGCAAAGGCGCCCTCGGCCTGCGCCGCCGCCGCCCGCTGATGGCTCGCGGCTGCGTACGCGTCCATCTCCTCGCGCGAGACCTTATACCGCTCGGCGATGGTCTCTCCGGCGTTGCCCATGTGCCAGTTCTCGAATGGGCACCACAGCCCGTCGTGAATCATCGAATCGGTGACCTGGCCGTGGCCCATCCGCAGGCCCTCGCGCACCCGCGGCAGAAGGTACGGGCAGTTGCTCATCGACTCCATGCCACCCGCGACGGCGATGTCGATGTCGCCCGTGCGGATGCCCTGGTGCGCGAGCATCACGGCCTTGAGGCCGGAGCCGCAGACCTTGTTGATGGTGAGCGCCGCGACGTGGCTGGCGAGGCCGCCATGGAGTGCGGCCTGGCGCGCCGGCGCCTGGCCTTCGCCCGCCGACACGACGTTGCCCATGATGCACTCGTCGACGCTCGCCGGATCGATGCCCGCGCGGCTGACCGCCTCCCTGACGACGAGGGCACCGAGCTGGGGCGCGGTGAAGTCCTTGAGTGCACCGAGGAACTTGCCGGTAGGAATCCGGACGGCTGAAACGATGACGGCTTCTCGCATGACGGCACTCGGCTGAAGGATGAAGGCAAACGCAGGAGACGAGTGTATCAGAGCCGACCCGCAGGGGACGGCCGCTCGGGCCCGCGCGTGCGCAGGCGGGCGACGGTGCCGTCGCCGAGCAGCGGCGCGAGGCGCGCCAGGATGAGCCGGCGCGAACGGGTGATCTCCCGCGCCCATTGCGGGTCGTCGCACGCCACCTCCAGCGTCCCGTCGTCGAGCAGTCGCACGCGGGAGGCGCGATCGACGACCGGGCCGACAGCGGTGCGCCACGCGAAGGCCACCTTCTCGGGCGTGAGAGGCGCCTTGCGGAGAATCTCGGAGAGGACCGCCGGCACGGCGGAGTGGGCGGGAAGCACGCGTTCAGCTTAGCATCTGGGCCATGCTGATCCTGGCGTCCCGATCGCCGCGCCGCGCCGAGCTGCTGGCGGCGGCGGGCATCCCCTTTGAGATGGCGGCGGCCGACGTGGACGAGCGCGTCCTGCCCGGCGAATCGCCGGAGCGGCACGTCGCGCGGCTGGCGGCGGAGAAGGCCGCAGTGGTTCACGCGCGGCTCGGCCGAGGGCCTGTGCTGGGCGCCGACACGGTGGTGGTGGTCGATGACGAGATCCTCGGCAAGCCCGTGGACGCGTCCGAGGCGGCCGCCATGCTCGGCCGGCTCTCGGGACGGGGCCACGACGTGCTCACCGGCGTGTGTCTGCTGGCGGCGGGCGGCGAGCGCGTGGCGGAGGTGGCCCGCACGCGGGTGTGGTTCGCGCCGATGACCCGGGCCGAGATCGAGGCGTATGTCGCGACGGGCGAGCCCATGGACAAGGCCGGTGCCTACGCCATCCAGGGGCTCGCCTCGCGCTACGTCGAGCGCATCGACGGGTCGTACACGAACGTCGTCGGCCTGCCGGTGGCCGTCGTCTACCGCCTGCTGCGCTGAGACCGCCGGATTCCCGGCGTCAAAAGGTGCCTGGCACCTTTTGGCGAGCTCAGCGGGTTTGGGGGATCTGGAGCGAATCGGCCGGAAAAATGGGCCCAGAAAAGGTGCCAGGCACCTTTTCTGGGAGTGGGAGCGGATCTTGCTCGGGTTTGGTTGACCGGCGGTACCGGCGGGGGTATTCTGGAGGTCGGAACGGCGTCCAGATTCGCGGAAGTCATTGACCATGAAGCACAAAGCGGTGAAGGTCGGCCTCACGAGCCTCGTGCTCGTCCTCGCGTTCAGCGGGTTGCTGTACTCGACCCTTCGGGAAGGAACGGAGTACTACAAGCACGTCGACGAAGTGATGGTGCAGCCCGACGAGTGGTACGGGAAGAAACTCCAGCTGCACGGCTACGTCGTGCCGAACTCGATTTTCCGCAAGAAGAACAGCCTCGAGTATCGCTTCCAGGTGCAGAGCAACGGGAAGGTCGTCGACGCGACCTACACCGGCATCGTGCCCGACACCTTCAAGGACGAGGCGGAAGTCGTGCTGAAGGGCATGCTCTCGTCGGACGGCTTCAGCGTGGCGCCGAACGGCGTCATGGCGAAATGCCCGTCGAAGTACGAAGCCAAGCCGGGCGGCAGCACGACCGGCGCGTACTAGGACGTCTCTCACGCGGGCAGCCGTTCGAAGGGGTCGGGAGACGCACTTCCGACCCCTTTTTCACTAGCAGACCAGACCTATGGCCTCACTTGGCGCGTTCCTCCTCCTGCTCTCGTTCATCGTCGCGGCGTATGCGGCAGCGGCCTGCGTGGCCGGCGCACGCCGCCACAGCCACCGGCTCGTGGAGAGCGGCATTGGCGCCTTTCACACGGTGACGGCGCTGCTGACGGTCGCCTCCGGGGTGATCGTCCATGCGTTCGTGGTGGGCGACTACTCGATCAAGTACGTGCAGCGGTACTCGGACAGCGTGCAGCCGCTCTTCTACAAGATCACGTCCTACTGGGGAGGGCTCGACGGCTCGGTCCTGTTCTGGGCGTTCCTGCTGTCGGTGTTCGGCACGGTGGCGGTGTCGGTGAACCGCGAGCGGCACCGCGAGCTGATCCCCTACGTCGTGGCCGTGACGGCCGTTGTGGAGATGTTCTTCCTGTTCCTGATGATCATCCACAACAACCCGTTCGACACGTTCATCACGCAGACGCCGGCGGACGGCCGCGGCCTCAACCCGCTGCTGCAGAATTTCTACATGGCCATCCACCCGCCCACGATGTACCTGGGCTTCGTGGGCCTGACCATCCCGTTCGCGTTCGGCATGGCCGCGCTCATCACCGGGCAGCTCGACGACTCGTGGCTGCGGGCCGTGCGGCGGTGGACGATGTTCTCGTGGTTCTTCCTGTCGCTCGGCCTCGTGCTCGGCATGATCTGGGCCTACGAAGAGCTCGGCTGGGGCGGCTACTGGGGCTGGGATCCGGTGGAGAACGCGGGCCTGCTGCCCTGGTTCACCGCCACGGCGTTCCTGCACTCGGTGATCGTGCAGGAGCGGCGTGGGATGCTGCGCGTCTGGAACGTGACGCTCGTCATCCTGACGTTCCTCCTGACGATTTTCGGCACGTTCATGACGCGGTCCGGGGTCGTCCAGTCGGTGCACGCCTTCGGCGACGATCCGGAGCTGGCGCGGCTCTTCGTCATGTTCATGGTGGGCGTGGCGCTCTTCGGTTTCGGCTGGGTGATCTACCGCATGCCCATGCTGAAGGCGCGCCACGAACTGGACTCCTGGATGTCGCGTGAAGCGGCGTTCATGCTGAACAACTGGATCCTGCTCTTCGCCGCGTTCTTCATCCTGTTCGCGACGATGTTCCCGACGCTGAGCGAGGCAGTGGCCGGCGAGCGCCTGACCGTGGGGCCGCCGTTCTTCAACAAATGGATGACGCCCATCGGGCTGATGCTGCTGTTCCTGACGGGCGTGGGACCGCTGCTCGCCTGGAAGAAGTCGACCGCGAGCAACCTGCAGTCGCAGTTCCTCTGGCCGACCGTGCTGGCGCTGGCCGTCAGCGGCGCGCTGGTCGCGATGGGCGTGCGGGTGTGGGTTTCGGGCCTGTGCTTCGCCCTCTGCGGCTTCGTCTTCGGGACCATCGCCCAGGAATTCATCCGCGGGGCGCAGGTGCGGCGCGACACGACCGGCACGGATCTCGTGACCGCCATGGTCGGCCTCGTCGGACGCAACAAGCGGCGCTACGGCGGCTACATCGTGCACCTGGGCATCGTGCTGATGTTTCTCGGCTTCGCGGGCGAGGGATTCAGCGTCGATCAGCAGGTGCTGCTCAAGCCCGGGCAGGAAGCCACCGTCGGCGCCTACACGCTGCACATGGATGCGCTCCGCGTCACCGACGACGGGCAGAAGCAGATGGTGACGGCGCACGTCACCATCAAGGACTCGTCCGGCGCGGTGCTGGGCCAGATGCACCCCGCCAAGTGGTTCTTCCGCAAGCACGAGGAGGAGCCGACGACCGAAGTAGCCATCCGCCGGTCGATCAACGAGGATCTCTACCTCGTGATGCCGGCGTTCGAAATGCAGGAGCAGTCGGCGAGCATGGAAGTGCACATCAACCCGCTCGTCAACTGGGTGTGGGTCGGCTTCGGCATCATGGCGATCGGCACCGGCATCGCACTGCTCCCCGAGACGGTGTTCTCCTTTGCGGCGGCGAAGCTGCCCGCGGGCGCCACGGCGGCGATGCTGGCGCTCGGACTGGCACTCTCGCCGGGCGCCGCCCAGGCGCAGCACGTCGACGCGCCGAGCGCGGGCATCGTCGTGCAGCGCAATCCCGCCGAGCGGGCCGTCACCAAGAAGCTGGCGTGCTGGTGTGGCGGGTGTTCGAAGCTGCCGGTGGACGAGTGCACGTGCGGCCACTGCGCGGGCGTGCGCCAGGAAGTGGACGGCCTGCTCGCGAAGGGCATGTCGGAGGAGGCCATCCTGCAGTACTTCGTGACGCAGCAGGCCGGCCAGCACGTGCTTGCCGAGCCGATGAGCGGCATCGGCCGCTACGCGTGGCTCGTGCCATACGGCCTCGGCGCGACGGGGATTCTCCTGGTCGGCGCGGCGGCGGTGCGCTGGTCGCGTCGGCGCCACGAGGACGGTGAGGCGGCCGCGCCGGTGGCCGACAGCGGCCTGAACGAGAGGCTGGACGATGAGCTCCGCGACCTCGACTAAGGCGGTGGCCGCCAGGACGGCCGCGGCGCCGGGCCCCGCGGAGACGACGGCGTTCAAGCCCTGGCAGTTCTTCGTCCTCGCCGGCATGTTCGGCGCAACGGCCACGGTCATCGTGGCGACGGGGCAGTCGCCCGCAGGCATCGTGACGCTGAGCCTCACGGTGCTGGCCGGGTCGCTCGTGGCGATCGGCGCGTACGAGACGCTCGTGCCGCTCGTGTCGCCGGACGCCACGCACGCGCCGAAGCTCATTCAGGGCCGCACGCGGGCGGCGCTGGAGCGGGAGAAGACGCTCGCGCTCCGCGCGATCAAGGAGCTGGAGTTCGATCACGCGATGGGCAAGATCGCCGACGCCGACTTCCAGGATGTCCGCGATCGGCTCCGCGCGCGCGCCATCGGCCTCATCCAGCAGCTCGACGCGGGCGGCGGCTACCGCACCGTCATCGATCGCGAGCTCGAGGTGCGGTTGGGCCGCAAGCCCGCCCGGCCGGCCGACGCCGGCACGGGAGGCGGCACGGCAGCCATCGACACCGACCCCGCGCCGGCCGCCGCAGGGGTGTGCGCGTCGTGCGGGGTCGGCAACGACGCCGATGCCCGGTTCTGCAAGAACTGCGGCAGCAAGCTCGCCTAGCGAGAAGGTTGTCCATGCGCGCCGCACTCATCGTCATTGCCGCCGGTTTCTGGGCCGCTCAGCCGACGTTCGCCCAGGCGCCGGGCGGCGCCATGCCCGACGCGGGTCAGATGTCAGGCATTCCGCTGGGGGCGCCGGAGCTGCCGGACGGCGCCGTGTCGGTTCGGCTCGTCCGCGAGCGGATGGGCAACAACATCCCGAACCACGCCGTGGCGCTCAAGGGCGCCCGGATCGAGCGCACCGAGACGACCGACGCCCAGGGCCGCGCCCAGTTCAGCGGGCTCCCGATCGGCACGGTGGTGTACGCGGAGGCTGAGATCGACGGCGAGACGCTCCGCTCGCAGGAGTTCGATGTGCCGGCGAAGGGCGGTGTGCGGGTGGCGCTCGTCGCCGGCGCGGCGGCCGCTGCGGCGCGCGATCAGGCGGCGCGCGCGGCCGCGGCCAGCGAGCCGGCGCGCGCGGGCGTCGTGACGCTCGGCGGCGAGACGCGCATCATCATGGAATTCCAGGACGACGAGCTGTCGGTGTTCTATCTCCTGGACGTGGTGAACGCGGCGCGAACTCCGATCGACACCGGCGGCCCGATCGTCATCGACCTGCCGACGGGCGCCCGGAACGTGGGGACCATGCAGGGCTCGTCGCCGCTGGCGTCGGTGAGCGGCCCGCGGATTCTCATCAACGGACCGTTTCCGCCCGGGACGACGCCCGTGCAGGTCGGCTTCCGGCTGCCGTGGCGCGGGACCGAGCTCGAGGTCCGGCAGACCTGGCCGGTGGCGATGGAGCGGCTCTTCGTGGCGGTCCAGAAGCTCGGATCACTCCACATGGAATCGCCGCAGTTCGAGGCGCACAGCGACGCCGAGGCTGGCGGCACGCCGTTCATCATGGGCACCGGCGGGCGGCTGAACCCCGGGGACACGATGGTGGTTCGCATCACCGGGATGCCGGCGCGTACCACGCTCATCCGCGACACGGGCCTGGCGCTCGCGGCGCTCATTCTGCTGGCAGGCGCGTGGTTCGCGTTCACGGGCCGCCCGGCGGCCACGCGACACGACGCGACGCTCGCGGCGCGCCGCGAGAAGCTCTACGGCGAGCTCGTCGATCTCGAGCAGCAGCTCAGGGCGGGTCGGATTGACGAGGCGCGGTACCTCGCGAAACGCCAGGGCGTGGTCGCCCAGCTCGAGCGGGTGCTGAGCGAGCTCGACCGGTCGCCGGCTGGAGGCGGCGAGAGCGTCGCCGCGTGAGCCTCGACTTCACCGCCGTCACCGCCGTGGACGTGAGCCGCCACTACGGGCGGCGGAAGGCGCTGGCCCGCGTGTCCTTCGAGTGCCGCGCCGGCGACATCGTGGGCCTGCTCGGCCCGAACGGTGCGGGCAAGTCGACGCTGCTGTCAATCCTGGCCACGCTCGTCGCGCCGTCCAGCGGACATGTCGAGTACGGCGGACGCCGATCGAGCGAGGTGGGCGCGGCCCTCCGCGCGCGGCTCGGACTGCTCGGACACGACCTCTACCTGTATCCCGAGCTCACCGCGCGCGAGAACCTGCGGTTCTTCGCGCGGCTCTACGGGCTGGCGGACGCCGATGGAGCCGTCGGCCGAGGCCTGGCGATGGCGGGGCTCGTCGAGCGGGCCGACGATCAGGTGCAGGGGTTCTCCCGGGGCATGCGCCAGCGGCTGGCGCTCGAACGGGCGCTGCTGCACGCGCCGCGCCTGCTGCTGCTCGACGAGCCGTTCACGGGGCTGGACCAGGCGTCGGCCGCCGCGCTGGTCGCGCGCCTGCGCGGTCTGCAGGCCGAGGGGTGCCTCGTCCTCGTGGCGACGCACGACCTCGACGTCGTCGACGGGCTGCTCACGCGCGTCCTGTACCTCCGGAGCGGGCGTCTGGTCGAGACCACGGATGGCAGCGCGGGGCTGCGCGAGCGGTACCGGCGCGTCATGCAGACCTCATGAACGGCTTCCTGCGCGTCGCCCTGCTCGTCGTGCGCAAGGATCTCACGGTCGAAGTGCGGAGCCGCGAGCTGATCTACACGACACTCTTCTTCGCCGTGGCGTGCGTGCTTGTATTCGCCTTCGCCTTCGTGGAGGAGGGCCGGGCGCTCGACGACGCGGCCGCCGGCATCCTGTGGGTGTCGATCGCCTTCTCGGGCACGCTGGCCCTCGGGCGGACCTTCGAGCGCGAGCGGCATGCCGAGACGCTGCGTGCGCTGCTGCTGGCGCCGGCCGATCGCCCGGCGCTGTACGTGGGCAAGCTCGTCGGCATCCTGCTGCTGATGGCGCTCACCGAGGCGGTGCTCGTGCCGCTCGTGGGCCTGCTGTTCCAGGCGCCCGTGCTGGCGTACCCGGTGCTGCTCGCGGGGCTGCTGGTGACCGGCACTCTCGGCTACGCCGCGGTCGGCACGCTCTTCGCCGCGATGCTGATTCGGGCGCGCAGCCGCGACGTCATGCTCCCGATCCTGTTGTATCCCATCACGGTTCCGGTCATCATTGCAGGCGTCCGCGGGACGGCGGCGCTCTTTCAGCCGGAACCCAACCCGGACATGGCGCTGTTCTGGATTGCGCTGCTGGTCTTCTTCGATGTCGTGTTCGTCACGCTCTCGCTCTGGACGTTCGAACCGTTGATGACGGAGTAGGTCCCCGATGCTGCGTAAAGCCGTCGTCCCTGTGCTCGGCCTGTCGATGGTCCTCTTCGTCGCGGCGCCCATCATCATTCACCGCGCGCCGTACGAGGCGACGATGGGCCTCGTGCAGAAGATCTTCTACTTCCACGTCCCGGCTGCCATCCTCATGCTGCTGCTCGCCATCACGTGCGGCGTGCTGAGCGCGGTGTTTCTCTTCGGCAAGAAGCAGGCGGCCGACTGGTGGGCCCTCGCGACCGCGGAGCTCGTCGTGCTCTTCGGATCCATGGCCATGGTCACAGGGCCTCTCTGGGGGCGCAAGGCGTGGGGCGTGTGGTGGGAGTGGGAGCCACGGCTGACGTCAAGCCTGATGCTGTACATGATCTTCGTGGCGTACCTGCTGCTGCGGCGCTTCGGCGGTCCGGGCGCCGAGAAGCTCGCCGCGGGCATGGCGCTCTTCGGCATGGCGAACGTGCCGTTCGTCTACATCTCGGTCAACGTCTGGCGCACGCTTCACCCGAAGACGACCGTGATCCCCAATCTCGTGCCGCCCATGGCGTGGCCGCTCTGGCTGTGCTTCACGGCGTTTCTACTGCTGGCGCTCGCCCTGCTCGCGATGCGCGTCCAGCTCGAGGAGCAGCGAGCCCGGGTCGAGTCTCTGTACCTGGCTGCTGAAGAGGACTGATGCGACTCATCCGTGCATTCGTCATCCTGCTGGCGCTCTCCGGCGCCATGCCCCTGCACAGCGCGTCCGCGGCCCAGCCACAGCCGCAGGACGAGTTCGTGCCGCTCAGCGAGATCCCGCCCGAGGAGCAGCTGCCGGCCGCCCCGATGGTGATCGCGGCCTATGCCTTCGTCTGGGTGGCGGTGCTCGTCTACGTCATCAGCCTGGTGAAGCGGCTCGACCGGGTCGAGGCCGACCTGCGGGCGCTCGAGCACAAGGACAACTGATGGGCGAGATCACCGCCGGGCACTTCATCTACATCCCCGTGACGGCGCTCGTCGGCGTGGTGATCGGCTGGGTACTCGGCTCGCGCGCCGCACGCGACGCCTATGCCGCCGAGCTGCAGCGCCGCGAGGCGCGGAAGAAGCGCGACGCCGCCCGCACGGAGGGCTCAGAGCCCAAAGCCTAATTAAGAGCCCAGAGCCCAGAGCCTGACGCCCAGAGCCTGGAGCCAGCGACCTGACGCCCGAAGCCCGCCGCCCGAAGCCTGAAGCCTGAAGCCCGGCTACCGGCCCAGTGCCAGCCGCGCCGCCAGCACCTCGGGCAGCCCCGCCTCGACGATCTTGGCCTGTGCGCGCGCGATCGGGTACTCGATGCGGTAGACGATGGCCTCCGCGCGGTCGGTGTCCACCAGCGCGAACGCGGCGCGGGCGTCGCCGTCGCGCGGCTGCCCGACCGATCCGGGGTTGAGCAGGTGGCGCGCGCCCGACGCCAGGCCTATCGGCAGCGGGCGCGTGTCTGGCGTGGTCGTCAGCGAGAACTCGTCGTGCTCCAGGCGGTATCCGACCTGCACGTGCGTGTGGCCGAAGAGGCAGAGCGGCCGGCCGGCGGCGTGGATCGCGCGGAGGGCGTCGAGGTCGTCGAAGACGTAGGCGTCCTCATCGAAGGGCGTGCCGTGACAGATCTCGATGAGGGCATCCACCGCAACCGGCCCCTTCGGGAGCGCGGCCAGCCACGAACGGTTGTCGGCGGAGAGCGCGTCGTAGGTCCAGCGGATGGCGCTGCGCGCGACGGCGTTGAAGCCCTCCGGCGTCTCGATCCCCGACCCGACCTTGTCGTGATTGCCGCGGATGACGGCGTGGGGGGCCAGTGCCCGAACCCGGTCGATGACGGCGTTCGGGTCGGCGCCGTAGCCGACCAGATCGCCAAGCACCAGCAGCCGGTCGTGTGCGAGGCTCTCCGCGGCGGCGAGCACCGTGTCGAGCGCTTCCAGGTTGGCGTGTATGTCGCTGATCACCAGGTAGCGCATCAGGTCCCCAGCCACTCGACGATCTGATCCACGAGGTCTTCCACCGACCGACGGTTCGCGTCCACGCGCAGATGGGCCTGGGCGTAGGCGGCGAGTCGCTGATTATAAAGCTGTTCCATTTCCGGGCGGTCGGCCGCGAGCGGGCGCCGCCCGTCCTGCGGCACGCGCTCGAGCACCGTTGGAAACGCCACATCCAGCCAGATGACAGCCCCATCGCGCCGCATCAGCTCGCGGTTGGCCGGGTCGACCGGCGTGCCGCCGCCGGTCGCCACGACGACGCCTCGGTCCGGGAGCAGGCGGAGCAGCTCGTCGCGTTCGAGCGCCCGGAAGTACGCCTCGCCCTCCGCCCGGAAAATCGTCGGGATGTCGCGGCGCTCGCGGCGCTCGATGCGATCGTCGATGTCCTCGACGCGCCAGTCGAGGCGGCGCGCGAGCGCGCGCGCGACGCTCGACTTGCCGGCGCCCATGAACCCGATGAGGTATACCTTGTCGGCCCTCACGCGCGAAGCTGGTCGAGATCGACGAAGAAGGATGGATACGACACCGCCACGGCCTCGGCGCCCTCGATATGAGTGGGTCCTGCCGCGCCGAGCGCGGCGACCGCGAAGGCCATCGCCAGTCGGTGATCGCCGCGTGCGTGCACGGTCCCGCCGGTGAGGGGCCGCCCGCCGCGGACGTGGAATCCGTCCGGGAACTCGTCGCAGTCGGCCCCCATCGCCCGCAGGCCCTCGACGAGCGCGGCGATGCGATCGCTCTCCTTGACCCGCAGCTCGCCGGCACCGGTGACCCGGAGTGCCCCCCCGAAGGTCGCGAGCGCGGCGAGCACGGGGAGCTCGTCGATGAGGCCGGGCACTTCCGCGGGCACAATCTCGACATCGCGGCGTCCGCCATGGCGAACGACGAGCGCACCGGCGGGCTCCCCGTGGCTCTCCAGGCCCGCCTCGACGAGGACCTCGGCGCCAAAGCGCCGGAGGACGTCGACGATGGCCATGCGCGACGGGTTGAGCCCGACGCCCTCGAGCCGCACGTCAGAGCCCGGCAGCGCCGCCGCCGCCGCCGCCGGGAAGGCGGCCGAGGAGATGTCGCCCGGCACGGTCAGATCGAGCGGGCGAAGGCGCTGCCCTCCGACGATCTCGATGCGGCTACCCACCGCGCGGACGTCGGCGCCGAACGCGCGCAAGGCCCGCTCCGTATGATCTCGCGTATGCGCCGGCTCGGTCACCGACGTCCGCCCGCGCGCCTGCAGACCCGCGAGCAGGACCGCGCTCTTGACCTGCGCGCTCGCGACATCGGGCTGGAAGTCGATGCCCTGGAGGTCGGCCCCGTGCACCACGAGTGGGGGGCGGCCGCCGTCGCCGGTCTCGAGCCGCGCTCCCATCCGCGCGAGCGGCTCGACGACGCGCCGCATGGGGCGGCGCGAGAGCGACGGGTCGCCTACGAGGCGCGACGGAAAGGGATGCGCGGCGAGGACGCCCGCCAGCATGCGCATGGTCGTGCCCGAGTTGCCGCAGTCGAGCGGCTCGGCCGTGGGAGCCAGGCCGCGCAGGCCCCGGCCCTCGATGGCGACGCGCGGCGCCGCGCCGGCGGCGTCCGCCTGGCGCGTGACGGCGACGCCGAGCGCCGCCAGGCACGCCAGCGTCGAGGCGCAGTCGGCCCCTGGCGCGTAGTTCGCAATGGTGGAGCGTCCGTCGGCCAGCGCCGCCAGCAGGGCGTAGCGATGGGAGATGGACTTGTCGCCGGGGACGCGCAGGCACCCCCGCACGCGGCTGGCGGGATGCACCGTCACCCCGTGCGCGACACGCATGATTTCACTATACTAGCTCCCCACATGCCACGCGCGGTCCGGGGAGCCCGCATCCGGGCGTAATGACCCCCACTCACGTCGTTCGCCTGGAGTTCGGCAGCGCCTTCGACATGCTGGACTTCGTTCAAGTCGTGGGCGACCACCTGTGCCGGCTGGCAGGCTTCGACGAAGACCAGCTGCACTGGGTGGGCGTGGCCGTCCGGGAATCGGTCATCAACGCCATCAAGCACGGGAACCAGGGCGACGAATCCAAGCGCGTCGTGGTCGAGTTCAGCCCCGTTCCCTCGCACGCGCCCGACGAGCTCGTCATCCGCGTGACCGACGAGGGCGAGGGCTTCGATCCCGAAGCCCTCGCCGACCCCCTGGCGCCCGAGAACATCATGAAATCGAGCGGGCGCGGCATCTTCCTCATCCGGAACTTCATGGACCAGGTCGTCCTGCAGCGCGGGCCCGATCGGGGCATGGAGATTCACATGGTGAAGAAGGTGACGAAGCCCGAGTAGCCGCCGCCTCGTGCCTGCTCCCGACCCACGCCTGCTCGCGACGGCTATCGAGGCCGTGCTCCGCGCCGGCGCTCTCCAGATCGAGCGGCTGAGGGCCGGCGTGCGCGTGGAGAAGAAGGGCGCCATCGACCTCGTGACAGAGGTCGACCTCGAGGTCGAGCGGATGTTCCGGGCGCTCATCGAGGAGCGCTTCCCCGATCACGACGTGCTCGCCGAGGAGCTGGGCGGCGGCTCGCGTGGCGCGTCGCATCGATGGGTGTTCGATCCCCTCGATGGGACCACCAACTACGCGCACGGGCTGCCGATCTTCTGTGCGTCGCTGGCGCTCGAGATTGACGGCGTGCCCGAGATCGGCGCCGTCTACGATCCGAATCGCCGCGAGCTGTTCACGGCCGAGCGCGGCGTCGGCGCCTGGCTGAACGGCGCGCCGCTGCGCGTGTCAGGCGCGACGTCGCTCGGCGACAGCATGCTCGTCACGGGGTTCCCATACACCGTCCACGAACCCGCCTCGCTCGAGCGCGTCGTCGGGCTCTTTCGCGACTTCGTCGGCCGCGCGCGCGCGGTCCGGCGGCTCGGGTCGGCGGCCATCGACTTGTGCTGGGTGGCGGCAGGCCGCATGGACGGCTTCTGGGAAGAGCGGCTGCATCCGTGGGACACCATGGCCGGCGCGCTCCTCGTACAGGAAGCGGGAGGCCGCGTCACGGCGATGGACGGCGGACCGTGGGTCCCCGCCAACGGGCAGTGCCTGGCTTCGAACGGCCTCATCCACGACGAGATGCTTGCCATCGTCCGGGAGTTCCACGCCCGGCGTCCTTAGGAGCGGACACTCTCGGCTGGCATCCTCCATGCTTTCCGGAGAGGCAGATGCCCGCTGCCTCGGCATGGAGGGGGTCCATGCGCAAGAACGTGATCTGGCCGGGAGCCATGGCGCTCGTCGGCCTGCTGCTCGTCACACCGTCGGTGTCGGCGCAGCAGCTGCTCAACGTCTCGATCGGCGCCTTCACCGTCCGCGGTGAGGACGGCCGTCTCGCCGACGACGTCCTGCTCGAGAACCGGAGCGTCTTCCTGTTCGACATCGAGGATTTCAACAGTGCGTCGGTCGGCCTCGAGTGGGTGGCGCCGCTGGGCCGTTTTCTCGAGGCGGGCGCCGGCGTCGCGTACACCGGCCGGACGGTCGATACCATCTACGCGCGGTTCACCCGTCCCGGTGGTGCAGAGATCGAGCAGTCGCTGAAGCTGCGCATCGTGCCGCTCACGGCCACCCTGCGGATCCTGCCGCTGGGCCGTGAGGCGCCCGTGCAGCCCTACGTGGGCGGCGGCATCGGCGTGCTCAACTGGCGCTACTCGGAGACGGGTGACTTCATCGACTTCACGACGCCGCGCCGCGAGATCTTCCGCGACACCTTCGTGGCGTCCGGCACGGCGGTGGGGCCCGTGGCGGTGTTCGGCCTCCGCGTGCCGATGGGATCGTTCGCGGCGGGCGCCGAGGTGCGCTACCAGAAGGCCGACGGCGACCTGAACGACGACTTCCTTGCCCCGAAGGTCGACCTCGGAGGCCTTCACTGGGTGGCCACCTTCGGCGTGCGGTTCTGACCCGCGTGGGACGGGGCTGGCGAAGAGGTGTCGAAGGAGCGCGCCAATCGTAATATAATGACGCGTTCCGATGACGCCCGAGCTGTCCATCGTCATCCCCGTCCACAACGAGTCGCCGAATATCCGTCCCCTGTATGAGGAGCTGACCGACGTCCTCACCCGCGACGGGCGCGCCTACGAACTCATCATCGTCGACGACGGGAGCACGGACGACAGCTTCGAGCAGCTCGCGGCGCTGCAGGCCCGCGACGCCCGCCTGCGGGTCATCCGGTTCCGTCGCAACTTCGGGCAGACGGCGGCCTTCGCGGCCGGCTTCGCGTACGCCCGCGGCCGGCTCGTCGTGACCTCCGACGGGGACCTTCAGAACGACCCGGCCGACATCCCGGCCATGGTCGAGCTCATCGAACAGGGCTACGACATCGTGTGCGGCTGGCGCCGGGATCGCAAGGACACCTTCATCACGCGGCGCGTGCCCTCGATGCTCGCGAACAAGCTCATCTCGTGGGCGACCGGTGTCGCGCTGCACGACTACGGCTGCTCGCTGAAGGTGTTCCGGTCGGAGGTCGTCAAGCCGCTCCGCCTCTACGGCGAGATGCACCGGTTCCTGCCCGCCATCGCGAGCCAGATCGGCGTGACGATCGCCGAGGTGGTGGTCAACCACCGGGCGCGGCGTGCGGGTGCCTCGAAGTACGGGCTGTCGCGCACGATCCGTGTGGTGCTGGACCTGGCGACGGTGAAGTTCCTGCTCAGCTACTCGACCCGGCCGCTGCAGATCTTCGGGCTGCTCGGCCTCATCACCGGCGGGCTCGGCGTGGCCATCACGGGCTGGCTGGGGTACGTGCGGCTCATCGAGCGGCAGGCGATTGCCGACCGTCCGCTGCTGCTGCTCGGCGTGCTGCTCGTGTTCATCGGCGTGCAGCTCGTCACCTTCGGGCTGCTCGCGGAGCTGCTCGCGCGGACCTATTACGAGTCGCAGAACAAGCCCATCTACGTCATCCGGGAGGTCCGGCAGACGCCGGAACCGGCGGCGATCGAGCACTGATGGCGACCGCGCCGCGCGAGCACGACCCGCGCATCACCGTCATTCAGCAGGAGCTGTTCGACGAGAGGAAGTCGACGGTCGCGAAGTATCGCGATCTCGTGATCGGCCGTCCGGGGCTGGGGCCCCTCGTGGCGTTCGAGCTCGTCATGCTGTTGAGCGCGTGGGTGCCCGGCGCGTTGGGCCTGTTCCTCCGGTCGCGCCTGTATCCGCTCGTGCTGGGCAGCGTCGGGCGCGGCGTTGTCTTCGGCGTCAACGTGACCATCCGGCACCCGCACAAGATCCGCATTGCCGACAACGTCGTGATCGATGACGGCTGCTGCCTCGACGCGAAGGGCACCGACAACCGCGGCATCACGATAGGCCCGGGGGTGTTCGTCGGGCGGAACACGATTCTGAGCTGCAAGAACGGCGACATCGACATCGAGGATCACGCCAACATCGGGTTCAACTGCGAGATTTTCTCGGCGTCGCGCGTGCGAGTCGGCAAGCACATCCTGATGGCGGCCTATACGTACCTCGTGGGCGGCGATCACCTGTACGATCGCGTGGACATCCCCGTGCTCTACCAGGGGCGGACGGCGCGCGGCATCGACGTCGGGGACGGCGTGTGGCTGGGCACCCACGTTGTGGTCACCGACGGCTCTCGCATCGGGCGTGACGCCATCATCGGCGCCGGCGCCGTGGTGGTGGGCGAGATCCCCGAGTTCGCCGTCGCCGCCGGCATTCCCGCGAAGGTCATGCGGGACCGGAGAAGCTGAATGCACCCGGGCAGCTGCGCATCCGGGCACCTGTGCACCCGGGCCCCCGGGCACGCGGGCACCTGATTCCCATGTGCGGCATCGTCGGCATCATCGACTCGGATCTCAGTCGCCCGATTGCGGCCGACGAGCTCGACCGTATGGTGGGCCAGCTGACGCACCGCGGGCCCGACGAGGAGGGCAGCGTCATCCTGCCGGGCGTCGGCCTCGGGATGCGGCGCCTGGCGGTCATCGATCTGGCGGGAGGTCAGCAGCCGTTCACCAACGAGGGCGGGGACATCCAGCTCGTGGCGAACGGGGAGATCTACAACTTCCGCGAGCTGCGCCGTGAGCTGGAGAGCCTGGGCCACGCGTTCCGAAGCCAGTCGGACATCGAGGTGCTCGTGCATGCCTACGAGCAGTGGGGGCCGGAGTTTCTCGGCCGGCTGCGGGGGATGTTCGCGCTGGCGCTGTGGGACGGACGGGCGCGGACGCTGCTCGCGGCGCGCGACCGGGCCGGGGAGAAGCCGCTCTACTGGACGCGGACGCCGCGGGGGCTCTTTCTGGCATCGGAGGTCAAGGCGCTGCTCGTGCGCGCCGAGGTGCCGCGCGAACTCGACCCGGAGGGCCTCGATCAGTTCCTGACCTACGAGTACGTGCTCGCCCCGCGGACCGTCCTCAAGGGCGTCCAGAAGCTGCCCGCGGCGCACTACCTGCTGTACCGCGACGGCGACGTCACCGTCCGCCGCTACTGGGATGCGTCTGCGGTGGCCGTGCGGCCGTGGAACGAGGGCGAGGCCGTGGAGGCCATCCGCGCCGCGCTGGGCACGGCGGTCGCCCGCCAGCTCATCGCGGACGTGCCGCTCGGCGCGTTTCTCTCAGGTGGCATCGACTCCAGTTCGATTGTCGCCTTCATGAGCCGGGCCTCGTCGCAGCCCGTGCGCAGCTTCAGCATCGGGTTCGACGACGGCAGCTACAACGAGCTGCCGTACGCGCGCGAGGTGGCGGAGGCGTTCCGGACCGAACACCGCGAGCGCATGGTGTCCCCGGATCTCGTCGGCCTCTTCGAGCAGCTGGTCGTCCACCTCGACGAGCCGTTTTCCGACGTGTCGCTGTTCCCCACGTATCTCGTGTCCCGTCTGGCGCGGGAGCACGTCACGGTCGCCCTCTCCGGCGATGGCGGCGATGAGCTGTTTGGCGGCTACGACGCCTACGAGGCGCAGGCCCTGGCGTCGCGGCTGGGGAGCGCAGGGGCGGTGCTGCTGCCGGCCCTGGCCGCGGTGGGCGCGGCGCTTCCGCCTACCGGGCAGAAGAAGGGACTGGTCAACAAGTTCAAGCGGTTCGTGCAGGGTGCCGCGCAGGCGCCCGCCGATCTCGGCCACTATCGCTGGATGACCTACCTTGGCGCGGGCGCCAAGCGCCGCCTGTACTCGCCGGGCTTTCATGCGGCGCTCCGCGAGTCGGACGTGTACCGGCCGGTCCGCGAGGCGCTGGCGCGCTATTCCGCCGACGATGCGCTCAACCGGCAGCTCTACGCCGACCTGACGCTCTACCTGGCCGACGACATCCTCGTGAAGGTCGACCGGATGAGCATGGCCACGTCGCTCGAAACGCGTGCGCCCTTTCTGGACGCCGACGTCATGGAGCTGGCGTTTTCCCTGCCCGGGCACTTCAAGATCCGGCAGGGCGAGCGCAAGTGGATCCTCAAGCGCGCCCTGCAGGGCGTCGTTCCGGAACGGGTGCTGAGGCGCCGAAAGGAGGGCTTCAGCATCCCGATGAAGAACTGGCTGCGCCGGGAGCTCCAGCCGATGATGCGCGAGCTGCTGGCGCCGGCGCGGATCGCCGCGCGTGGCCTGTTCGTCCCGGCGGAGGTCGAGCGGCTGGTGGAGGCGCATGTGGCTGGCCGCGAGAACCACGCGCATACGCTCTTTCCCCTGATGGTGTTCGAGCGCTGGGCGCGCGCGCACCTGCGTTGACACTAGCCCGGCTGCCGAAAGAAGGCCTCGACCTCGCCGATCTCGTTTCGGAGGGTCCACTCGTCCCAGCCAAGGGCGCCGGCCATGATCTGGCCAGCCCGTTCGATGGCGTCGCTGCCGGGATGGCCCGCCGAGCCTGCCTCGGTGCGTCGCAGCAGGGCGTCGCCCAGCTTGACAGCGGCTTCCGAGCGCACGGCGTAGGCGATCTCGGCTCCGGTGACCGGACAGCTCTCGCCGAGGGGCGCGGCGAGCTCCGGTTCGTCGCGGACGATCTGCAGCACGCGGTCGTATTCGGTTCCGTAGGTCCGGGCGAGTCGGTCCAGCGTGTCCTGCGAGATGCCGTCGACGTCACGCAGGTAGACGGCATTCAGGAAGCTCGCCATGTTGGCGATGCCGCCGCCCGCAAGGTGCGCGGGCGGGGCCGCGGGCCGCGCGCGGTCGAGCTGCGCGAACGCGACGTCGATGGCCCGGTCGGCCGTGTCGCAGGCGGTCGTGTAGCGCACGCCGAACATCGAGATCAGGCCGCCGAGTTTCTGACGGCGGTGGTCGACGATGACGCTCTCGCGGAGGAGGCGGACGCGGGAGCCCTCGCCGCGGACCATCGGCAACAATCCGCGATGGACGAGGCGGACGTCTGCGGCCGTCAGGCCGGCGTGGGGAAACGCCTCGCGCGCGTCGGCCAGCAGCGCCTCGATATCCCACCGGCTGACGCGGAGCGCGTCCGGGACGGCCTCGTGGGCATCGTGGCTTGTACCCAGGATCGAGACATTCCGCCAGGGCGCGAGAAACAGGAACCGCCCGCCGGCGAGTCCGCCGCAGGCGTGCGCGCGCGTCACGCGCCGCGTGACGAGGTTCATGGCCCGCGAGAGCCGCGGTGCGGGCGCTGGCGGCGCCCCGGGCAGCAGGCCGAGCAGCGTCGCCGCCCACGGCCCGCCGGCGTTGAGCACCACGCGGGCGCGGATTTCGAGGGTCTCGCCGGTCAGCCGGTCCTCGGCGGTGACGCCCGTGACCCGACGGTCCGCCGTCAGGAACCCGTCGGCTCGGACGTAGTTGGCCGCGGCCGCGCCGGCGTCGACGGCCGAGCGGATGAACCCGAACGTGAGCCGATCGGCGTTCTGCGCCTGGTAGTCGTACCAGACCGCGCCGCCGGTGACCCCCTTGGGATCGATGACCGGGTTCAGCTCGAGGCACTCCGTGCGCGAGACGATGGCGCCGCCGGGAATGTGGAGCCCCGGATCGTCGATGTCGTCGTTCCGGTCGCGCGAGACGAGGTCGTTGAGCGCGAGCGCCACGCGCATGGCCAGCCGGCCGCGCACGGGATTGCGGTACGTCGGGACGCAGAAGGGCAGCACCCGCACCAGGTGCGGCGCGAGTTGCGCCAGCCGGCGGCGCTCCCGGATGAACAGCCGCATCTGGCGGACGTCGAGGCTCTGCAGGGAGCGGAGCCCGCCGTGGAGCGTTTTGAGGCTGTTTGCCGATGTGGCCGCCCCGAAGTCATCCTGGTCGATGATGGCGACCGACAGACCGGCCAGCGCCGCGTGCCAGGCTGCTGCCGCGCCGTACACGCCGGCGCCGATGACGAGGAGGTCGAAGCGGCGACCCGCCAGGCGGCGGAGATCGCGTTCCATCCGCGGGGCATTGTACGATAGATGCCCGTGATCGACGAGATACAGCGCTACTGGAACGCCCGCATCCACGACCTGGACATGACCGACCATCCGGTCGGGACCCGTGAGTTCTTCGACGACCTCGACGAGTACAGGTTCGACAAGCTGCACTACCTGCCGCGGCTCGTGGATTTCGACGGCTTCGCGGGCCGCCGGCTGCTGGAGGTCGGGTGCGGCATTGGCACCGACCTGGTGCGCTTCGCCAGGGGCGGCGCCCGCGTCACCGGCGTGGACCTGTCGCAGACCGCGATCGATCTGGCGGCGCGCAACTTCTCCCTGCACGGGCTCACGCCCGACGAGCTGCGCGTCGCCAACGGGGAGGCGCTGCCGTTTGCCGACGCGTCGTTCGACGTCGTATACGCACACGGGGTGGTGCAGTACACGAGCGACCCTGCGCGCCTTGTCCGCGAGTGTCACCGCGTGCTCGCGCCAGGCGGGACCGGCATCTTCATGGTCTACAACCGGGTGTCCTGGCTGAACGCGCTGTCGAAGGTGATGAAGGTCGCGCTGGAGCACGAGGACGCGCCCGTGCTCCGGATGTTCTCTATCGAGGAGTTCCGCGGGTTGCTCGCCCCGTTTGCCGATGTTCGAATCGTCCCGGAGCGGTTCCCGGTGAAGTCGCGGCTCCACAAGGGCTGGAAAGGGGCTCTCTTCAACACGGCATTCGTGGGCGCGTTCAACGCGCTGCCGCGCCCGCTCGTCCGCCGGTTCGGCTGGCACCTGATGGGGTTCGGCACCCGGGCGTGAGCCCGGCGCGTCAGCCCGCTGTCCGGCTCGGCCCGTAGGGGAAGTGGCGCTTCAGCCGGAGAATCGGCTCCTCGAACCACCGCCACGACGCCCATCCCAGTGCGAGCGCCGGCAGCCCGGCCACCACGTAGAACAGCGCCTGCGCCGGGAGCTGCGACGAGCCGACGGCGGGCGCCAGCCGCGGGTCGAAGACGAACTCGCGCGCCATCCGCATCACCGGCAGGTGAACCAGATACAGTGCGTAGCTGTACTTGCCGAACGTTCCGAGCACGCCGCCGCTGAGGGCCCGTGCCAGGCGGCCGCTGGCTCCGGAGGTGACGAGGTGGCAGACCGTCGCGCCGGCGGCGAGGGCGATGAGGGTGTAGCCGACTCGCTGTGTGATGCCGCCATCCCACCAGTTGTTGTCGCCCCACGAGACCATGGCGACGACCAGGCCGAGCAGCAGCACCGCGGCGCGCAGGCTCCAGCGTCCCAGGACCGCGCCCGCGGGTCCGCGTACGACCAGCGCGACGAGCGCGCCGGTGGCCAGGGCGTCGAGGCGAGCCGGCGTGGCGACGTACACCGCGACGTGGTGCACGTCCGCGTACAGCAGCAGCGCACGCAGCGCGGGCGCGGCAACGATGAGCGCCACTGACAACGCGACGAGCTCGCGCCGGCCCAGCCACCACACCACGGGGGCCCACACGAGGTAGAACTGCTCCTCGATGGCGAGCGACCACGACACGCCGAGAATGCCGTGCTGAAACGCCTCGCGCATCGCGATCGAGACGTTCGACAGGTAGAGCCAGAAGGCCGCCTCGTGCACCGGCGCGAGATCGACGGGGCCGACGAGCAGCAGGTACCAGTCGGGACACTGGGGAAGCACGACGAGCGAGAGGAAGACCACCAGGTAGTACAGCGGGAAGATCCGGAGCGTGCGGCGCGCGTAGAAGCGCCGGAAGTAGCCCGGCGCGCCGCGGTCGTCGTAGAGGAGCCCGGTGATGAGGAAGCCCGACAGCACGAAGAACAGATCCACACCGGCCCAGCCCACCGTCAGGTAGCGCACCACGGCGGCGTCGAGGGCCGAGGCGGGCTCGATGATGGTGTAGTGGTGCACCATCACGAACAGGATCGCGATGCCCCGCAGCCCGTCGAGCGAGGGGATGTGCGCGCGGGCGTCCGCGATCGGCGCCGCTGGCTGCGTTATGCTGGTGGCCACTCGTGCCCCCTCGGACTGCCATTGTCGCGGCGGCGGTCGTGGCCGCCGCCCTCGTCATCGTCGAACTCGCGTGGACCATGCCGCTGGGACCGGGAGTGGTCCAGCTGGCAGTCTTCGTCTGGTTCGCTCTGCCGGGCTGGCTCGTGGCGCGCCGCGTGTACCGCCACGCCGTCGGTGGCAGGGCCGTCGCCCTCGGCATCGGTCCGATGCTCGGCTACGTCGCCTGCGTGTTTCTCATGCTGTACCTGTGGCTGCTGGGCCTCAGGTCGTGGCCGCTGCTGGCGCTCCCGCCGCTCGTGGTGGCGCTTCTCGCGTGGATGCCGATCGACGCCGTCGGGCGCGAGGCCGAGCTGCCGCGGCTCACGCGCAGGGACGCCCTCGCGGCCATCCTGCTCCTTCTGCTCGTGCCGCTCGTGACGCTCCTGCCATTTGCCAACATCGGGGCCGAGGTGGGCGACGGCCGCGCGTACCGCGCCTATTTCACGGCCGACTTCGTCTGGGCCATGACCGTCGTCGAGGAGGTGAGCAAGGGCGATGTCCCGCCGCAGAATCCGTTTCTGGCCAACGAGCCGCTGCGGTACTACTGGCTGTCGCATTTTCTGTCGGCCGCCGAGTTCCGCATCTGGAACGGGCGGCTGATGGCCGAGCAGGTGCTGATTGCGAACTCGATCGGCACGAGTCTGCTGTTTGTGGGCTTCCTGTTCGTGTTCGTCCGCCACTTCGTGGCCAGCACCGGCGCGGTGGCCGCGGCGGTGGCCGCAGTGTTCCTGGCCAACAGCTACGAGGGCGTGCATCAGATCTACGCGCTCTGGCGCCTCCACGCGCCGTTCGATCTGCTGCGCACGCTGAACATCGACGCCATCACACGCTGGATGCTCGGCGGGATGCCGGTGGACGGGCTCCACCGGATGCTCCTCTACCAGCCCCACCACCTCATGGGCTACGCGTCGGGCCTGACGGCGCTCCTGCTGCTCCGGCAGGTCCACGATATCGGCCGCGCCGAGGTCGCGCTGGCGGCCGGCGTCTTGCTCGGGCTGTCGCTGCTGTTCAGCAGCTTCATCGCGATCGTCCTCGGCGCGGCAGTGGCCGTCGTGTACGCGATCCGACTCGTCACGGCTGCGGACTGGCGCGGCCTGACGGTCGCAGCCGTCTCGGGCGCGTTGCCAGCGGCCGCCGCCTACATCCTCGCGAACGGCCTGCGCTACGTCGAGGGCGGCGCCGATCTGATGCGATTCGGCCCCAATTACGTCGCGCTCCGGCAGTGGCCGCTGGCCTTGCTCCTGAGCTTCGGGCCCATGCTGATCCTCGGGATGGGCGGCCTCGTCGCGGTCGTCCGGGAGCGGCGGCGGGACGTTCTTCCAGTCGTCGCGCTGGTCGTGGTCAGTCTGGCGGCCTACTTTCTGGTGGACGTGCCCGACATGGGCGGTGTGTGGGTCGGCTGGCGCGCCGGGCACCTGCTCTTCGTCTCGTTCACGGTGCTGACGGCGATCGGGCTGGCGTGGGTGGCGCGCGGGGGGCGCCTGGTGCGGACGGCCGGTCTGGGCCTGGCGGCCGCGCTGTGCCTTGCCGCCACCCCGACGGTCGCCATCGACGTCTACAACGCGCAGGACACGTCCAACCGAGCCGAGGCCTCGGGCTTCCCCTGGACGCTCGTGCTGACGCACCCGGAGGTGGAAGCCCTCGACTGGCTGAGGGCCAACACCCCGCCCGACGCCCGGGTCCAGGTCGAGCCCTGGTGCCGCAACCCGGCCACCTGGGGATACCTGCCGGCCTTTGCGGGTCGTCGAATGGCAGCCGGGCTGCCGATTGCGATGATTCCGCTCCGGCCGTACGAAGACGCCAGCTCGCTCGTTCGTGACGGGGTGTACCGGGCGAACGCCCAGGAGGCGTGGGCCGTCGCCCACCGGATGGGCATCGACGTGCTGCTCGTCGGCCCACCGGAGCGGCGGCACTACGATCGCATCGAGGCACGCCTCGACGCGCGCCCGGACCTGTTCCCGCCGCTGTTTCGAAACGCAAGTGTGACGCTGTACGCCGTCGCCCGGTGATACCCGGGCCATCATGGCTACAACCGCTCCCGCACGCTGGCGACGACGTCGTCGACGTCGTCGGACAGCCGGTGCGCGGGCGCGTACCCGAGCGCCTCCCTCGCCCGGGTGATATCGGCAATCGAGTAGCGAAGCTCACCGGGATGCGCCGGCACGTGCCGGATCCCCGTTGCCGGCGAGAGCCGGTCTCGGAGCATCCGCGCCAGGGCGTTCACCGTCGTGCCGACCCCCGTGCCGAGGTTGAACGTCCCGGGGGGCCGGCCGACTGTGGCCAGGGTGCCCGCGACGATGTCGCCGACGTGCGTGAAATCGCGCGTCTGCTCGCCGTCGCCGAAGACGCGGATGAAGGGCGCGCCGCGGAGCAGTTCCGTGGTGAAGATCGTCATCACGCCGACGTAGGGCGTGTAGGCCTGGCCGGGACCGTAGGTATTGAAGTACCGCACCACGCTCAGCGGCACGCCCAACTCGGCCAGCAGCAGCCCGGCCACGCGTTCGGCGGCCAGCTTGCCGACGCCGTACGGCGAGAGGGGGAGTGTCGGGTGCGATTCCGGCACCGGCCGGGGCGTCTCGGCATCCGCGTACACCGCCATCGACGAGGCGAGCGTGAGCCAGCGGACCTGGCCTTTCGGGATGGCACGGATGAGGGTGACCGTACCGAGAAGGTTCGTCTCGAGGTCCTCGCGGCAGCGGTCGAAGCTGCCGCGAATGGTGACCTGCGCGGCCAGGTGGAACACCACGTCGACGCCTTCGAGCGCCGACCGGACATCCGCATCGGAGCGGACGTCTCCTACGATGAGCCGCGCGCCGTCCGGGACGTTGTCGCGCCGGCCGGTGGAGAGGTTGTCGAGCACCGTGACAGCGCTGCCGCCCGCGACGAGCGCCCGTGCCAGGTGCGATCCGATGAAGCCCGCGCCGCCGGTCACCAGCGCGTGACCGAGACGCGTCATGCGCCCAGCACCCCGCCGGGTGACGCGGGCACGGCATTCGCCGAGTCGATGACCATGTGCCGCAGGTTGCGGGGCGTGTCGATGACGACGCCGGGGAAGATCACCGTCTCGCGGATCTCAATCGGATGGCGGATGACCGCGCCAGGGCCGATGACGCTTCGCTCGACGACGGTGCCGGGCGCGAGCTGCGCGCCTGCGCCGATGAGCGAGTCGACGCCCAGCCGCTCCAGCTCGAGCAGGTTGATGACGAGCAGGTCCTCGGGCCTGGTCAGGTTGTAGTCGGCGTCGATGACGGCCTCGTGGCGCACGACCTCGCCGTCCTCGATGAGGATCTGGATGCTCTCGGTGATCTCGTACTCGTCGCGAAGCGCCGTGCGCGGCGTGCGGCGTATGGCGTCGAAGATGTGCGCGTCGAACACATACAGCCCGCAGCCCTTGAGCTGCGATCGCGCGTGCCGCGGCTTCTCGATGACGCGATGCACCCGTCCGCCATCGTCGGCCAGAATCACGAAGTTCCGCCGGATCATCTCGGGATCCGGCTCCACCTTGCTGAGCAGCACCGCGGCGGCCTCGCCGTCGCGGACGCGGTCGAGCGCGCGGACCATCGCACGGCTCCGAAAGTAGATGTCGCCCAGGAAGAGCAGGAAGGGCTGTTCGAGATAGGGCTCGAGCATGCCGAGCGCGTGGGCCAGTCCGAGCGTGTCGTGCTGCTCGACGTAGTGGAGACGCACGCCGTACTCCCGGCCGTCGCCGAGCGCGTGCACGATGCGGATGCCCAGATGGCCGACGACGATGTAGACGTCCTCGATGCCGAGCATGCGCATTTGCTCGAGCTGGAATCCGAGGAGCGGCCGATTGCCGATGGGCAGGATCGGCTTCGGGAGGTCTTCGGTAAACGGGTACATCCGCGAGCCCCGGCCCGCGGCGAGGATGACGCCAATCATGGGTCGCGACCGAGGGCTCATGAGACCTCCGCGGTGAATCGACAGCGCAGCAGCTCGCGCATGACACGAACGGCGTCGAACGCGCGAATCTTCTTGCCCTCCTCGAACGTCCGGCCGTGAAAGCTCACCGGCACCTCGGCGAAACGCGCCCCGCGCTGGGCGAGCCGGGCGGTGAACTCGGCCTCGAAGTCGAAGCCGTTGGCCCTGACCGACAGGCCGCGGGTCAGGTCGGCGCGATACATCTTGTAACAGGTCATCAGGTCCGTCAGCTGGACGCCGTAGAGCAGCGAGCAGGCCGCGGTCATCGTGAGGTTGCCCACGCGGTTTGCGAACCGCATGCCCTGGATGGTGCCCTTGAACCGGCTGCCGTAGACGACGTCGGCCTCGCCGGCGAGGAGCGGCGCCACGAGCCGCCGGTAGTCCAGGGGGTCGTACTCGAGATCGGCGTCCTGGTGCACGTACAGGTCGCCGGTGGCTTTCCGCCAGAGGTGCTTGAGGACGCCGCCCCGCCCGACGTTGGCGGGCATGAATTCGATGCTCACCGAGGGGTGGGCGTATGCCGCGAGCAGATCGCGCGTGCCGTCGGTGGACCCGTCGTCGCCCACCAGCACCTCGAGCGAAACGCCCGGGATGTCGACCGCCACGACGCGCGTGAGCAGTTCGAGGATCGTCGCCCGTTCGTTGTAGACGGGCACGAAGACGCTGAGACGTGCCATGCGGCCGCGCGGCGGCCCTCAGGGGGCCGGCGGAGTGTGTGCCTCGGCTGGCATGGCCTGAGGCGGCGGCGCCGGCGCCGGCACGCGGCGCTTCTCGATGGACGCGCGCACCAGGAACCGGGCGTAGGGCACGACCTGCTTGATGGCCGCCACGTTCATCTGGCAGGGGCTCAGGCAGGTCGGGCACCTCTCGTCCCGGATGTCGCGCCGGTGGGCCTGCGCGGCCTCGCGGAAGTAGATGGCCTCGGGATCCTCGGTCGTGACGTTGCCCACGACGTCGCTGTTCTCGCAGAAGAACAGGTCGCCGTTCGGGTTGAGCATCACGCCCTGCGTCTGAAACGGGCACGGCGCCGTCCGGTGGTACCCGTTGGCGATCATGTCCGCGTAGTGCATGTAGATGTAGTTCTGCCCGTCGAGCAGCGGATCCTGCCGGACGCGGTCGAGGAAGAACTGCCGCATCCGCTGCTCCTCGGGACCCATAGGGCGGTACTTGCCCTCGAGCTCGCCGTTGCCCAGCATGGCGTCGGTGAAGCGCACCATGTTGAAGACGATGTCGAGTTTCTCCTTCTTCGCCCACGCCAGGATGTTGTCGGCGTCCTCGAGGTTCTTCGAGAAGATCGTCGACGAGATCCCGAAGTTGAAGGGATAGGTCTTCTGCAGCTCCTGCATGGCCGCAATCGTCTTGCCGGCCTTCTCGAACGCCTTCTTCACGTTCCGCACGCTCGCGTGCATGTCGCCGACGCCGTCGATCGACACGCGCGTCGAGAAGATGACCCCGCGCTCGTGGCACAGCTTGACGAGCGCCGTCATCATCGGGATGGCGCGGTGATGGGTGATCCCGGTGGTGTTCAGCGTGAGCTTGCGGAGCTTCGGGAACTTGTCGATCATCACACGGCAGATGTCCACCATGTCGTTCCGCGTGGTGGGCTCGCCGCCGGAGAGCGACGCGTTCTCGATGTCTTTCCAGAGATTCGAGCTGAACGCGCGCTCGATCTGCTCGAGCGTCATGTCCTCCTTGCGGTTGCCGCGCGTCCAGTTGCTGCACATCTCGCAGCGCGCGTCGCAGACGAACGTACAATGGAAGATGAGGACGGTCGGGTGAAGGGGCGTGTACTTCGCCACCGCGGCCCGCACGAGATCGCGGGGCGCGCTGAGAGCCGCCTTCGCCAGGTATCTTGCCGCGTAGACCTGAGCCATTCGAGGTGCGCTCTCGATCTTACAGGTTTTCCGCGGCGCCGTAAAACGGAGGTCGCTCAGCCGGTGATCCGAGGCGGCGGCCGCCGGCCCCCGAGCCACAGCAGCATGCCCGGCAGGTTGCCTGCCAGGCCCGTAACCACGATGAGCGTCGACAGCGCGAACGACAGCTCATCGGCCACCCCGACCGGGCGGAGCAGCCAGACGATGACGCCCTGGGGCAGGCCGAAGCCGCTCACCGAGACCGGGAGCAGCAGCATGAGCAGGCCCACCGGCATGAAGAGCAGGTAGTAGCCGAAGGCGACGTCAATGCCGAGGCCCAGGCCCAGCAGGTACGCCTGGACGATGCGGAGCACCTGCACGACGATCGACCAGGCCATGACGGCGGCCAGCACGCCTCGGCGATCGCGGTATCGCCCGACCGCGTCGGCCACCTTGAGCGGCAGGCGCAGGGCGGCACCGTGCGCCAGCCGCGCCGGCAGGAGCGCGCGGACGAGCGGGCTCGCCCAGAACGCGGCGAGACAGGCACCGACGACGAGCGTCACGGCCGCGACGCTCTGCCACACGCCGCCCACCGACGGCGACCACAGGACGGCCCCGAGCGCGCCAATCGTCCCGAGCGACAGCACGCCGAGGAGCCGGTCCACCACGACCGACGCGACCGCCTCGCTGCCCTGCGCGGTGCGGGCGGCCAGGCTGTAGGCCCGGGCCGCGTCGCCGCCGATGCCGGCCGGGAGGAAGCTCCCGACGAACGCGCTGACCAGGAAGATGCGGGCCGACTCGGCCCCGCCGATCGGTGTGCCGGCTGCCCGGAGGAGCAGGTGCCACCGCAGCACCATGACCGCGCGATCCACCGCGACGAGACCCAGCACCGCCGCCAGGTGGCCGGGCCGGACCGACACGACGGCGCGCGCCGCGTCGCCCATGTCGATGCGGGAGGCAAGGTAGGCGAGGATGCCGACCGTGACGAGGACCCGGGCCAGCGTGGACCCGGCGGCGCGCGTCAGCAGCGTGCGCACATCGCTCACCGCACGGGCGGCTTGACGGCCACGAACGTCAGCGTCTCGAACAGGTTCTTGCGAATCTTGAACACGAGCTCCTCGGTCCGGGTATGGCGCGACAGTGCGTCCACGCCGGGGAGGTTGACGAGGATCGCCGCCGCGGCCAGGGCGTCGCGCGCCACACCGGTGGCGAGTCCAATGGCGCGTTCGACGTGCCGGATCTCGAACCCGTTGTCGTTGAAGAGCTGTCTGACACGCCGCTCGGTCGTCACGAAGTTGTGCGTGTAGTCCACGTCCCAGAAAAACGTGCGTTCCTTGAGGTAGTCCGGCACCACCACGAAGAAGACGCCGCCGGGGCGCAGCGCCCGGAAGGCCTCCGCCGTGAACCGGCGCGCCGCGTCGATGCCGCTCATGTGCTCGAGCACCTGGTCGGCGTAGATCACGTCCGCGGAGTCATCAGCCAGCGGAAACGGCGGCGTCCAGGCCTCGATGACCGTCAAGCCCTTGCGCCTGAGGACGTCGATGAGGATCGGGCTTGCCTCGATGGCGGTGTACTGCCAGCCGGCCTCCACGGCCAGCTCGCCGAGCGTGCCGTGGCCGGGTCCGATCTCGACCAGCTTCCCCGGCGGCGTGCGGACGCGTGAGACGAGCGACAGGCGGTGCCGCTCGATGCGGCCCCGCCGCGAGCTGCCGTACGCCGTGAGCTTCTTCTCGGAGAACGACTTGTAGAACGTGGACCCGTCAGACACCGGCAGGAGTGTACACGAAGCGGCGGCGGCCCCGGGCGTGCCGAAGCCGCCGCCAGATGCGGCCGGCAGGCGCGCGTGCCGGCTCTAGGGGAACGGCGGCACGGGCGCCCAGTTGTTGCCGGGACGCCGCGACGAGAGCCGCGTCCAGTTGACGTTCGCGCCCGGCCCGCCCGCGCCGAGGACCACGTCCCAGCCCTCCCAGTCGAAGTCGGTGGGCCCATGACGGTAGGCGACGACGTCCTCACCGTAGCCGCCAGACACTGAGCGGCCGCACGCGTCCCATGAGCACTGCTGTTCGCCGGGGTTCTTGGTGATGAGGCCCCACTTGGGGTCGCCCGTCGCCAGCGCCGCCGCGAGATGGCGCGCGTAGCGGTGGCAGTTGGTGCCGGAGCCCGCGCGACACGCCGGCCAGGCGGGCGACACGGCCGCCACGTCAACCGCGCACTGCGACCGATCCCCCGTGGCCGGGGACCGCGGGCCGCACGACGCGGGCACCACGAAAGGGAGGACACCGGCCGGCGGCGTTGGCGGCGGCGGCGGATCCGGCGTGCGGAACGTCGCCGTGCCTGACCAGTCCGTTGCCTGCCCCTCGAGCTCGGCGCGCACCTGCCAGGAGTAGGTCGTGGCGTAGGCGAGATCGCTGTCGGCCTCGAGGCTCGTGCCCGTGGTCGTGCGCTCCGCCACGGGGTCACCCGCCGCGTTCATCACCAGCAGCCGGTAGGTGAGTCCCGACAGCTGAGCGTGTCGCCCACTCGCCGGAGTCCAACTGAACGTCGGGCGCAGCCCCTCGATGGTCGCGCCTCCCGACGGGGAGACGGTTCCGGGTGGCGCCGCTTTCAGCCCGGCACCATGGCTGCTCGCGAGGCCGTCCGGCATCCCGGTCGACGGAGAGAGCGGAGTCTGCGGTGTGCCACTGCAGGCGACGATGATCGCAGCCAGCCCGGTCACCGACGCGATCGAAACACTACGGGTCATGCCGACGTCCTCATTCCGGATGGCGCGTCTGTCGCGGTGAGGGCAGAGGCCCTACCGGCCACCTGGCCGCTCATGATATCCCAGCTCGCCCATCCTGCAACGGCCGGAAAGTGAACAAAAGCAACGAAGATTACCCCGCCGGCCATCGCAGACGCATGCTACCATCGTGCGGCTTTCGGCTGAGCCATGTCACGGAGCAGAGACACATAATGCGACACACGGTAGGAGCGCTGGCCGCGTGCGGCCTGGTCTTGGGAATGGCGGCGACGGCCTTCGCGCAGTCGGGCGCGCCGGCGCGTGGGTTCATAGGCGTGAACGGCGGGTATCAGCCGACGTCGGGCGATTTCAACGACAACATCGAGCGGACCCGCTTCGACGAGACCGAACGGATCTCCATCACCCACGGCGTCGACTCGGGAGCGCTGATCGACTTCTCGGCCGGCTACTTCGTCATGGAACGCGTCAGCGTCGGCATCGGGGTGCACCGGATGAGTTCGTCCAGCACCGCGGCCGTTGGTGGCAGCGTGCCGCATCCGATCTTCTTCTCGCGCCCGCGGTCCTTTGCGGTCGCCGCCGACGGGCTCGATCGCACCGAGCTCGGCGTGCACCTCTCGGTGGGCTACTCGCTCCCCGTCATGGACAAACTCGACGTGCGGATCTTCGCCGGCCCGACCGCGTTTCGGCTGACCCAGGACGTCGTGGGCGAGGTCACCGTCAGCGAAGCCGGCGCCCCGTTCAGCAGCGTGAACGCCGCGGCCACCGGCGTCGAGCGCAAGCGAACCGCGTGGGGCGGTCACATCGGCGCCGACATCAGCTATCTGTTCGTTGAGGGGGACGCCGCGTCGATGGGCGCGGGTCTGTTCCTCCGTTACGCCGGCGCGTCCACCGACGTGGATCTCATCAACCGCGCCGTCTCCACCGACGTCGGCGGCTTCCAGGTCGGCGCCGGCCTGCGCGTGAGGTTCTGAGGGAAGCGCGAGGCGTGGGGCCTGCGGCTCGGGGTTGCCCCCCTGTCACGCTCCACGCCCCACGCCGCCGTCAAAACCGTCCCCGCCCCGTCCACCGGCCGATCGACCCGCCGAGCCGTGTCGCCTCGGTCACATCGTTCCAGCTTGGCGCCGGGCTCGGCCCGCAGTGTCCGCCGATGACGTCGATGATGTAGACGTCGATCGAGCCCTCATCCGGCCCCGAGCCGAAGTGGTAGGCCACGACGTCGAGCGATGGGTCGCCGACGTTGCCACGCTTCCAGTTATAGCCCCACCGGGTGTCGTAGGTGCGCAGCGTGTCGACGAGGCGGTCCATGAACTCCCACGTGCCGCCGTGGTCCTGGCACGAGTTCCGGAGTGCCGCGGGATACTGCGCGGCTACCTGCTGAACCACGTGCGACATGTTGGGCAGCGGCAGCCGCTGGCCGGGTGGCGGATCGGGCGTGCGCGTGCCGGGTGCTGTCGGCGGAATCGGCGTGGGCGAGGGTGTGGGCGACGGTGTGGGGGCCGGCGCCGGAGGGGTTCTGAAACTCGCCGGCATGGAGTAGGCGCTTCTGACCGACCCATCGCCCGTCATCGAGAACACGCGCCAGTAGTAGGTCGTGTTCCACGCGAGGTCGCCCATCGAGAAGGTCGTGGTGCCGTCCGAGCCTGGTGTGACGGTGGCCGTGCTGCTGATGGCCGCCGGGTCGGGGCGGTCGGCCAGCTCGACACGATAGACGACGCCTTCCGCCGGGCCGCTGACCGAGCCGTTCCGGACCCGGAACACGGGGCGGTTCGTCGTCGTCGTGCCCGTCGGTTCGAGCGGCGTCGGCGTTTCGAGGACGACGGGTTCGAGCACGTGGAAGCTCGCGGCGGCGGAGTACGGGCCCGTGTTGGCGCCGTCTGCCGCCCGCACCCGCCAGAAATAGGTATGCCCGGCCGCGAGGGGCGAAGGCATGCGGTAGGTGGTCCGGCCGTTGTCGCCGGGGGGCAGGCGATCGGCCTGGTGCAGAATCTGCTGGAAGTTGACGTCGGCCGCCAGCTCGAGCTGCAGGAAGAGCGGACGCTGACCCGACGTGCCGGCGTTCTCGATGAGGAGCTGAACGGGCTGCGAGCGATTGTCGATGAGCGCGTTGTTGGGCGGCTCCAGGGTCTTCGGGGCCGTAATCTGGACCCCTGGAATCGGACCTGCCACGTCAGGGCTCAGGGGATTGGCGCTCTTGAGGCGCTCGCAGCCGGGCACCGCCAGGAGCGCCAGCCCGATGGCGGCGAGTCGCCGCTGCAGCAACGTGAATCTGGACATGGCACGAGGCTCCGCGGGGGTCGTCCTCGTTCTATCGGGCGGGGTTGCCCGGGACTTTACACCGTCGCAGGCCGGTCGGAGCGCGTGAGAAAGGCCACCCCGCCCAGCAGGGACAGGGCCATCATGAGTCCCGCGGCGGTCAGGGACAGCGCGACGGCCGCCTCGGCCGTGAGGCCGAAACGGGCGAAGAACCAGATGAACACGGCCTCACGAACCCCGAAGCCGTTGATGGCGATGGGGGCCATCTGCACCACGAGGCTGATGGGCACGAGGATGGCGGCCGCCTCGAGCGCCAGCGGGATGTCGAGGGCCCTCGCCGTCAGCAGGTAGAAGGCGACGATGCCGGCCTGGACGACGAGGGCGCCCGCGAGGGCTTCGACCAGCGCGGACCGCCGCGCGCCGAAGCGCGCCAGCGCGTCGTCGAGGCGTGCCACGCGCTCGCGAATCCACTGGTGCTCGAGAGGCCTGAGCGGCGAGAGCAGGTGGCCGGCGCGTCCGGGCGCCGTCAGGATGGGCGCCAGCCCGGCGGCGCCGGCGGCGCCGGCGATCCAGATCCAGCGCTCGCCGGGCACGTGCAGGCCGCTGCGCGTCGCCGCCAGCGATCCGATCGACGCGATGAAGCAGAGCGCGACCAGGCCGAGGCCGCGATCGATGAGCACGATGGTGGTTGCCAGCGTCTTCGACCCGGCCCGCCGCGCGGTATCGGCGATGCGGACGACGTCGCCGCCGATGTTGCTGGGCAGGAAGTTGTTGAAGAAGACGGCCACCCAGAACGACGACCACAGCGTGCGGAAGGGGAGGTCGACATGCTGGGCGTGCAGGAGGACACGCCAACGCCAGGTGCTGACGGCCATCATGGCCAGATAGGCGCCGATCGCCCCCACGAGCCACACCGGGTTGAGGCTCTCCAGCCGGCTGATCAGTCGTTCGAGGTCGGTGCCGCGCAGGACGAGGGCGAGGATGACCGCGGACACCGCCAGCTTGAGGGTGAAGATCGCGAGCGACTTCGCGCGGGGAGAGACGCCGTCGAGCATCAGCACGATATAATGCCGTGTTTGGAGACGCGGCGTCCACGTGCCAGAGCCCTCTCGCGCCCTCCGCATCCTGATGCTCGCTCCCGAGCCGTTCTTCGAGCCGCGGGGCACGCCGTTCAGCGAGTACCATCGAATCAAGGCGCTCGGTGAGCTGGGGCACCACGTCGATCTCGTCACCTACCCGATCGGGCGCGACGTCGAGCTGCCGAACCTGCGGACCTTCCGGTCGCTCCGGCCCCCGTTCGTGACCAGGGTACGCATCGGGCCGTCGATGACGAAGGTGGTGCTCGACGGGCTCATGCTGCTGACCATCGCGCGCCGCGTGCTCGCCGAGCGCTACGACGCGATTCACTCGCACGAGGAGATGGGCCTGGTCGGCGTGTGGCTGGCCCGCCTGCTGGGCGTGCCGCACCTCTACGACATGCACTCGAGCCTCCCGCAGCAGCTGGGCAACTTCAAGTACAGCCGGTCGGGATGGCTGCGACGGCTGTTCGAGTGGGCCGAAGGCCAGATGGTGCACCGGTCGCGCGTGGTGATCACGATCTGCCAGGAGCTGCAGGACACCGTGATCGGGATGGGCGCGGGCGATCGCGCGCTGCTCATCGAGAACGTGATGGGCGGCGATGTCGAGGACGCCCCATCGCTGACGCCCGGCGCGGTGCGCGAGCGCTGGGGCGTGCCTGCGGACGCGCCGCTGGTGCTCTACACCGGGACGTTCGAGGCCTACCAGGGCGTGGAGCTGCTGGTCGATGCGGCGGCGCGGCTGGCGAGCACGCACCCGGCCGCGCGCATCCTCGTTGTCGGAGGCGAGCCGGCCCAGGTGGAGGCGATGCGGGCGCACGCGGCGCGGGTTGGAGCCGACCGCGTGACCATCTTCACCGGGCAGCAGCCTGCACGCGAGATCCCGGCGTTCGTGGCGGCGTGCGACATCCTGGTGTCACCGCGCATCCGCGGCACGAACACGCCGCTCAAGATCTACTCGTACCTGCGATCGGGCCGGCCGATTGTCGCCACCGACCTGCTCACGCACACGCAGGTGCTGACGCCGGAGGTGGCGGCGCTGGTGCCGCCGGAGCCGGCGCGGCTCGCGGAGGCGGTGGCGCGGCTCATCGACGCCCCGGCGGAGCGGGCCCGTCTGGCGGCCGCCGCGCGCGCGCTGGCGGAGGAACGGTACAGCCGCGAGCGTTTCCTGCGCCGGACCGCCGAGGCGTACGCGCGCCTGGTGCCGGCCACGCCCGACGTCGGCGCGCCGGAGCTGGCTCGCCGGTGAAGATCCTGGTCACGGGCGCGACCGGGTTCACCGGCGGACGCCTGGCGGCCGCCCTGGCGCGGCGCGGGCACGAGGTCCGCGCCCTCGTCCGGCGGCAGAGCCGCGCGCGCTTCGCGGCGACGGATGCCGCCCGGGCGGGCTGCGTGGAGGCGGTTGGCGATCTGGGCGACGCGGCGGCCGTTGCCGAGGCGACGCGCGGCGTCGAGCTCGTCTATCACATCGCCGCCACCTATCGCGAAGCCGGGCAGAAGGACGCGGCGTACCGGGAGACGAACGTCGAGGGCACGCGCCACGTGCTCGAGGCCGCACGCGACGCGGGGGCGCGCCGTGTCGTGCACTGCAGCACCGGCGGCGTGCACGGGCACGTCGCGCGGCCGCCAGCCAACGAGGACGCGCCGTTCAATCCGGGCGACATCTACCAGGCGACGAAGCTCGAGGCCGAGCGGCTTGCCCGCGCGTTCGGCGAGCGCGAAGGACTGGAGGTGGTCGTCGCGAGGCCCATCGGCATCTACGGGCCCGGTGACCTGCGGTTTCTCAAGCTGTTTCGCGGCCTCGCGCGGGGCCGGTTTCCGATGCTCGGCTCGGGCGAGGTGTTCTATCACCTGACCTTCATCGACGACCTGGTCGAGGGCTTCCGGTTGTGCGGCGAAGTGGCGGCGGCCGCCGGACGCACCTACATTCTCGCCGGCCCGCGGTACACCACCCTCAACGAGCTCGCGGCGCTCATCGCGCAGGAGCTGGGCGTGCGACCGCCGCGGGTGCACCTGCCCGTGTGGCCGTTCTGGACGGCCGGCCTGCTGTGCGAGATGGTCTGCGTGCCGCTCGGCGTCGAGCCGCCCCTCTTCAGACGCCGCGTGGATTTCTACACGAAGAGCCGCGCGTTCGACATCACCCGGGCGCGCGCCGAGCTGGGGTACGCGCCGGCGGTGGATCTCGTGGAGGGCATCCGCCGTACGATCGCGTGGTACCGGGAGCAGAACCTGCTGTGAGCCGCCCCCTGAACGTCGTCCACATCTGCGACCACCTCGGGTGGGAAGGCTCGCGCATGCACGGAGTCAAGCGGCTCTTCGCGTGGATGATCCCGCGCTTCGACGCGGCGCGCTTCCGCGTGTCGCTCATCAGTCTCCGCCGGCGCGATCTCTCGGAGGACACCCTCGAGCAGTTCGGGATCGACGTGACGTACCTGGCGCGGCACAGGTTCGACCCCGCGACCTTTCCGGCGCTGCTCAAGGTCCTCCGCGGTCGAAACGCCGACGTGCTGCACATGCACGGCTATGGCGCGACGACGTTCGGGCGGCTGTGCGCGTGGCGGATGGGCGTTCCGTCGATTCTGCACGAGCACGCCAATCACGGCGACACGCCGTGGTTTCAGAAGGTGGCGGATCGACTGCTCGCGCCGCACACCGACCTCGCCCTTGCGGTGTCCCGATCGACCGCCGAGTTCACGACCCGCGCGCGGCTCATGCCCGCCGAGCGGACGAAGACCGTGTATCTGGGCGCGCCGCTCGACGAGTTCGCCCGGCGCCGATCCGCGGACGAGGTGGCGGCGGCCCGGCAGGCGCTGGGCATCGCAGCAGACACGGTCGCTGTCGGCACCGTGACGCGGCTGATGCCGTCGAAGGGCAACGAATACCTCATCGCGGCGGCGCCGGCGATCGTGGCCGCGCATCCGGCGGCGCGCGTCTACATTGCCGGCGAGGGCGAGCTGGGTCCGGCGCTCCAGGCGCAGGTGCGCGACCTGGGCCTCGGCGATCGCGTGGTGTTTCTCGGCTTCCAGCGGGATGTGGCGGCCGTGCTCGCCGCGCTCGATGTCGTGGTCTTTCCGTCCCTGTGGGAAGGCACGCCGCTCACGGCCTTCGAGGCGCTCGCGATGGGGAAGCCCATCGTCGCCAGCGACGCCGACGGGCTGGCCGATATCCTGACCGACGGCGTCGACTGCCTCATGGTGCCGCGGCGCGATGCCGCGCGCGTGGCGGCTGCGGTCAACGGCCTCATCGCCGACGCCGCCCTGGCAGCGCGCCTGTCGGACGCGGCGCGCGCGACGGGCGCGCGGTACGACATTGGTGCGTTCGTCCGCAAGATGGAGCGACTCTACGAGATTCTGCACGAGACGTCGCGCCGGACGCGGCGGGCGGGTATCCTGAAGGCGGACCTGTCATTCCTGACCGAACGCGGATGAGCGAACCTGGCGAGGCGCGGCGTCTCGGCGCGACGGCAACGGCAGCAGTGGGCGTGGTGCTCCTCGGGTGGGCGCTCACGGTGGACGTGCCGCGCGCCACGCCCGGGTTCTTCAGCGACGGCTCGACGTACTACATGCTGGCGTACTCGCTTGCGGAGGACCTCGACTTCGAGTACCGGCGCGAAGACCTCATGCGCGTCTGGCGCGAGTATCCAGCCGGACCGGAAGGGCTGTTCCTGAAACGCGGCCGGGACGTGACCGGCGTCGGGCTGTCGGGCCGCTTCCCGTTCGTGGCGCTCGAGAGCGCCGAAGACCCCGATGCCGGCCGGCTGTACTTCGGGAAGTCGTTCATCTTTCCGCTCGCCGCAGCGCCGTTCGTCCGGGCCTTTGGCACCAACGGGTTCCTGGTGCTCCACGCGGTCCTGATGACCTTCGCGTTCCTGTGCGCGTACGCCTTCCTCGCCGCGCGCGGTGAGCCGGTGGCCGCCGCCCTGTTCGCCGGGGCGTTCCTGTTCCTGTCGGTCGCGCCTGTCTACATGGCGTGGATGACCCCCGACTTCTTCAACGCCGCCGTCGTCCTGTTCGGGTATTTCTTCTGGCTCTACAAGGAAGTGGCGCCCGTGCGGTCGGCGTGGCTGTCGGGTGCCCGTTCGGACGTGGTGGCGGCGCTGTGGCTCGGCATCGCGACGTTCTCGAAGCCGACCCATGTCCTGCTCGTCCTGCCGCTCCTCGCCACGCTCGCCGCGCGGCGGCAGTGGGCCAGGGCCGTCGTGGTCGGCGCCGTGTTCGCCGCCGTGGTCGGCGGCCTCTTCGGCTGGAACATCGCCATCACCGGCGAGTGGAACTACCAGGGCGGCGACCGCCGGACCTTCTATGCCGGCTCCGGCGGCTTTCCCTTCTACACCGAGTGGCATACCTTCGACCGCGTCGGCGTGGGACGCGCCACCAACGAGGTGCCGCTCAAGGTGCTCACAACGGCCGATGCCGTCGGCGACGTCTTTCGCCACAATCTCTTCGCGTTCTTCGTCGGCCGGCACACGGGGTTCGCGCTCTACTACTTCCCGGGGTTCCTCGCGCTCGTCCTGTTCTTGATCGCGCGCGGGAGGCCCCTCTGGCAGTGGTTCACGTGCGCGGCGGCGGTCGGGTCCGCGATCCTGCTCGTTCTCTACATGCCGTACACCTACTCCGGTGGCGGAGGGCCCGTCGGCAACCGGTACTTCCTGGGGACCTATCCCGTGTTCCTCTTCCTCGCGCCGCCGCTGGGGAGCCCGCTCGCGGGACTCGTGGCGATGGGGGTGGGCGGTGCGTTCACGATGCAGCTCATCCTCAACCCGTTTGCCGCGTCGTTCAAGCCGGCTGACCACACCAAGGGCGCCCCGTTCCGCTGGTTTCCGCCGGAGCGCTCGCTCGTCAACGACTTGCCGGTCAATACCGAGCCCGCGCGGGCCCGTCAGCCGCTCGGCGGCACGCCGCCGATGCTCGGGTACTTCCTCGACGACAACGTGTACGACCGTGAAGGCACGGCGTTCTGGGTGCGCGGCGCGTCGCGCGCCGACATCCTGCTTCGCGCGCCGTCGCGGCCCGAGACCAGCGACGGCCGTGAGGTGCTGCGGCCCGTCGTCATCAAGTGGCTCGAGGTGCATCTGGAGACCGGTCTCGTGCCGAATCGCGTGACCATCAGGACCGGAGCCGAGACCCAGGTGGTCGAGGTGCCGGCGCACGACCGGCGCGCCGTGGTGGTGGCCATGCCGCCCGGGTTGCCGTACAAGCCCTACCCGGAGTTCCCGACCAACTACATCTACGACATCTCGATCAGCGCCGAGCGCGGGTTCGTGCCCATGTTCGAGTACGGCGGGCGGGACAACCGTTTTCTCGGCGTCTACGTCCGGCTGGTGCCGGTGTACGAGTAGCCGTGTCGACCATCCTCGTCGTGACGGCGAGCCCCCCGTTTGCGGAGGGTGGACATCTGGTGATGGCGCGCGAGCTGGTCGGGGCCCTGCAGCGCGAGGGCCACGACGCCGCGCTGGTCGTGACGCCCCAGAACCGGTTTGGCCGGCAGGGGAGCGCGTACCTGGCCGCCTGGTGCACGGACGTCGGTCTCGCGCACGAGAACAAGCACGTCGATCAGGTCATCTCGCTGCGATTCCCCGCCTACGCCGTCCGGCACGAGCGGCACGTCTGCTGGCTCAACCACCGGATGCGCGAGTACTACGATCTGTGGGACCACTTCAGCGCGCGCCTCTCCGCCGGCAACCGTCTCAAGGAAACGGCGCGGCGCGGCGTCGTGCACGCCGTCGACCGGTACCTGCTGACCAGGAACGTCCGGCGGCTGTTCGTCATCTCCGGCACGGTACAGGCCCGGCTCGCGCGGTGGGGAGGCATTCCGTCCGACGTGCTGCACGTGCCGCCGCCGGTGCGGCCCTACCGATGCGCCGGCTATGGCGAGTACCTCTTCGCGGTCTCACGCCTTGCGCCACTCAAGCGGTTCGATCTGCTGCTCCGCGCGCTGGCCGAACCGGCCGCCGCCGGCATCCGGTGCGTCATCGCCGGCGAGGGGGCCGAGCTGCCCAGCCTCCTGAAGCTGCGATCGCAGCTCGACCTGGACGACCGGGTCGACTTCGTGGGACGCCTCGACGAGGCGGGCCTCATCGATCATCTGGCGGCGTGCCGAGCCGTGGTGTTCCCGCCCTTCAACGAGGACTACGGGTTCGTGACCGTCGAGGCCTTCTCCAGTGGCAAGGCGGTCATCACGTGCCGCGACAGCGGCGGTCCGGCCGAGCTGGTGCGCGACGGCGTCAACGGATGGGTGACCGATCCCACGCCGGAAGCGCTGGGCGCAGCCATCGCGGAAGCGCTGGCCGACCGCAACGAGGCCATCCGGCTGGGTGAGGCGGGCGCCGCCCAGGTGGCGCGGATGACCTGGACCGACGCCGTGCGGCGCCTGCTGGCGATCTAGGCCAGACGCCCGAAGGATGGCAAATTGTGAAAATAGGCCCGACCCCGGCGTCTTAGAGTGGCGAGGGAGGCGGCAGATGGAACTTGGCGAGTATCGGCCGATGGGCGACGATGGACCGCGGCGGCTGGCGGAGCGACGAGGACCTTCCTTCCTGTGGATCGGCGTCGCAGGGGCTGTCCTTCTCGGGGCCGGCGCGTACTGGATGTTCGGCCGCGACGAGGCGGCGCCGGCGGCCAACCTGACGCCCCCGGCGGCCACCGAGGCGCGGATTGACCCCGCGCCCGCTGCGCCGTCGGTGAGCGTGGAACTGCCGCCGCTCGATGCCAGTGATGCGTTCGTGCGCGATCTCCTGAAGGCCGTCTCGGCGCGGCCTGAGCTGGCGGCGTGGCTGGCCACCGACGGGCTGATCCGGAACTTCGTGCTGGTCGTCGACAACGTCTCGCAGGGCCGCACGCCGGCCCGGCATCTCCGGGTGCTCGCGCCACGGGGTCCGTTCCGCGTGGCGACGGTCGCCGGCCACGAGGTGGCCGCCCCGGCCAGCTTCGCGCGCTACGACGGGCTGGCCCAGGCCGCCGTGTCGCTCGACGTGGCGGGGCTCGCCCGCGCCTATGTCATGCTCAAGCCGCGCTTCGAAGAGGCGTATGGAGAGCTGGGCCGGCCGCTGGGGTCCTTTGACACGGCCACCGAGCGAGCGATCGTCCACCTGCTCGAGACGCCGATTCCACCCGCGGACGCGTGGCTTCGGCGCCAGGGCGCCACGGGCTATCGGTACGACAACCCGCGCTTCGAGGCGCTCTCCGGCGCGCAGAAGCAGTTGCTGCGCATGGGACCGGACAACGCGCGCCTCGTGCAGCAAACCCTGCGGCGCATCGCGGAGGCGCTGCGCGTCCCGGCGTCCCGGCTGCCGCGCTAGCGGGCGCGCCGATTGGCGCCCCGCGGTGAATCCGATACACTCGATCGCGGCCATGTCGTACAGGTCCCCGCTCGAACAACGGCTCGCGAAGAAGGTCACGCGCGCGATTACGGACTTCGACCTGCTCGAGGACGGCGATCGCGTCATGGTCGGCCTGTCCGGCGGCAAGGACAGCTGGGCGCTCCTCCAGATTCTGGACGAGCTGCGCCGTCGCGCGCCCATTCGCTTCTCCCTCGTGGCCGTCAACGTCGACTCGGGGTACGAGGGGTACCAGCACGCCGCCATCGCGGAAGCGTGCCGCGCGCGCGGCTGGGAGTTCCACTCGGAGCACACGGGCATCGGCCGCGTCATCGACGAGGTGCTCGACGCCGATGCGACGCCGTGCTCGCTGTGCGCACGGCTGCGGCGCGGCGTCCTGTATCGCCTGGCCGCCCAGGTCGGCGCGACCAAGATCGCGCTGGGACACCACCTGGACGACTTCGTCGAGACCCTGCTGCTGAACCTCTTCTTCGCGGGCGCGCTGAAGGCCATGCCCGCCCGGCTGGTGTCCGACGACGGTGCGCACGTGGTGATCCGGCCGCTGGTGTACGTCACCGAGGCCGAGGCGCGTGCGTACACCCGGGACGTCGAGCTGCCCGTCATCGGCTGCTGCTGTCCGGCGTGCGGCGATCTCGGGCTCCAACGCCAGCGCGTCAAGCGGCTCGTGGCGGAGCTCGAGCGCGAGCACCCGAACGTGAAGGCCTCGATGATCAAGGCGCTCAGCAACGTGATGCCGCGCCACCTGCTCGACCGTCGGCTGCAGCCCACCCGGGACCTGTCGGAAGCCGCTGGATCGCGAATCGCGGCGCTGGGCGACCTGGCGGCGGACGTGCCGCTCGTCCCGCTGTTGACGTCCCGGCCGTCCTGACCCATCGATGCGAGCGGTCGTGCAGCGGGTGTCCTCGGCGCGGGTGACCGTGGACGAGCGCGTGGCGGGGGAGATCGGCCGCGGGCTCGTCGTGCTCATCGGAGTCGAGCGGGAGGATGGCGACGCGGACGTCGCCTATGTGACCGGCAAGGTCGCCGATCTCCGGATCTTCGATGACGAGGGCGACGAAGCGGGCCGGACCCGCATGAACCGTTCGGTGCTCGACGTCGGGGGCGCCGTGCTGGCGGTGTCGCAGTTCACGCTGGTCGCCGACGTCGGCCGGGGTCGCCGTCCGTCGTTCGACGCCGCGGCGCCGCCCGACAGAGCCCGGGTCGTCTACGAGCGCGTCGTTGCGGCGCTCAGGGCGCGCGGGCTGCCCGTCGCGACCGGAGAGTTCCAGGCGCACATGCAGGTGGCGCTCGTGAACGACGGGCCGGTGACCATCCTGCTCGATAGCCGGCGGCGTGCCTGACCATGCGCGGCCCGCGCCTCGTGGCGCTTGCGGTCGGGACGCAGTCGGCGCTGGTCGCCGCGGCCGTCGGAGGTGGGCTCCTGGCGGGGGTGCCGGTCACCTGGGGCGAGCCCGTGCGGGGGCTGCTGCTCGGCGGTCTCGCCGCGGCGGGGCTTGCGGGTGCCAACCTGGCGCTGCTGCGCGTGCCGGTGAGCGGCTGGTGGCTGGTCGACGGCGTGCGGCACGTCTACCGCGATGTGCTGGTGCCGCTCTTCGGCCGGTTGAGCCGACCCGGCCTGGTCGTGGTGGGGCTGTCAGCGGGCGTCGGCGAGGAGTGGCTGTTCCGGGGGTTGCTGCAGCCGCTGACCGGGTGGGTCGCCGCCAGCCTGCTGTTCGGGCTGGCTCATGTCGCGTCGCCGCGCATGCTGGCGTTTGGCGTCTGGGCCGCCTGCATGGGGCTCGCCCTCGGGGGGCTCGCGATCGTCGCGGGCGGCGTGATTGCGCCCATGGTGGCGCACGGCGTGTACGACGTGCTCGCGCTGGCATACATCCGCCGGGACGCGTCGCGGCCGCCGACCGGCGAAGCCGGAGGAGGAGGACGATCGTGAGAGATCGGACTGGGTTCGTGATCGCCGCGGCGGCGGCGGTGCTCGCCGTGGCCGGCCCCGCGCGCGCCCAGCAGCGTCCGCTCGTCACCGAGGACCCCGAGACAATCGGGGCCGGGCGGGTGCTGCTCGAGTCGGGCCTCGACTACGCGCGCGACATCCTGTTCCCGTTGTCGGGGCTCCGGGGCAACCTGCTGGCCGTGCCCACGGTCGGCGTCAGCGTGGGCCTCAGCTCCATCGCCGAGATCCAGATCGACGGCGGGCTGTACCGGCGGCTGGCCATCACGGACCGCCGCGACGCGCCGTTTGCCTCGCGGCTGGACCTCGACGGCGACAGGGCGACGTCGGTCGACGATGTGGTCCTCGCGACCAAGGTGCGCCTCCTGGGCGAACAGGCCAGCCGGCCGGCCATCGGCCTGCGGTTCGCGACGCGGCTGCCCAACTCCAGCAACGAGTCGGGGTTGGGCCGTGATACCACCGATTTCACCGCCGCGTTGCTGCTGGCCAAGACGGTGCAGTCCATCCGCGTCGTCGGCAACGCCGGCCTGAGCATCCAGGGCGACCCGACGGAGGCTGCCCGGCAGGATGACTTGTTCGTCTACGGTCTGTCGGTCGCGCGCGCCGTGACCAACGCCGCCGAGTTCGTCGGTGAGATCAACGGGCGCTACAACCACGCGCAGGGTGTCACCCCGGGAGCGGAGAACCAGGCCACCATGCGGCTCGGCGGGCGCTACACGCGCGGCAGCGTCCGCGTCGACGCCGCCGTGCTGCTGGGAATGACGTCGCGCGATCCCGGCTTCGGCGTCACGGCCGGGGTGACCTGGGTGTTCGACGCGTTTCAGATCCCCTGATCGTCGCAGCGGTGTCCATCATGCACTTCGCCAAGGCCCACGCGTACGGCAACGACTTCCTGTTCGTGCATGAGGACCAGACGGGCGACGCCGATACGGCTGCCCTTGCACGGGCGATGTGCGCGCGGCACACCGGAGTCGGGGCCGACGGCCTGATCGTCTACCTCGTGGCACCCGACGGCACTGTCCGCATGCGTCTCATCAACGCGGACGGCAGCCCCTCGGAGCTGTCGGGCAACGGCCTGCGCTGCCTGGCGGCGCTCGTGCTGCACGAGCGTCCCGGCGGTGTCGAGGCGGCCACGGTGGTCAACGTGTCGACCGACGCCGGGTGGAAGCGGCTCGACCTCGTCGGCCGCATGGACCACCGCTACACCTTTCGCGCGGCGATGGGCGCCCCCGCGGACATCTCGCGCGAGACCCTCGACGTGGCCGGCGAGCGGATGGAGGTGACGATCCTCCGGATGGGCAACCCGCAGTGCGTCGCGCTGGTCGATCGACTGCCCGATGACGAGCGGTTCAATCGCCTCGGCCCGGCCCTTGCGACGCATGCGCGCTTCGCGGCGGGCACGAACGTGGAGTTTGCGCGCGTGGCGGCGGCAGACCGGGTCGAGATTCGCATCTGGGAGCGCGGCGTCGGTCCGACCCTCGCCTCGGGCACCGGCGCCTGCGCCGCCGCCGTGGCCGCCATCGTGCATGGCGGCGCCAGCCGGGATGTGACGGTCGTGGCGCCAGGCGGAACCCAGCGCGTGGAATGGCGCGACGACGGCGTCTACTTGACTGGCTGGGCCGAAGTCGTCGTGCGCGGCCAGTGGATTCCCGGGCACGCGGAGCTGCCCTGAGGCCCCGACAGGGCACCGGCTCGCCGGCGGAGGCGTGCGTCCCGATCAGAAGTTGCCGCCCCGGGAGGCACACTCCAGCGCAGGAACTGCGATGCCGTCAGCGGCGACGGGTGGAGCGGGCCGCGACGGCAGCGTCGATATCGGCCAGCGCCGCCTGCAAACGCGAGGCGTGATCGGCGGCAGCAGCCGTGGCCTTGGGGTAGTCGTCAGCCTCGAGCGCCGCGCGCGCTTCTTGCAGGGCCGAGGCTGCAGCCGCGATGGTCCGCACCGGCACCTGGCTGGCCCGGCGCGGCAGACGCGCCACTTCGGGATCCTTCAGGCGCGCCTGCGCGCGGGTGACGAGGGCGGTCAGAGCGGCGACGGCCCGTTCGGCCTCGCCGCGCGCAGTGGCGCGTCGCTCCACGGCCTGTCTGGCTGCGGCCTGCGCCTGCTCGCGTGAGTCGAGCGCGTGGCTGAGCGCAAGCCGGAAATCGCGCTGCGTCACGGCCTCCTCCGCGCGGGACAGCGCCGTGGTGGCCGCGGCGAGTTCGTCGGGCGCGTACCGATCGGCTCCGGCCGCGCGCGCGGCGTCGATGGCGCCCTGCGCCTGGTTCATCTCCTTGCTCGGCGGCTCGGCGCACGCCGCGGCGAGGGCGGCGGCAACGACGATGGCGGTGGCACGGACCGGCAGACGCATGTGTGAACGAGTATACCTGCCAGTTGAGGTACGATGAGGGATCTTGTCGCGACGTGGATGCGGGCCGCCGAACGCATCGTGGTCCTGACCGGCGCGGGCATCTCCGCCGAAAGCGGCATTCCGGTGTTCCGCGGCGCCGACGGCCTCTGGCGCCGGTATCGCCCGGAGGAACTGGCCACGCCGGAAGCGTTCCGCGAGCGTCCGTCCCTCGTATGGGAGTGGTACCTGTGGAGGCGCGCCCGTATTGCCGAGGCGCGGCCCAACGCCGGCCATGACGCGCTGGCGCGACTGGCGCGCAGGCGGCCCGGAGTGACGCTGCTGACCCAGAACGTTGACGGGCTGCATCAGCGCGCCGGCACGGAACGGCCGGTGGAGCTCCACGGGAATCTCTGGCGCGTGCGATGCGCGGCCGGATGCGGCATGAGCGTGCTGGACGCGCACGACCGGCCGCCGCGCGCCGAGCTGCGGTGCGCCTGCGGCGCGTGGCTGCGGCCCGGCGTCGTCTGGTTCGGCGAGCAGCTCCCGGCCGATGCGGTCGCCGCCGCCATCGAGGCGATGGAGCAGGCCAACCTCGTCCTGGTGGTAGGCACGTCCTCGGTCGTCTACCCCGTCGCGGCCCTGCCGGCGATGGCTGCCCGGCGCGGGGCCCGCGTGGTGGAGGTCAACGTGGAGGACACGCCGTTGACCGGCGCTGCCGATGCCGTCCTGCGCGGGCCGGCGGCCGCCGTGCTGCCGGCGTTGGAAGAAGCGCTGTGAAAGACGTCTCGCCCGGCGATCGGCCGCGTGAGAAACTGGCCCGGGCGGGTGCATCCGCGCTCGGTGACAACGAGCTGGTGGCCCTCATTCTCGGAGCCGGGCGCCGCGACCGGGGCGCGCTGGCCGTCGCCGGCGACGTGCTGGCGGGTACGGGCGGGCCTGCGGGACTGGGCCGTGCAGGGATGGACGAGCTGTGCCAGGTGTCCGGCGTCGGCCCGACGCGCGCCGCGCGCCTGCTGGCGGCGGTGGAACTGGGTCGTCGCGCCGTCGTAAGTCGGGTAGGCGATCGGCCCGTGCTCGACACCCCGGCCGCCGTGGCACGCTACCTGGTGCCGCTGTACGGTAGCCACCCGGTGGAGCGCTTCGGCGTGCTGCTGCTCGACGCCAAGCGTCGATTGATACGCGCGGCGGTGCTCTCGGTCGGAGTGCTCGACGCAAGCCTCTGCCACCCGCGGGAGGTGTTCCGGGCGGCGGCGCTGGCCTCGGCGAGCGCCATCGTCGTGTTTCACAACCACCCGTCCGGCGATCCGGCGCCGAGCGCGGACGACGGGCGGGTGACCGAGCGGCTCAGGCGGGCGGGTGACGTCATGGGGATTGAAGTGCTCGACCACCTGGTGCTCGCCGATGGCCGCTATTTCAGCTTCCGGGAAGCCAGGCTGCTGTGAAGATCCTCTACTTCGACTGCTTTGCCGGCGCGGCCGGCGACATGATCCTCGGCGCCCTCATCGATGCCGGGCTGCCGGTCGAGGCGCTCGAGCGCGCGCTCGGCAGCCTCGCGGTGGGTGGATGGACGATCGCCGCCGACCCCGTGGTGAAGGGGGGCATCCGCGCGACGCAGTTTCGCGTGCGCGGCGCCGCGCCCGTGGCGGCGGGGCCGGCCCGGGACGAACACCATCACCACCACCATCACGATCACCATCACCATCACGGCCAACACCAGCCTCCAGGCCACGACCACCACGGCGAACAGGCAGAAAGGGCGGGCGGTCACGCCCATCACGCCCATCACACGCTGGCCGAGATCCACGCGGCCATCGGGCGATCGACCCTGTCGCCTGCGGGCCAGGCCCGGGCGCGGGCGTTGTTCGACCGGCTGGCGGAGGCGGAGGCCGCCATCCACGGCATGCCGGTGGAGCAGGTGCACCTGCACGAGGTGGGGGCAACCGATTCCATCATCGACATCGTCGGCGCCGTCTTCGCGTTCGAGTGGTTCGGCGTCGACCGCGTCGTGGTGTCGCCGATGAACGTCGGCGGCGGCATGGTCCGGTCCGCCCACGGCACGTTTCCGGTGCCGGCCCCGGCCACGTTGCGGCTGCTGGGCCAGGCGCCGGTGTACTCGAGCGGCGTGCAGGCGGAGCTCCTGACGCCCACCGGGGCGCTGCTGCTCAGTGCGTACGCGGACGCCTACGGCCCGATGCCGGCGATGACGGTGACGCGAGTCGGGTACGGCGCGGGGGAGCGGGACCTGGCCGGCACGCCCAACGTGCTGCGCGTGGTGGTGGGGGAGGCTGCCATCGATCGCGCGGCAGCGCCCACCCGGGTTGTCGAAATGACCTGCGAAATCGACGACATGAACCCGCAGATTTACGGGGCGCTGATGGACCGGCTGTACGGCGCCGGGGCCCTCGACGTCTTCTACCAGCCGGTGCAGATGAAGAAGGGCCGCCCCGGTATGCTCGTGACGGTGATCGCGCGACCCGAGCATCGCGAGGCGCTGGCCGACGTCGTGTTCCGGGAGACGACCACGATCGGCATCCGATACCAGGAGATGACGCGGGAATGCCTGGATCGTGAGATGCTGACGGTGCCGACGCCGGTGGGCGACGTCCGGTTCAAAGTGGCGCGGCGGGCTGGTGTCGTGCTGAATGCCCAGCCGGAGTTCGACGACCTGGCCGCGCTCTCCGCGAAGACGGGGCGGCCGATCAAGGAGCTGCAGGCCCTGGCCTGGAGCGCGTGGATGCACCGTGGCTAGTCGCCCGAATGTTCGGGACCTGCTCGAACCGTTCGGAGCCTCCTGGAACCTCTTGGAACCTTTCGGAACCTCTCGGAACCCTCTACCGTGTCTTTCTTCCTGACCACCGCCATCGACTACGTCAACAACAGGCCGCATCTGGGCACGGCCTACGAGAAGATCACGGCCGACGTCATCGCGCGCTACAAGCGGCTGGCCGGCCACGACACGTGGTTCCTCATGGGGAACGATGAGCACGCCCAGAACGTGTTCAAGCGGGCACGCGAGTTGGGGACGGACCCCCTCGCGTACTGCGACGAGATGGAGCAGGTGTTCCGCGAGGTCTGGGCCGGGTTGAACATCTCCTTCGACGACTTCATTCGCACCACCGACCGCCGCCGGCACTTTCCGGCGGTGCAGCGGCTCGCGCAGGTCTGCTACGACCGGGGCGACATCTACGAAGGCGTCTACGAGGGGTGGTACTGCGTCGGATGCGAGGCCTTCAAGCAGGACAAGGACCTGGTCGAGGGTCTCTGTCCGATTCACCGGACGAAGCCCGACTGGATCAAGGAGCGCAACTGGTTCTTCCGGCTGTCGAAGTACCAGGAGCCGCTGCTGCAGCACTACGCGGCGCACCCGCGGTTCATCGAGCCCGAGGTGCGGCGCAACGAGATCCTGCGGCTGGTCGAGAGCGGGCTGGACGACATCTCGATGAGCCGGGCGGGCCAGTCGTGGGGCATCCCGCTGCCTTTCGACAGCGAGAGCGTCGTCTACGTGTGGTTCGACGCGCTCATCAACTACGCGGCGGCCGTCGGCTACGGGTGGGACGAGGCGCGGTTCGCGCGGCAGTGGCCGGCAGACCTGCACATCATCGGGAAGGACATCACCCGCTTCCACTGCGTGATCTGGCCCGCCATGCTCATGAGCGCGGGCCTGCCCCTCCCGGCCAGGGTCTTCGGCCACGGGTTCGTGTATTTCAAGGGCGAGCGGATGAGCAAGTCGCTGGGCAACATCGTCGATCCGCTCGATGCGGCGAAGAAGTTCGGCCCCGACCCGCTGCGCCTGTACCTGGTCAAGGAAGTACCCTACGGCGGCGACGGCGATTTCTCGTGGGAGCGCTTCGAGGAGAAGTACAACGCCGACCTCGCCAACAACCTGGGCAACCTGGTCAACCGCGTGGCCGCCATGAGCGAGCGCTACCGCCAGGGCCGGCTCGCCGCCGGCGCGAGCGGCGGACCGCTCCAGGCCACCGCGGCGGCGGCCCTCGACAGCTACCGCCATGCCATGGAGCAGCTTGCGCTGCACGACGGGGCCGCGGCGGCGTACGACCTGATCAACGCCGCGAACCTCTACATCGCCGACACGCAGCCGTGGGCGCTGGCCAGGGACCCGGCCAACGCCGACCGGCTGTCGGCGGTGCTGTACGATACCGCCGAAGCCGTCCGCATCGCCGCGGTGCTGCTGCTGCCGGTCATGCCGGCGTCGGCGGGGGAGATCCTCCGCCGGATGGGCGACTCGCGCACTCCCGGCGAAGTCCGGCTCGAGACCGACGGCCGCTGGCGAACGGAGGGATCGAAGCAGATTCTCAATGCGGGTGCCCTGTGGCCCCGCCTGGCGCCGGCCGAGCCGGCGTCTGCTCCCATTACCGCATCGGAGGCACCCCGCGTGAGTGAACAGTCGCCTGAACCCAGCACGCCCCCGGTGGCGGCGCCGCCCGTGCCGACGGCGGTGCCCGCCGATACCCGCATCAGCATCGACGACTTCATGAAGGTCGACCTTCGAGTGGCCCGGGTGCTCGAGGCCGAGCGCGTCCCGAAGTCGAAGAAGCTCGTGAAGCTGCGGGTCGACGTCGGGACCGAGCAGCGCACGCTCGTCGCCGGCATCGCGGAGTCCTACGAGCCGGAAGCGCTCGTCGGCCGGACCGTCGTGATTGTCGCCAACCTCAAGCCGGCCACGCTCATGGGCATCGAGTCGAACGGCATGGTGCTGGCGGCGAGCCCTGAGGGCGGCGGCGCCATTCTGGTCAACGCCGAGCCAGCGGTGCCGGGCACCCGCGTGCGGTGATCGACTCCCACTGCCATCTGGCGGGTGCGGAGTTCGCCGGAGACCTAGCCGCGGTGGTGGCGCGAGCCCGGGCGGCGGGCCTGGTGCGATGCCTCGTCATCCTGGCGGCGGACGATGAGGCGGAGATCGCGCGGGTCCGGGCGGTGCGCGACGCCTGGCCGGACGTGCGGTTCGCCGTCGGCGTGCACCCCCACCAGGCCGCGAGATACGCGGCCGATCCGGAGTTGGCCGCGCGGGTCGTCGCGGCGCGCCTCGACGCGGTGGCCGGCGTGTGCGCGGTCGGCGAGATCGGCCTCGACTACCACTACGACTTCGCGCCGCGGGACGTGCAGCAGGCCGTCTTCCGCACCCAGCTCCGCCTGGCCTCGACCCGGGGCCTGCCGGTCGTGCTCCACGTCCGTGAGGCGGAAGACGACACCCTGCGCCTGCTCGAGGAGGAGGGCGCCGGCCACGGCCTCCGCGGCGTCTTTCACTGTTTCACAGGTGGCCCGCGGACGCTCTCGCGCGTCATAACGCTGGGGTTTCATGTGTCCATCCCCGGCATCGTCACGTTCCCCAAGGCGGAGCCCGTCCGGGAATCGGCGCGGCTGGCGCCCGCGGATCGGCTGCTGGTGGAGACCGACAGTCCGTACCTGGCGCCGGTGCCGCACCGCGGGAAGCGGAACGAGCCTGCGTATGTCGTGCAGGTCGTGGAGGCCGTCGCGGCGGTGCGCGGAGAGGCGGCCGCGTCGCTCGGAGCGGCGCTGGTCGAAAACTTTGACGCGCTGTTCGGCCGCGGCGCCACGTAAAGCTCAGCCCTGCAACGGATTACCGGCCCATCCCGCGTTGACAGCGCCGCCCGTGTCATGGTGAGATTGACGAGCTTGAGCAACGCTGCCCCGAAGACGCGCGCGGACCTCGTCCTGATGTTCGAACCGATCCGCGCGGATCTCGCGGCGGTCGAGCGGGAATTCGAGCGCCAGGTCCAGTCGCAGGTGGCCGTCATCCCGCAGATTGGCACCTACCTGCAGCAGAGCGGCGGCAAGCGGGTGCGGCCCGCAGTGCTGCTGATGGCGGCGCGGCTCTGCGGGTATGCCGGGCCGCGGGCGGTGCTCAACGCCGCGGTAGTCGAGTTCATCCACACCGCGACGCTCGTGCACGATGACATCGTCGATCAGGCCGACACCCGGCGGGGGCGCACATCCGTGCACTCGCGGTGGGGCAGCGACGTGACGGTGCTGGCGGGCGACTTCCTGTACATCAAGTCGATGGCCATGGCGCTGACCCAGGACTCGCTGGATGTCGTGCGCCTGCTCTGCGACGTGACGCTCAGGATGATCGAAGGTGAGCTGTATCAGCTCACCAAGAACGGCGTGGTCGACCTCGCCGAGGACGAGCATTTCGAGATCATCCGGAGCAAGACGGCCTTCCTGTTCGGCGGCTGCGCCGAGATCGGCGCGCTGCTGGGCGAGGCCGGCCCAGAGCGGCAGCGGGCGCTCCGCGAGTACGGGTTCAACCTCGGCATCATGTTCCAGCTCGTCGACGACCTGCTCGATTTCACCGGCGGTGACGCGCTCGGGAAGCCCGTGGGCGGCGACCTCCGCGAGGGCAAGATCACGCTCCCGATCATCCACCTGCTGCAGCAAGGCGGGCCCGAGGCGGGCGCGCTCGTGCGGCGGATCGTGGACGATCGGCAGGTGAGCACGGAGGACTGGAGCCGCCTCAAGACGATGCTCGCCGACTGCCGCTCGCTCGAGTATGCCTTCGGGCGGGCCGTCGAGTTCGGCGAGTCCGCCAAGCGGCAGCTGCGGGTCTTCCCGCCGTGCCAGGAGCGCGAGGCGCTGACGAGCCTCGTCGACTACGTCCTCTCGCGCGACCGGTAGCGCTTGCGGCGGGACGCGCCGCCTCGTGCCATGACCCCCGCCCAGCGCGCCGAACGCCTCCGCCGCGAGATTCGCCGCCACGAGGAGCTCTACTACGTCCAGGCCGCGCCGGAAATCTCCGACGCCGAGTTCGACGCGCTGATGCGGGAGCTGCAAGCCCTCGAGGCCGCGCATCCCGAGATCGTGACGCCCGATTCCCCGACCCAGCGCGTGGGCGGCCGGCCGGTTGAGGGCTTCGCCACCGTCGAGCATCTGGTCCCGATGCTCAGCCTCGACAACGCGTACGACGAAGCGGAACTGCGCGCCTTCGACGAACGCGTGCGAAAAGGGCTCGAGGACGATCGCCCTGTGACCTACGTGGCGGAGCTCAAGATCGACGGCCTCAGCATCGCCCTGACCTACGAGGACGGACGGCTCACGCGGGGCGCCACGCGCGGCGACGGCGTGCGCGGCGAGGATGTCACCTTCAACGTGCGCACGATTCGCGCGCTGCCGCTTCGGCTGGAGGGCGACGTCCCCGGGCTCGTCGAAGTGCGTGGGGAGGTGTACCTCTCGCGGAGCGCCTTCGCGCGCGCGAACAGGGAGAAGGAAGCGGCCGGCGAGCCGCTGTTCGCCAATCCCCGCAACGCCGCGGCGGGGGCCATGCGGAACCTGGATCCGTCGCTCGTGGCGAAGCGCGGCCTGTCGGCGTGGGTCTACCAGGCCGTGACGCGAACCCCAGCCGACCTGCCGGCGACTCACGCCGCCATGCTCGAGCGACTGCGCGCGTGGGGGCTCCCGGTCGAGCCCCACTGGCGCGTCTGCGAGGGCGTCGACGCCGTCTGGGCCTTTTGCGACGAATGGCGCGAGCGCCGGCACACGCTGCCGTTCGAAACCGACGGCGTCGTGGTCAAGGTCGACCGCCTGGCGCTCCGAGACCAACTCGGCGCCACCTCGAAGTTCCCGCGCTGGGCGGTGGCATTCAAGTTCCCCGCCGAGCGGCAGATGACGCTGCTGCGCGAGATTCGCGTCAACATCGGTCGGACCGGCGCCGCAACCCCTTACGCAGTGCTCGAGCCCGTGCTCGTCGCCGGCTCCACCGTCTCGATGGCGACGCTGCACAACCCCGAAGATCTGGCCCGAAAAGACATCCGCGAGCGGGACATCGTCATCGTCGAGAAGGCGGGCGACGTGATCCCGCGCGTCGTCGGTCCCGTGGTGGACCGTCGCCCGGCCGACTCGGTGCCCTGGGTGATGCCCAGGGCCTGTCCCGTCTGCGGGAGCGAGCTGCACCGCAGCGAGGGCGAGGTCGTCTGGCGGTGCGACAACTCGTCCTGCCCCGCGCGGCTGAAGCGCAGCGTCGAGCACTTTGCGTCCCGGGGCGCGATGAACATCGAAGGCCTCGGCGAGTCGCTGGTCGACCAACTGGTGGAGCGGGGGCTCGTCCGCTCTGTCGCGGATCTTTACCGGCTGGACGCCGCCACGCTCGAGGGACTCGACCGGATGGGGAAGAAGTCCACCGCCAAGCTCCTCGAGCAGATCGACCGCTCGCGGCAGAACGACCTGTGGCGGCTGCTGCACGGCCTGGGCATCCGGCACGTGGGCGAGCGCGGCGCGCAGATTCTCGCCTCGCACTTCGGCAGCATGGCGGCACTCCGAGGCGCCACGGTGGAGGCGCTCCAGGACGTGCACGAGATTGGCCCGGTGGTGGCGGCCTCGGTCCGGGACTGGTTCGACGAGCCGCGGAACGCCGAGCTGGTGGACGCGCTCGCGGCCGCCGGGCTGCGGATGGAGGCGTCGGCTGTCGCGGACGGGCCGCGCCCCCTCGCGGGCCAGACCTTCGTGCTGACCGGCACGCTGTCGGCGTTGTCACGGGATGAGGCCGCCGCGCGCATTCAGGCGCTCGGCGGCAAGGTCACCGGCTCGGTGAGCCGCAAGACGAGCTACCTGGTCGTCGGGGCCGAACCCGGCAGCAAAGCCGAGAAGGCGAAGCAACTCGGGGTGCCCACGCTCGATGAGGATGCCTTTCTGGCCCTTATAATGTGGAAGGCATGACGCGGTTTGCCTGGATCACCGCCGGCCTGACCGCCATCGTCGGCATGTTCGTCGGGATGGCCGTCACGGGCCCGGCCGCGCCTGGCGAATCGGCATCGCCGCGCCGGGACGCGGGACCGGCGGCGGTAGCCGAGGCGCCGATCGCCGCGCCGGTCGTCCGCCGCCCGGCCGACGTGGGCGGGCCGCCGACGGGCGTCAACTTTGCCGACATCGTCGAGCGGCTGAACCCGGCGGTCGTCAACATCGAGGCCTCGGCGCGGGGCCGTCGGCTGGGCCTGCGCTCGCGGTCGGGCGGCCTGCCGCCCCGGCCCGACATCTTCGAGGATCCCAGCGACGACAGGAGACGCGGTGAGACGCTGCGCCAGGGTGCGGGCACGGGTTTTCTCATCGACGCCGCCGGACACCTGCTCACCAATCACCACGTCATCGAGGGCGCGGAGCGGATTGTCGTGAAGCTGGCCGACGGGCGCAGCCTGCGGGCGCGCTACATCGGATCGGATCCCGATACGGACATCGCGCTGCTCAAGGTCGACGCGCCGGCGCCGCTGGTGCATGCCACGCTCGGCGATTCGGACGCGCTGCGTGTGGGCGAGTGGGTCTGCGCGATTGGAAACCCGCTGGCGTACGAACACACGGTCACGGTCGGCGTCGTGAGCTTCATCGGACGCAAGCTCTTCGACCCGAGCCTCGACAACTACATCCAGACCGACGCGGCCATCACCTTCGGCAACTCCGGCGGCCCGCTCATCAACACGCGCGGCGAGGTGATCGGCATCAACTCGGCCATCAGCCGGCAGGTGAGCAACATCGGCTTCGCCGTGCCGATCAACCAGGCGCGCGCCATTCTGCCGCAGCTTCTGGCGCACGGCCGCGTGGCACGTGGGTATATCGGCGTCGCCCTGCGCGACGTGGATCCGGACCTGCAGGTGTCGCTCGGCCTCGCGCAGAGCGAGGGCGCGCTCGTCCAGGACGTGACGCAGGCGTCGCCGGCTGATCGCGCCGGCATCCGGCCTTACGATCTCGTCACCGCCATTGACGGGCGCGCGGTGCGGTCGAACGACGCGCTCATCCGGGAGATTGCGGCGCGCGAGCCCGGCAGCTCGGTGCGGCTGGCCGTCGTCCGTGACGGTCGCGTGCGGCACGTGCTGGTCAAGCTGGCGGAGCGGCCGCTGCGCGACGGCGACGCCGTGCCCGCCGGCCCCCGGTTCGAACGCCAGGTGCCCGACTTCGAGCGCGGCGAGCTGGGCCTCAGCCTCATCGAGATCGACGACTCGAACGCGCACCGGTACGACATCCCCGGACGGATGACCGGCCTCTACGTGCACCGCGTCGAGCCGCTCAGCGCGGCCGCCGACGCCGGAATCGCCCGCGGCCAAGTCATACTCGAGATCAACCGCAGGCCGGTGGCGACGGTGGCCGACTACCGTCGCGTGGTCGACGGCGCCCGTCCCGGCGACGTGCTGGCCTTCTACGTGTATGTGCCCGACATTGCGCAGCGCAGCATCAGGGCCGTCCGTGTGGAGTCTCGCTGACGCATGAAGCCGCGCATCCTGGTCGTTGACGACGAGGCCGGCATCCGCGACTCGCTGCGGATGATCCTCGAGTACGACGGCTACGAGGTGCTGCAGGCGGCCACGGGCGAGGAGGGCATTGCCGCCGCCGAGCGCGAGGCGCCCGATCTGGTCTTCCTGGACATCAAGATGCCGGGCATGGACGGCCTCGAGGTGCTGCAGCGGTTGCGGCACCTCGTGGACGTGACGCCCGTCGTCGTCATCTCAGGACACGCGACCATCACCACCGCGGTCGAAGCGACGCGGCTCGGGGCCTTCGACTTCATCGAGAAGCCGCTCGCCAGCGAGCGCGTGCTCGTGACCGTGCGCAACGCCCTCGACTCGCGCCGGCTCCGGACCGAGAATCGCTCGTACCGGCGGGACGCCGAGAAACGCTACCAGATCGTCGGCGAGGCGGCTGGGCTGGCGAAGGTACGGGAGGCCATCGCGCGGGCGGCACCGACCACCGCGACCGTGCTCATCTGGGGCGAGAGCGGCGTGGGGAAGGAGCTGGTCGCCCGCGCCATCCACCGCGAGAGCCTGCGGCGCGACAACGCCTTCGTCCAGGTCAACTGCGCCGCCATTCCCGACGACCTCATCGAGTCGGAGCTGTTCGGCCACGAGAAGGGGTCGTTCACCGGCGCGGTGGAGCGCCAGATCGGCAAGTTCGAGCAGGCCGACAAGGGCACCATCTTCCTCGACGAGATCGGGGACATGAGCCTCAAGACGCAGGCGAAGGTGCTCCGGGTGCTGCAGGAGCAGGAGATCGAGCGGCTGGGCAGCAACCGCATCATCAAGGTGGACGTGCGCGTCCTGGCGGCGACCAACAAGAACCTGCAGGAGGAGATCGACAAGGGCACCTTCCGGGAAGACCTGTTCTACCGCCTCAACGTCATTCCCATCCACGTCCCGCCCCTGCGCGAACGCCGCGAGGACATCCCCTTGCTCGTGCGGCACTTCGCCGATCTGTTCAGCCGCGAGAACAACTTTCGCCGCCGGCAGATTACCGCTGCCGCGATGGACCGCCTGCGGCAGCACACGTGGCGCGGCAATATCCGCGAGCTGCGCAACTACATCGAGCGGCTGATCATCATGGCGCCGGGCGAGACCATCGACGTGGGCGACCTGCCGGAGTTCGGCGCGCCCCGGCCCGGCGCGGTCTCGGCGGGCGACGAGCCGCCGCCGCCCGCGGCCGCTCCCGCGGCGGACTGGCTGCTGGCCGGTACGCTGCAGGAGTTCAAGGCGGGGTCCGAGCGCGCCTACCTGGTCGCGAAGCTGCGCGAGAACGGCTGGAACATCTCCAAGACCGCGGAGGTCATCGACACGCCGCGCAGCAATCTCTACAAGAAGCTCGAGCAGTATCGCATCAGCCAGGACACCGACGGCTGACGGGCGGCCCCGCTCGCCCCCGATCGGCGGGAAATGCGATAATGAAGGGTCGCAGCGGGCCGGATGACCGCTGCCGGGGAGAACCCCGCCCTCCGGGCGGGAAGCGTCCCCGGGAGAGGAAAGTCCGAACTCCACAGGGCAGTGCGCCGGGTAATTCCCGGGCGGGGCGACCCGACGGAAAGTGGAACAGAGAGCAGACCGCCCGCCGACGCGCGCGGCGCCGCGAGGGGCCGCGCCGAAGGTGGGTAAGGGTGAAACGGTGGGGTAAGAGCCCACCGCGCGGCTGGCAACAGTCGCGGCACGCCAAACCCCGCACGGAGCAAGACCAAATAGGGAAGCGCTCGAGGGTGGCCCGCCCGACGCTTCCGGGTAGGTTGCTGGATCCCGTCAGTGATGCCGGGACTAGAGGAATGGTCATCACCCGTCGGCAACGGCGGGACAGAATTCGGCTTACAGGCCCGCTGCGACGCTTTCGTCCCGGATTTCTCACGGCATGATGACAGACACGGCTTCTTCATCGACCACTGCTGAACCCTTGTGCCTGGTGACCGGCGGCGCCGGTTTCATCGGGTCGCATCTGGTAGAGGGCCTGCTGCGCCGTGGCCGCCGCGTGCGTGTCGTCGACAGCCTCATCACCGGCAAGCGTGCGAATCTCGACGCGGCCGTCTCGGCCGCGCGACGCGACGGCGCAACGCCGGAGGTCGAATTCGTCGAAGGTGACCTGGCCGACCTGGCTGTCGCGCGCGCCGCCGTGGCGGGCGTGGACCTGGTGTTCCACCAGGCGGCCATTCCGTCGGTGCCGCGCTCGGTGGACGATCCCCTGACGTCGCACCGCGCCAACGTGGATGCGACCCTCAACGTGCTCGTGGCCGCACGGGACGCCGGCGTCCGGCGGGTCGTCTACGCCGGGTCGTCATCGGCGTACGGCGATACCCCCACGCTGCCCAAGCGCGAGGACATGCAGACGTCGCCGCTCTCGCCCTACGCGCTCCAGAAGCTGGTCGGCGAGCAGTACGCCCAGATGTTCACGCGGTTGTACGGCCTCGAGACCGTGACCACCCGGTACTTCAACGTGTTCGGCCCTCGGCAGGACCCGGGGTCGCCGTACTCCGGCGTCATCTCCCTGTTCATCCGCTGCGTCGTCGAGGGACGGCCGCCGACCATCTACGGCGACGGCGGGCAGACCCGCGACTTCACGTACGTGGAAAACGTTGTCGACGGTGTGCTGCGCGCCGCGGAAGCGCCCGGTGTGGCCGGCCATGTGATCAACGTGGCGACGAACGGGCGGATTACGCTGAACGAACTGCTGGCCGTGCTCCGCCGCATCACCGGCAGCGAGCTGGAGGCCACCTACGGGCCCCCGCGCGCCGGCGACGTGCGCGATTCCCAGGCGGACATCCAGAAGGCCGAGCGCCTCCTCGGCTATCGCCCGCAGGTGTCGCTCGAAGAGGGGCTGCGCCGCACCCTGGCGTGGTTCCGCGACGAGGAAGCCCGGCTGGCCGCGCGCTAACCCGTCGTCAGTCGGTCCGCGGGCCGAGCGCCGTCCGCCCGTCCACGTACACGGCCGTGAACGCGCCGCCTGCGACCTCGAGGGCCGAGGCGCGGCCGCCGTACGTGGTCGTCAGCATGCCGGTGTCGATGGCGATGACGCGGCCGCCGTAGTGCACGGCGATGCGGAAGTCGGGGTTGACCGTGTGGGCGACCACGAACCGCCGGACGCCCCAGCGGTCGAGCGCGGCGATGCCCGCGTCGACGCCGTCCGCCTGTGGCCGTGCCCATCCCCGATACCACAGCGGTCCCTCAGGATCGATGACTGCCCAGGTGTCGATCTCGACCATGGTCGCCATGTCCCGCAGCAGCTCGACCTCCCACCCGCGCAGGTCTGGCGGCGTGCCGGATTCGCGCCCCGCGGCCAGCGCCGCATTGACGCCGCGCGCCTCGGTCATGAACACGTTGAGCATCTCGGACAGGTCGAAGGCCGGCAGCGCAAGCCCCTCGCGCACCATGCGCGCCCGGAACGCATCGACTTTGCGGATCTCCTCCCACACCTGGTTGTTGAGGTCGTTGAGGCGCTCGACCGCCGCCGCCGGCCGGGGTCCCGCGTGCATGAACGTCACGGCCCCGACGGTGGTGACGACGGGCTTGTCCCGCAGCCAGCGGCCGTAGACGCCGTCCGGCCCCATCGCGTCGCGGTACTCGAGGCACCCGACAGGAATCGACGCGATCCATGCGTCGGGCGACAGCCGGTACGCCGCCGCCTCGGGCCGGAGCGGCCCGCGGCGCGCCGCCAGCATCTCGTAGGCGCGCTCGGCCGACTCGCGGAGGGCTGTCGAGGTCGACCCTGCGAAGGCCGCGCAGATCTCGGGAGTGACGTCGCGCCAGATGCCGATGAGGTTCATCACCTCGTGGTTCCCGAGCAGCGTGATGACCTTGCCCCCGGCGCGCTCCGCCTCGCGCTCGAGTCGCATCAGCATGTCGAGCACGCCGCGCACCTCCGAGCCGCGGTCGGTGAAGTCGCCGGTCTGCACCAGGATGTCGCGTCCGCCTGCCCAACCGCCGTGGGCGTCGATGAGCCTGGCCGAACGCAGAATCTCCCGGAACGAGACGAGATCGCCGTGGATGTCGCCGATGGCGATAACGCGGGGCTCGCGCTGCGCGCCAGCCGGCGGCGCGACGAGGGTGCAGGCCAGAAGGACGAACGTCCACGCGAGCCGGCGCGCCATGCCTCAGGCTATCGCGTTTTCGGCCCCGGCAAACAGGAGTTGCGCACTGGCAACCGGAGTGGCCGGTGGGAACGGCGCCGGACCCGGCGCCAATCGCGCCGAGGCCGCGCGACCCGGGATCTCCGGTTGCCGTTCGGTGCGTGGGCGCGGATGTGCCTCGGCGAACATTCAGCGCCAAGTGCCTCAGTCCAGGCAAGTTGGTGGAGGACTGCGACGTGGTCCGCGCCTTGCTCTCCGCCGCTGCGGTGACGCGGGCGGTCGGCCGGGGCCGGTGGCTCCTGACCTCGGTTGTTGGACCCGCCGCCGCTCGCGCCCCGTCACGCACGAACCAGGCAGGAGGCAACCCATGCGCACACCGATCTGGATTCCGTCACTCGTCCTGCTGGCGATCGCGGCCGGGCCCGCCGTGGCTCTCGGCGGCGAGAGGCAGGCGGCGGCGCCGACACGCGCCAGCGCCGAGGCGCCCATCAACCTCAACACGGCGACGGTCGTGGAGCTCGAGTCGCTCCCGGGCATCGGCCGGCGCACCGCCGAACGCATCGTCGAGTACCGCCAGAAGGCTGGCGGCTTCAAGAAGGTCGAGGAGCTGATGAACGTCCGGGGCATCGGCGAGAAGAGCTTCCTGCGGCTGCGGTCGCTCGTGACGGTGGCGCCGCCGAAGGCCGACAAGCCGCCAGCGAGGTGAGCCGTGCCGTCGATCGCGAGGGGCGTCGCGCTGGTAGACGTCCTCGCATCAGCCACGGTGATCCTGATCCTGGCCGGCATGACGTTGCCCGTCGCGCTGACGACCCGAGACCGAATCGAGGGCCGGTTCGCGGCGAGGTACCTGGCAGGCCGGTTCCATGCAGCGCGTCTCGAGGCCGTCCGCCGCAACGCTGCCGTGGCGCTCGAGATATCGGCCTCCCGGGACGACCCGGCCTTCCGGCTGATCGCGGACGGCAATGGCGACGGTGTGCGAGCGGCAGACATCGCCAGCGGCATCGACCCGCCGCTCGAGCCCGCCGAGGCGCTCACCGACCGGTTCCCGGGCGTCCGGTTCGAGGTGCCGTTCAGCCTGCCGGAGCCAGACGGATCGGGGCGAATCGAGGCGGGGAGCGATCCGCTGCGCTTCGGATCGACGGCGTTCATCGCGTTCAGCCCGCTCGGTAGCGCAACGTCCGGCACGGCCTACCTGACCGATCGCAGCGGCCGAGTGCTCGCCGTGCGCATCCTCGGCGCCACGGGCCGTGTGCGGGTGCTGACCTTCGAGCGGCACGTCGGCCGATGGACGGAGGAGTAGTCGCCGAACGCCGCGCAGCCGAGCGACAGCGTCCCGAGGACGCCGGGTGGCAGCGCGACGCGGTCCTCCGGCCAGGCCGCCTGGTCGAGGTCCGGAACCTCTCGTGGCGCGGGGCGCTGGTGGCGTCCGGCACCCGGATGCTGCCGGGCAGCCGGGCCGAGCTGCACCTGTGGCGACAAAGCCATCGACGCGTGCGCCGCGGCACCATCGTCCGCTGCATCGTCTGCTCCCTCGCGCCGCTCCGCTACGAAGGAGCCGTGGCGTTTGACGATGACGGGCCCGAGGAGAGACGGGAGGGTAGCGCGTAGGGACTACCCGTGGACGGCGCGGGTGGTGCCCGAGCTACTGGGCAGGCGCTACCCATCGCCTCCCTGCACCCGTGTCCGAGCGAGTGTTCGATGCGTGGCAGAAAGGGGACTCGACAATGGCATTCGCCTTGGACGCACGCCAACCGGGATCAGCTCGGGGGAGTCGGATGGATCTGTTGGGCGTCCAGGTCGCGCGCGGGGCCGGCGGCCTCCGGCGGCGCGCCGAGCGGAGGGCCGGGTTGTGCGACATCGTCCGCGACGTCGCAGCGTCGTGGACGGCGATGCGCGGGCAGACGCTCATGGCGACGCTGGTCGAGCGGCTGCGCACCCACCTGTCGGCACGTGCCGTGAACGTGACCGAAATCCGAGGCGACTCGACCTTGCGGCCCGATCATCCGATTCGTCGCAGTGGATACGTGGCGTGTGCGGTGCCAGGCCCGGACGCGTCACGGCGCCTCGTGCTCGAGGCCGACTTCGACGGCGCTGGCGTCGACGACTGGAGCTGCCAGGTGCTCCAGGGGGCCGCCGCCGTCGCGGGCTTCCTGCACGAGATTGATCGGGTCGTCGGACCGGGACGGCGGTCGGCACATCCGTCCGGTGACGGGGCCGCCCCGCTCATCGGCTCGAGCCTGATCATGCAGGCCTTGCGGGAGCGTGTCGAGCGCGTGGCGGCGACGGATTTCACCGTGCTCATCGAAGGCGAGAGCGGGACGGGGAAGGAACTGGTCGCGCGCCAGATTCACGAGGTGAGCCGCCGGCGCGGCGGCCCCTTCGTGGCTCTCAACTGCGCGGCGCTCGTCGAGACCCTCATCGAGGCCGAGCTGTTCGGCATCGAAGACCGCACGGCCACCGGCGTGCGCGGCCGGCGCGGCAAGTTCGAGCATGCCGACGGCGGCACGCTTTTCCTCGACGAGGTGGCGGAGTTGTCGATGGCCGCGCAGGCCAAGGTTCTGCGCGCCATCCAGGACCTGACCGTCGAACGGGTCGGCGGCGCTTCGAGCCGGCGCGTGGACGTCCGAATCGTCGCGGCCACCAACAGGGGCCTCGCCGACCTCGTCGACCAGGGGCTCTTTCGCGCCGATCTGTTCTACCGGCTGAGCGGCGTCGAAGTGCGCGTCCCGCCGCTCCGCAGCCGTCGCCACGACATCCTCGAGCTCGCAGCGTACTTCCTTGCCCGGTACGGGGACACGGCCGGCTATCAGATCAGTCCGGCGGCCACCGACGCGCTGGTGTCGTACGACTGGCCAGGCAACGTGCGCGAGCTCGAGCGCATGATGGAGGGCGCGATTGCGACCGCCACGTCCCGGCACATCGATCTGGACGACCTGCCGGTGGCGCTGCGCGGGCGCTACGCCGAGGTGCTGCAGCCCTCCATCCAGGCGGACGACACGCTCCGAGCGTGGGGCAGTCGGTACGTCCGCCTGATGCTCGAGCGAACCAACGGCAACAAGCGGAAGGCGGCGGCCGCCCTGGGGATCTCCTACCACACGCTCAACGCATACCTGCGGTATCGGCCGGGGCTCCCGGTGGCGTCGGCCAGGAAGGAGGACTGACTCGGGATCCGCACGGAATGCCGGGTGCCTCCGGCAGCGTGACGACGGCGAGGCAGGGCAGGGACAACGGGATGCGAGGTCAGACGCCGGCGTGGTCGAAGCCCCGCGAGGCGGGGAGAACGGATGGAGGACGGACATGGTTCGACCACTGACTCGGGCGCTGGCGGCAGCAGCCGTTGGCGCGTTCCTGGCGGCGCCTGCCAAGGCGGCCGACCAGGTCTGCCTGCAGTGCCCCACCGGCGTGCGGGACGCCCGCGCGGCCGCGACGACCGCCGCGCGGCAGACGCGACCGGACGAGACGGGCGAGGTGCTGTTCACGGTCGCCGCCACCGCCGGGGGGACGACGCTCGTCGCCGAGGGCGGGGGATTGACAGTTGAGAAGACCCACGACGGCCAGACGCTCCGGGTGCGTCTGAGCTACCGCGGCGAGGTCGTGGAGCTGGCGGCCGGAGACGATGAGGTGCGCGTGAGTCGCGGGCGCCGGAGCGCCCGGGGATCGTGGCGGCGCGATCCGTCAGGCCTTGTGCAACGGGTTCAGGCGATTGCGCTAGGATCGGCCGCGTTGCGCCAGTTCGACCTCATGGCGACCCACCTGGCCGCGAGCGATCGTCCCGAAGCGCTGTCGGTGCTGACAACGCACGCGCTGGTACGGACCGTGGTCGGGGACGTCACGGCGGCCCGCGGGCTGGCAAGCCGTGTGCGTGCGCGGGCGCGTCCGGCCGTTCGCGCCGCCGCGCTCCTCGCCGACGGCGAGGCAGGCCCCGCCGCGTGCTGGGACGAGTACCAGCGCGATGTGGTGCGCTATACGTACGAGTACGAGATGTGCGTCGAGGAGAACCGCTGGAATCCCGTCCGCTGGGGCGCCTGCGGCTTCGTGTACATCCTGAAAGCGGAGCTGGCCATGACGTGGCTCATCAGCTGCTCGGGAGGACTCCCGGTCAGGTGACGGAGCCGGTCGGACCACGAAAGCGAGGCACCATGAACAAAGTCCTGTGGACGTTGGGCGAGGTCATCGTCGGGTTCCTGCTCGCGGGTGTGGCCGGCGGCGTTGTGGTCCCGGCCGCGGTGGCCGTCGGAGTGCCGCTCGGGCCCTGGTTCATCTGGGTGGCGCTCGTGCTGTGCGTCACCGGTGCCATTCTCGCCGGCGAGCGGCTCCGCGCCGACCTCGCGCGCGGCCGCGCGCCCGGGTCATCGGGCGTCGGGCGTTCTTGACCCTGTCGGGAGGCGCATAGTACGTTGAAGTGTTCGCCGGCCCGCTGCGCCGCCGACACTCCTCGATGACCGACGCTGCTGGCGCCTCTCTCAGGAAAACCCCGCTCCACGCCGCGCATCGCGCGCTCGGTGCGCGCATGGTGCCCTTCGGTGGGTGGGAGATGCCCGTCGAGTACGGCGGCATCTCCGCCGAGCATCTGGCCGTGCGCACCGCGGCCGGCCTGTTCGACGTCTCGCACATGGGCCAGATTGAGCTGGCCGGCACGGACGCGCTGGCCGCGGTGCAGCATCTCACGAGCAACGACGCGGCCAGGCTCCAGGTCGGACAGGCGCAGTACTCGGCCCTCACGACGGAGGCCGGCGGCTTCGTGGACGATGTGCTCGTGTACCGCTTTGCGCCCAGCCACTTCCTGCTGGTCGTCAACGCCGGCAACATCCAGAAGGACCACGAGTGGATCGCCCGCCGGGCTCCCGAGGCCGGTGAGGTGGCCGTCGTCAACTCCAGCGACCGGTACGCGCTCATCGCCATCCAGGGGCCGAAAGCGCGCGAGATCCTCCAGCCGCTCACCGGCGTGGATCTCGCCGCGATGAAATACTACTGGTTCGCGCACGGCGAGATCGCAGGCGTGCGTGGCACCGTCTCGCGCACCGGCTATACGGGCGAGGACGGCTTCGAGGTGTTTGCCCCGCCTGCCATGGCGACGCGGATCTGGGACGCGCTTCTCCAGCACGGGCGCGGCGCGGGGCTGGTCCCGTGCGGCCTGGGCGCGCGCGATACGCTGCGGCTCGAGGCCGCGATGCGCCTGTACGGCAACGACATCGACGAGCAGACCACGGTCCTCGAAGCGGACCTGGAGTGGATCGTCGGGTGGCACAAGTCGGCCTTCATCGGCCACGAGGCGCTGAGAGCGCAGAAGGCCGCCGGCGTGAAGCGCCGCATCGTCGGCTTCGAGATGGTCGATCGCGCGATCGCCCGGCACGGTCACGCGGTGTATCGCGGCGCGGAGCGGATTGGCGTGGTCACGAGCGGCACCCAGACCCCGTTCCTCAGGAAGGCGATTGGCATGGCCCTGGTCGACGCGGGCGCAGCCACGCCCGGCACGGAGGTGGACGTGGACATCCGCGGCCGCCGCGCCACGGCAACCATCGTCGCGCTCCCGTTCTACAAACGCCCGAAACCGAAGGCCTAGAGAGCCCAGAGCCCAGAGCCCAACGCTAGAGCCCAGAGAGCCCGAAACCCCCAACGGCCCGCAGCCCTCAGCCCGAGAGACCCCCATGGCCACCTATCCGACCGACGCCAAGTACACCAAGGATCACGAGTGGATGCGCCTCGACGGCGACACCGGCACCGTCGGCATCACCGACTTTGCCCAGCAGCAGCTTGGCGACGTCGTGTATGTCGAGCTGCCCGAGGTGGGCGCCACGCTGATACAGGGGCAGGCGTTTGGCACCATCGAGTCGGTGAAAGCCGTCTCAGAGCTCTTCGCCCCCGTGAGCGGCGAGGTGACGGCGGTCAACGCCGACCTGAAGGACCATCCCGAGGCGGTCAACAGGCAGCCGCATGAGGCGTGGATGGTCAAGATCAAGCTATCGAAGCCCGCTGAAGCCGAGGCCCTGCTCGACGCGGCGGCGTATCAGGCGCTCACCGGCGCCTGATCGCTCTTTGCGCACGCCGCCAGACCGGATCACCATGAACCTGCACCCGACCGATCGATTCGCGCCACGCCACATCGGACCCAGGCCTGAGGATCTGCCGGCCATGCTGGAGGCCGTGGGCGCGGCCTCGCTCGACGAGCTCATCGACCAGGCGGTGCCCGCCGCCATCAGGCGGGCGACGCCGCTGGCCCTGCCGGCCGCCGAGTCCGAGTCGGAGTACCTGGCCCGCCTCGGCAGCATCGCCGCCAGGAACAAGGTGTTCCGCAGCTTCATCGGACTCGGGTACGCGGACACCATCACCCCGAGCGTCATTCGGCGCACGGTGTTCGAGAACCCGTCGTGGTACACGCCGTACACGCCGTACCAGGCGGAAATCGCGCAGGGCCGCCTGGAGTCGCTGCTGAACTTCCAGACCATGGTCAGCGACCTGACGGGGATGCCCGTTGCCAACGCGTCGCTGCTCGACGAGGGCACGGCGGCCGGCGAGGCCATGACGCTCCTGCACCGCATCCAGAGCAAGCGCCTTGGCGACGACGCGGGCGTGTTTCTGGTGTCGGACCGCGTGTTCCCCCACACGATCGCGGTGCTCCGCAGCCGGGCCGAGCCGCTCGGCATCGCGCTCGAGGTCGGTCCCGCTGACCAGATGACGTTCGGGCCGCGGGTGTTCGGCGCGCTGGTGCAGTCGCCCGACGAGGCGGGACGCGTGGACGATCTTCGGCCGTTCATCGATCGCGCGCACGCCGCCGGGGTGCTCGTGGCGGTGGCGACCGATCTCCTCGCGCTGGCGCTCGTCGTGCCGCCGGGCGAGATGGGCGCGGACGTCGTTTTCGGCAACTCGCAGCGCTTCGGCGTGCCGATGGGCTTCGGGGGGCCGCACGCGGCGTTCTTCGCCTGCCGGCAGGACTACGTCCGCCACATCCCCGGCCGCCTCATCGGCGTCTCGGTCGACGCGCACGGCAACCGCGCGTACCGGATGACGCTGCAGACCCGCGAGCAGCACATTCGCCGCGAGAAGGCGACGTCGAACATCTGCACGGCCCAGGCGCTGCTGGCCAACATGGCGGCGCTCTATGCCGTGTACCACGGCCCCGACGGCATCCGCGCCATTGCGTCGCGCGTGCACGGGCTGGCACGGCTCCTCGACCGCGCCGTCAGGGCCGCCGGGTACCGGCAGGAGAACCCGGCCTTCTTCGACACGCTGCGCGTGGCCACCGAGCCTGCCCGGCAGGCGGCGGTGCAGAAAGCGGCGCTTGCAGCGGGGTTCAACTTCCGCTACGTCGGCGACAGCGCCATCGGCATCGCGCTCGACGAAACCGTGTCGGTGACGGAGGTGACGGCCATCGCCCGGATCTTCGCTGCGGCCGCAGGCGCCGACGTCGAAGGCCAGGCGCTGGATCCGACGACGCTCAGCGACGAGCCGATGCTGCCGCCGGCGCTGAGGCGCACGTCGCCTTTCCTGACGCATCCGGTCTTCAACTCGCACCGGTCCGAGTCGGAGATGATGCGCTACATCAAGAGCCTCGAGCGCAAGGACATCGGCCTCGACACGTCGATGATCCCCCTGGGCTCGTGCACGATGAAGCTCAACGCGGCGACCGAGATGCTCCCGGTCTCGTGGCCTGAGTTCTCCCGGATGCACCCCTTCGCGCCGCCCGACCAGACGGCCGGGTACCAGCAGATCTTCCGCGAGCTCGAGGCCGCGCTCTGCGAGGTCACGGGGTTCGCGGCGGTCTCGCTGCAGCCCAACTCCGGCGCGCAGGGGGAGTTCGCGGGGCTGGCCGTCATCCGCGCCTATCACCTGGACCGGGGCGAAGGGCATCGCGACGTCGTGCTCATCCCCGCGTCGGCGCACGGCACGAACCCGGCGAGCGCTGTCATGGCGGGCTACCGCGTGGTCGTCGTGAAGAGCGATGCTCAGGGCAACGTGGACGTCGACGACCTCAAGGCCAAGGCCGCCGAACACGGCCCGAAGCTGGCGGGGCTGATGATCACCTACCCGTCCACGCATGGCGTGTTCGAAGATGCCGTGCGCGACATCTGCGAGGCCGTGCACGCGTACGGCGGGCAGGTGTACATGGACGGCGCGAACATGAACGCACAGGTGGGGCTCACCAGCCCGGCGGCCATCGGGGCCGACGTGTGCCACCTCAACCTGCACAAGACCTTTGCCATCCCGCACGGCGGCGGCGGCCCCGGGATGGGTCCCATCGGGGTCGCGGCCCATCTGGCACCGTTCCTGCCCGGTCACCCGCTGGCGGCGGTCGGCGGGCAGAAAGCCATCGCGCCGGTCTCGGCGGCGCCATGGGGCAGTGCCAGCATCCTGCTCATCTCCTACGGCTACATCCGGATGCTTGGCGCCGACGGACTGACGGCGGCCACCAAGTACGCCATCCTCAACGCCAACTACATCGCTGCCCGCCTGAAGGGGCATTACGACATCCTCTACACGCGCCCCAATGGCCGGGTCGCGCACGAGATGATCTTCGACCTCCGCCGCTTCAAGGCGCACGGTGTGGAGGAGGCCGACGTGGCGAAGCGGCTCATGGACTACGGATTCCATGCGCCGACCGTGTCGTTCCCCGTGCCCGGCACCATCATGGTGGAGCCGACCGAGAGCGAGGGCAAGGCGGAGCTCGACCGCTTCTGCGACGCGCTCATCGCCATCCGCGGCGAGATTGAAGACGTGGTGACGGGAAAGGCCGATGCCAGGGACAACGTGCTCAAGCACGCGCCCCACACCGCCGGCGCCGTGGCGGCCGACGCGTGGCCGCACGCCTACTCGCGCGAGCAGGCGGCGTTTCCGCTGCCGTGGGTGCGGGCCGCGAAGTTCTGGCCGGCGGTGGGCCGCATCGACAACCCGTACGGCGACCGGAACCTGATGTGTGTGTGCCCGCCGGTCGAGGTGTACGCCTGATCGGAGGACGTCTCAGGCAGGTTGCGGCGGCCGGGTCAGCTCCTCGGCCCGCGCCCGGAACGCGGCCAGAAGCTGCCCGGTCACGGGTCCCGGCGTGCCGCCGCCGATCGACGACTCGCCCACCCGCACGATCGGGACGATCTCCTTGGTGCTGCTCGTGAAGAAGGCTTCGTCGGCTTCGAGGAGGTCCCGATCGAACAGGACGGCCTCCTCGGCGGGCACGCCCGCGAGCGCCGCGACCTCGAGCACGAACGCGCGCGTGATGCCGGCGAGCAGGCCCGCATCGAGGGGCGGCGTCCGCAGCACGCCGTCCTTGACCACGAACAGGTTCGACTGGGCGCACTCCGCAAGCTCGCCGCGGTAGTTCCGGAAGATGCCTTCGGCGGCGCCCTGGCGGATGGCCTGCTGCATGCCCAGGGCGTTGTTCAGCAGGTTGTTGCTCTTGATGAGCGGGCTCACCGACCGCGGGTGGTTCCGGATCGGATCCACGAACACCACCTTCACCCCGGCGGAGTAGTGCGTGTCGGGCACCACCGGCAGCGGCTTCGCGATGATGATGAGGGACGGCTCCGGCGTCGCCGCCGGGTCGTAGGTGATCTCGCCGATGCCCCGGGTCAGCAGGATGCGGACGTACGCTTCGCGCCAGGTGCCATCCGCCTGAAGACCCAGCCCGGCGGCGCGGGACGTGTCCTCGGAGCGCCTGCGGATTTCGGCGTCGGAAAACGGGACCGCCAGGTGAATCATCGCGGCCGACGCCCGCAGCCGCTGCATGTGCCGATCGAACAGGAACGGCTCGGCGTGGTAGGTGCGGTACACCTCGTAGACGCCCTCGCCGTAGAGAAATCCGTGATCGAACACCGAGATGACGGCGGATGCGGCATCGGTGAGGCGCCCGTTGACGTTGACGAAGGCTGACATGCTCTGCCAGCGTACCACGGCTGGACACGTCGCGGCCAGCGTCGTCGCGGGCCGAGGCGGACGCGGCAAGGTGCCGTGGTAGACTCCGGCCAGTGCGAATCCTGAACGCCGATCAGATGCGCGAGGCCGACCGCCGCACCATCGACGACATCGGCATCCCGTCGCTCGTGCTCATGGAGAACGCCGGGCGCCAGGTCGTGGCGGCCATGGAGTCGATTTTCCAGGATCTCGCCGACCGGCGCGTGGCCGTCGTGTGCGGGAAGGGCAACAACGGCGGCGATGGCTTCGTGGTGGCCCGCACCCTCCAGCAGCGCGGCATCGACGTCACCGTCTTCATCGTCGGCCAGGTCGCGGACATCAGGGGCGACGCGCGGATCAATCTCGAGATTCTCGGGCGGCTGGGCGTCACCGTCATCGAGTGCGCGGACGAGGGCACCTGGGAGCTGCACTTCTCCGAGATCGCGCAGCACGAGCTCATCGTCGACGCGCTCTTCGGCACGGGGCTCGAGGCAGCCCTGACCGGCATGTACGAGACCGTGATCGCCGACATCAACGGGGCGCCGATTCCGGTCGTGGCGATCGACCTGCCGTCGGGCATGTCCGCGGACACCAGCGATCTCATCGGCGACGCCATTGACGCGACGCTCACCGTCACCCTGGGCGCGCCGAAGCTGCCGCTGGTGCTGCCCCCCGCCGAGCAGAAGTGCGGCGAGGTGGTGATCGCGGATATCGGCATCCCGGCTGACGTCATCGCGTCGGTGGAAGGACCGCGCATCGAGCTGCTCACGCGCGAGCAGATGCGGCCGCTCCTCACACCGCGTGCCCCCGACGCCCACAAGGGCGATTTCGGCCGCGTGGTCATCGCCGCCGGCTCGGCGGGGAAGACAGGCGCCGCGGTGCTGGCGGCGCAGGGCGCCCTCCGGTCTGGCGCCGGGCTGGTGACGGTGGCCACGCCCCGGTCGTGCCAGGCCATCGTGGCCGCGCAGGGGCCGGAGTACATGTCGGAGGGACTCGAGGAATCGGCGGCCGGCACGGTCGGCGCCGGAGCCGCGCCCGCCGTGCTCGGGCTCGCCGCCGACGTCATCGTCGCGGGCCCGGGCCTCGGCCGGGGACCTGACGTGGCGGCCTTCGCGCGAGACCTGCTCGAGCGAAGCGAGGTGCCCCTGGTCTTCGACGCCGATGCGCTCAATGCCTTCGCCGATGAGCCGGCGGCGCTCGTGGGGCGGGAGGGGCGCGATCTCATCCTCACGCCGCACCCGGGCGAGATGGCGCGCCTGGTCGGCTGCACCGTGCAGGACGTGCAGGCTGACCGCCTCGGCATCGCCACCGACTTCGCGCGCGGCCATCGCGTGTACGTCGTGCTCAAGGGCTACCGGACGCTCGTGGTGACCCCCGGGGGCGACGTCTTCGTGAACCCGACCGGGACGCCCGGCATGGCCACGGGGGGGACCGGCGACGTGCTGGCCGGCATGATCGGCGCGTGGCTGGCGCAGCTGATGGACGCGGAGGCCGCGTGCAAGCTGGCGGTCTACCTGCACGGCGCCGCCGGCGAGCTGGCGGACGCGGACGAAGGCGAAGTGTCGATGACGGCCGCGGACCTCGCCGCGCACATCGGCGACGCCATCCTCGAGCTGACGGCGCGGCGGCGCACCGCTCAGAAGCGCGAGTGACGGACCGCTATCGCTCGACGTCGGAGGCCGACACGCGCGGCGTGGCGCGACGGCTCGCCGCGTCGCTCCCGGCCGGCGCGGCCGTGCTGCTGTCGGGAGATCTCGGCGCCGGCAAGACCGTCTTCGTCCGCGGCCTCGCAGAGGGCCTTGGCATCGACCCCGGCGAGGTGACCAGCCCGACCTTCACCCTGGTGCACGAGTACGCCGGCGGGCGCCTGCCCCTGGTACACGTCGACCTGTATCGTCTGGACCGGGCGGACCTCGACGAGATCGGCCTGGATCCGGATCTCGCGGCCCGCGGCGTGATCGCCGTGGAGTGGCCCGAGCGCCTCGTGCGCCCCGTGCCTGGCGCGGTGGTCGTGCGCCTGACCGACACCGGCGGCGACGTCCGTGAGATCGAGGTGGGAACCTCGTGAGGGAGCCTCCGTGGCGAATCTCGGCCGGAACCCCGTCCTATTCCATGCGGTAGTTCGGCGCTTCCTTGGTGATGGTCACGTCGTGGACGTGGCTCTCGCGGTGGCCCGCGTTCGTGATGCGGATGAGCTGGGCATCGCGCTGCAGCGCCGGGATGCTGGCGGCGCCGCAGTAGCCCATCCCGGCGCGTAGGCCGCCCACGAGCTGGTGCACCACCATCGAGATGCTGCCCTTGTGCGGCACGCGGCCCTCGATGCCTTCCGGAACCAGCTTCTCGGTGCCGAGGCCGCCGCGGCCGGCGGGACTGGTGCCGCTCTCGAGCTCGAAGTCGTCCTGGAAGTAGCGATCGCGGCTGCCGCGGCGCATCGCGCCGATCGAACCCATGCCGCGGTACTCCTTGAACGTGCGGCCCTGGTAGAGGATGAGCTCGCCGGGGCTCTCGTCGGTGCCGGCGAAGAGGTTTCCGATCATCACCGTGCTCGCGCCCACGGCGAGCGCCTTGACGACGTCGCCTGAGAAGCGGATGCCGCCGTCGGCGATGACGGGAATGTCATGCCGCGCCGCCGCCGCGGCGCACTCGTGCACCGCGGAGATCATCGGCACGCCGATGCCCGCCACCACCCGCGTCGTGCAGATGGATCCGGCGCCGATGCCGACCTTCACGGCATCGACGCCCAGGCGGACGAGCGCCTCGGTGGCCTCGGCGGTGGCGACGTTGCCGGCGATGAGATCGACGTCGGGGAACGCCCGCCGGATGTCGCGCACGATGTCGAGCACGCCTTGCGAGTGGCCATGGGCTGTGTCGACCACCAGGACGTCCACGTGCGCCGCCACGAGCGCCTGTGCGCGCTCGAGCGTGTCCCTGGCGATGCCGACGGCGGCCCCGCACCGCAGCCGCCCCAGCGAGTCCTTGGCGGCATTCGGGTACTTGATGGCCTTCTGGATGTCCTTGACGGTGATGAGCCCCTTCAGCCGGAACTGCTGATCGACCACAAGGAGCTTCTCGACCTTCCGCTGGTGCAGGATTTCCCGGGCCTCGTCGAGCGTGGTGCCCACCGGGACCGTGATGAGGTTCTCCTTGGTCATCACGGCCGACACGGGCCGGTCGATGTTGGTCTCGAACCGAAGGTCGCGGTTGGTGAGGATGCCGACGAGCCGGCCCTCCTTGCTGCCGTCCTCCGTGATCGGGACGCCCGAGATGCGGTAGCGGCGCATCAAATCGAGGGCTTCGCTGATCTGGTGGCGTGGCGAGAGCGTAATCGGGTTCACGATCATCCCGCTCTCGGATCGCTTGACCCGGTCGACCTCCGAGGCCTGCTCCTCGATGGACAGGTTCTTGTGCACCACGCCGAGTCCGCCGTGCTGCGCCATCGCGATGGCCATCTCCGACTCGGTGACCGTGTCCATGGCGGCGCTGAGCAGCGGCACGTTCAAGGCGATGCGCCGCGTCAGCCGGGTGGACACGTCCACGCTGGCGGGCAGGACGCTCGAGTGCTGCGGCACGAGCAGCACGTCGTCGAAGGTGAGCGCCGTCCGCAGGGCGAGCTCGCGGGCGGGGGGAGCCAGGGATTCGGTGATCTGCGCCATCGCGTCCTGTCCGTGGCCCCTCGAGGTCGGGCGGGGGCCTACTGCCCGTGACACTTCTTGAACTTCTTGCCGCTGCCGCACCAGCACGGGTCGTTGCGGCCGATCTTGGGCTCGTCGCGGCGGACCGTGCGAATCGGGGCGTCGTCGCCTCCCACCCGCGCGGGCTGGGGCCGGCCCGCCGGCGCCGCGGCCACGGCGGCGGCCGAGGCGCGGCCCACGAAGGGCGATGACGCCTCGCTCGAGGGGCTGCTGTAGGTCAGCGGCTGCGCGCGTCGCTGGGCGGGCCGGGACGGCCCCTCGCCCTCGCGCTCGACCACCGGCTTCAGCCACCAGAGGTAGCGGACGATCTCCTCCTCGATGCGCCGGCGCATCTCCTGGAAGAGCTGGAAGCTCTCCTTCTTGTACTCGACCAGCGGATCGCGCTGGCCGTAGCCCCGCAGCCCGATGCCCTCCTTGAGATGGTCGAGCGAGTAGAGGTGGTCCTTCCACTGGCTGTCGACGATCTGCAGCATGAGGTCGCGCTCGACCCGCGCCATGATGTCGCGCGGCACGACCTGTTCCTTCTCGACGTAGCGGGCCACCACGCGGTCCCACAGCGCGTCGCGTACCTCGTCGGTGTGGCCGGAGTCCCAGTCCACGGCGGCGAAGTCGCGGTCGTCGAGCGCGAAGATCTGCGAAAGCTCGCGCTCGAGCGCGTCGGTGTCCCACTCGTCGACGTCGAGGTCCTTCCCGACGAAGCGATCGATCGCATCGTCGAGGAGGTCCTCTGCGGTGGCCATGATGTAACCGCGCGTGTCGGTGACCTCCTCCTCGGTGAGGTGGATCCGGCCCTCCAGGATCTCGCGGCGCAGCGTGTAGACCGACTCGCGCTGCTTGTTCATCACGTCATCGTACTCGAGCAGGTGCTTGCGGACGGCGAAGTTCTGGGCTTCGACTTGCTTCTGGGCGCGTTCGATCGCCCGCGTGACCATCCCGTGCTCGATGGGCACGCCCTCTTCCATGCCCAGGCGCTGCATCAGCCCCGAGATGCGATCGGAGCCGAAGATGCGCATCAGGTCGTCCTCGAGCGACAGGTAGAAGCGCGACGAGCCCGGATCGCCCTGGCGCCCGGCGCGGCCGCGCAGCTGGTTGTCGATGCGCCGGGCCTCGTGGCGCTCGGTGCCCAGGATGTGGAGGCCGCCGAGCGCGACGACCTCCGCGTGCTCGGCGGAGCACTGCGCGCGGAAGAAGGTGAACACCCGTTCCCAGTCGGTCCGCCGGACCCGATAGAACGCGTCGACATGGAAGAAGTAGACGAACTCCTCGTCGTCGACGAACTTCTCCTCGCCCTTCGCGAGCTTCTCGGCGAGGCCCTCGGCCAGGCACTGGTGTCGCGCCATGTGCTCGGCGTTGCCGCCCAGCAGAATGTCGGTGCCGCGGCCGGCCATGTTCGTCGCGATGGTCACGGCGCCCTTGCGGCCCGCCTGCGCCACGATCTCGGCTTCCTGGGCGTGGTACTTGGCGTTCAGCACGACGTGCTTGACGCCCCGCCGCTTGAGCATCGCCGCAATCTTCTCGGACTTCTCGATGGACACCGTGCCGACCAGCACCGGCCGGCCGGACCGCTGCTTCTCGATGATGTCGTTGACGATCGCGTCGTACTTCTCGGCGCCCGTGCGGTACACGAGATCCGGCTCCTCGATGCGGGCCAGCGGCCGGTTCGTCGGAATGACGACGACGTCGAGCGAGTAGATCTTCGCAAACTCGGGCGCCTCGGTTTCGGCGGTGCCCGTCATGCCCGAGAGCTTCTTGTACTTCCGGAAGTAGTTCTGGAAGGTGATGGTCGCGAGCGTCTGGTTCTCGCGCTCGATCTTCACGCCCTCCTTGGCCTCGACGGCCTGGTGCAGGCCGTCGCTCCAGCGGCGCCCCGGCATCAGGCGGCCCGTGAACTCGTCCACGATGACTACCTGGCCGTCCTTGATCATGTACTCGACGTCGCGCCGGTAGTGCACGTGCGCCCGCAGAGCCTGGTTCACGTGGTGGAGCAGGGGCATGTTCGACGGGTCATACAGACCGCCCGGCTGCAGCCGCGAGGCCAGCAGCTGCTCCACCTTCGCCATGCCGCTCTCGGTGAGCGTCACCGTCTTGTGCTTCTCGTCGACCACGTAGTCGCCGGAGGCCTCGAGACGGTCGCGATCCTCGCCCTTGACCTGCCCCTGGTGGACTTCGCCCTTGACGAGCTTCGGGATGATCCGGTCGACCTCGTAGTACAGGTCCGTCGAGGCCTCGGCCGGGCCCGAGATGATGAGCGGCGTCCGCGCCTCGTCGATGAGGATGCTGTCGACCTCGTCGACGATCGCGAAGTGGTGCCCGCGCTGGACCATGCTGGCCAGGTCGAACTTCATGTTGTCGCGCAGGTAGTCGAACCCGAATTCGTTGTTCGTCCCGTACGTGATGTCGCAGGCGTAGCCGGCCTGGCGCTGCTGGTCGTTCAGCTCGTGCTGGATGACGCCCACCGTCATCCCCAGGAAGCGGTAGACCCGCCCCATCCATTCCGAGTCGCGGCGGGCCAGGTAGTCGTTGACCGTGACGACGTGGACGCCCTGGCCCTCGAGGGCGTTCAGATACGCCGGCAGCGTCGCCACGAGCGTCTTGCCTTCGCCCGTTTTCATCTCCGCGATGCGGCCGGCGTGCAGCACCATACCGCCGATGAGCTGCACGTCGTAGTGCCGCATGTTCAGCACCCGACGGCCTGCCTCGCGCACGACGGCGAACGCCTCCGGCAGCAGGTCGTCGAGCGCCTCCCCCCGGCCGATACGCTCCCTGAACTCCGCCGTCTTGCCCCGCAGCCCCTCGTCGGACAGCGCGCGGATGTCGTTCTCGAGATCGTTGATGCGCGCCACCGCGGGACGGAGGCGGCGCAGTTCACGGTCGTTCTGGGTGCCGATGACCTTGGCGAGCAGCTGGCCTAGCATGAAGGAGTGGCCCGCCGAAAGACGGGTATCCAATAATTATACAGCCGCCTCGGGCGGAGCCCGAAGCCAGGGCCCAGAGCCGGCAAGCCTGAAGCCGGCAGGCCCGTGGCCCGCTCGGCTAGTTGCCGTTCCGCGTGCGGGGATTCAGCAGAAGCTGCAGCGGGTTCAGCAGCCGTCCGTTGACGCGCACTTCGTAGTGCAGGTGCGCGCTCGTGGAGCGGCCCGTGGAGCCGACGTTACCGATGACGTCGGAACGCTTGACGCGATCGCCGGCCTTCACGCGGAAGGCCGACAGGTGCCCGTAGCGCGTCTCCAGGCCGAACCCGTGGTCGACCACGATGAGGTTGCCGTAGGCGCCGGCGTAGGCGGCGTGAGTCACCACGCCGTCCGCGGTCGCGTACACGGGCGAGCCCTTGTCGGCCGAGATGTCGATGCCCGGGTGATAGTCCTTCTCGCCGGTGAACGGATCGCTACGCGAGCCGACAGACGAGGTGAGCCAGCCGTGCGCGGGCCAGATGCTGGGCGTGGCCGCGGCCAGCGCGTTGCGCTTGTCCACGTCCGTCCGCACCAGGCGGAGCCGGTTCTCGAGGCCCTGAAGCACGTCGCGCAGCAGGCCGAACGTGTCTTCCGGCGATCCAAGGCTGGTCGTGAGCGCGGCGAAGGCCGAGTCGGCAGGCGCGCCACCCATGGCGCGCGACTTGACCACGGCCGGGAGCTTGCCGAGGGCCGTCTGCACCGACGGGTCGAGCGCCGCCTTTGCGCCGAGGTCGGAGACGGCCGACTGCAGGGCTTGTATCTGTCCGGCCAGCGCTTCGGTGGCGGCGCGGTAGCTCGCGTTCTCGTCTTCGAGCGCGGCGTGGCTGGTGTACAACTCGCGCACGTCGAGGCGCGCCTTCAAGGCAGCGCCCAGGCCGATGAGCACCGGGAGTGCCAGCAGCGTCACGATGACCGTTACGGCAGGGCGAAGCGACAGCGTGAGCCGGCGCACGGCACCCGTTTGGCGGTCGGCGATGACGATCGTGTAACGAGTCGATGGCATCAGGTTTCGGCGTGTCCCGGCCCGACGAGCGCGGCCGGGAAAGCTCTCGGTTCCGAGAACTTATCGAACGGACGGACGCGGCAGGATACCATAGCGGCTCCGGAAAATTGAAGCGTTCATCCAACGCCGCACGCGCTCTTCGCCGCATGTTCGCCTGCAAGGAACGGAGGGGACGACAGCCGTGACGACGCGTCATGGTGCGGGCCTGTTCCTGTTCCGGCGCACCCGCGGGACCCTGCAGGTGTTCCTCGTGCATCACGGCGGTCCGTCGCCATGATCGGCCCTCACAGGTGAGGGTGGTGCAGCGACGGGCACCGGCGCGCCATCCTGACGATTGACAAAACGATGGACTTCGCGTCTCATCCCCTCCATGGTCCCTGCCCCTCGCTGGCTGACCCTCGCCGAGCTTGCCGCGCTGGCCGGGAGGCTCGAACGCCGGCCGTGCTCGGAACGCCAGGCCCGCTACTTGCTCGTCGCCTGCGCGCTCGGGACCGAGCTCCCGCGCAGGCCGCACGGCCAGACCCGTCTCTACGGTCCGCTGGATCTCGCGCTGCTCCGTTTGGCGGTACGCCTGCGCCGGGAGGGGGCGTCAGCCTGGCTCGCCCGCGTCGTGCTGACCTACCTGCGCAACGACCTCGTCCGTGCGTTTCGCGCCGCGGCACCGGTCGCCTTGGCGGTGCGGGGCGTGCAGGCGTCGCTCGAGCCGGCCTTGAAGCAGCGGCCGGGGTGGGCGGCCTACTGGGTGCCCCTCCGCGACGTGTGGGCAGGCCTCGACGCCGAGATCGACCGGGTCGTGGCCGGTCGCGACGAGATCTGGATGTACAAGCCCGTGCCCGTGCGCGCGGTGCCGCGCGGCACGGCCTAGCAGCCGGTGGCGAAGCGCCCGGTGGGCACAGGCCGCCCGCCGTCACGCCAGCCGGTACTGCAGCGCCTCGGCCACGTGCTCGGCCCCGACCGCTCCGGCTCCCGCCAGATCGGCAACCGTTCGCGCCACGCGCTGGACACGGTGGAAGGCCCGCGCCGACAGGGCCAGGCGCTCGGCCGACCGGGTCAGCAGGCGCGTTGCCGCCGCGTCGAGCGCGCAGTGTTCCCGGAGCGCGGCGATTGGGAGCCGCGCGTTGACCATCCCGCGCGCCATCTGGCGGGCGCGCGCGTCGAGCACTCGAGGCCGGACCACGGCGGACGGCTCGCCGCCGCCTGGCGCTACCAGTTCATCCACGGGGACGGCGTCGACCGCGGCCACCAGATCGAGGCGGTCCAGCAGCGGTCCCGAGATGCGCCCGCGATAGGCGTCCACCTGCAGGGGGGTGCAGCGGCACGCGCGCCGCGGGTCGCCCGCGTAGCCGCAGGGGCACGGGTTCATCGCCGCCACCAGCAGAAAGCGCGCCGGGAACACCACGGTGCGGGCCGCCCGCGCGATGGCGATGCGGCCCTCCTCGAGCGGCTGGCGCAGCACTTCGAGCGCCCGCCGCGTGAACTCGGGCAGCTCGTCGAGAAACAGCACGCCGTGATGGGCCAGGCTGATCTCGCCGGGCCTCGGCAGAGAGCCGCCGCCGACGAGCGCGATGTCCGAAACCGTGTGGTGCGGCGCGCGGAACGGGCGCTCGGTGAGCAGGCCGCTTCCGGCGGGCAGCATGCCGGCCACCGAGTGGATGGCCGTGCAGTCGAGGGCCTCGTCGAAGGAGAGCGGGGGCAGGATGCCTGGCAACCGCCGCGCCAGCATGGTCTTGCCCGCTCCAGGGGGGCCGACCATGAGCAAGTTGTGGCCGCCGGCCGCCGCGACCTCGAGCGCGCGCCGCGCGAACGCCTGGCCGTGAAGGTCGGCCAGATCGAGGGTGGGAGGAGCTGGCGCGTCTCCGCGTACGGCCGCCGCCGGGCGCGCGAGGGGCCAGCGGTCCACCGGGACCTGCAGCGCCGCTACCGCCTCCGCCAGGGTCGCGACCGGGCACAGCCGGAGCCCCTCCACGACCTCGGCCTCGCGCAGGTTGGCGGCCGGCAGCACCAGCCCCGCCGTGCCGCGACGGCGGCTTGCCGCCGCGATGGGCAACACGCCGCGTGTCGGGTGGATGCTGCCGTCGAGGGCCAGCTCGCCGATGACGGTCACCAGGGCAGCCGGCCGCGCCGGCAGCCGGCCCTCCGCCGCCAGCACGCCCAGGGCAATGGGCAGGTCGAAGGCCGAGCCGGCCTTGCGCACGTCGGCCGGCGCGAGGTTGATGGTGATCCGATGGGACGGGAACTCGAAGCCCGAGTTGCGAATCGCTGCCCGCACGCGGTCGCGGCTCTCGCGCACCGAGGCATCGGGGAGCCCAACGAGCGAAAAGCGCGGCAGGCCGAACGAGACGTCGACCTCGACCCGCACGGGGTGGGCGTCGACGCCGACTACCGACGCGCTGTGCAGCCGGGCCAGCACGCCCACCGCGGTGCAAGGGGCCGGCCGGCCTGACCACCTGGGCCAAGATGAGCCCGGTCAACGACTTACATCTCTGTAATCCGCGCAAGATCGTGTAAAGTGACAGCCGCGGCGCGCCTCTGTATGGCAGACTTCTCACGCCGATAACCCACTCGGACCCGACGCGCGACCTCCGGAGAACACACCATGCTCGACTCGCTGAAGAAGCTGACCACCACCGGCAAGGCCCAGGAGCAGGTCGATGAGCTCCAGAACCTCATCGCGGCCGCCAAGGAGGAGCGTGGGGCACTGAGCGCGATGCTGACGCAGATCTCGGTGCGCAGCTCGAAGCTGTCCCAGATGGGCAAGACGCTCGAGCAGGTAGGCCAGAAGGCGGACGGGGTGTCGGAGAAGCTCGGGGAGCTGGGCGCCAAGGTCGAGACGCTGGACGGCAGGCTCAAGGCCTTCGAGAGCCTGGAGAAGCGCGTGCACGAACTCGTGGCCCAGGTCACCCAGGCGCAGCAGCTCACCGACAAGCTCACCGCGCCGGACGGCGACCTCCAGAAGCACCGCCAGGCGCTGAACCAGCTCGCCTCGCAGGCGCTCGAAACCCAGGCGACCATCGAGACGCTGCGCAAGGACCGCGCGACCATGGAAGATCTGCGCGGCCAGCTCAAGCAGGCCGGCGCCGAGGTCAGGCAGGCGCTCGAGGGCACCTCCGCGGTGAAGATCGAGCTCGACGGCGTCCGCTCCACCGCATCGGTGCTCAGCCAGGACTACCAGCGCATTCGCGAAACGTCGCGGCAGGCGCGCGAGGATGCGAGCGCGGCCAGCGACGCGGTGAAGGAGATCGAGAAGAAGCTCGGACCGCTCGTCCAGCTGCAGGAGCTCAGCAAGAACACCGAGGAGCGGCTCGCCTCGCTCAACGCGCTCGCCGAGCACGTCTCGCACAAGGCCAAGGCGCTCGAGGCCCAGAAGCACGCCGTCGAGCACGCCGTCGTCGAGGCCAACCGCCTGAACGAGATGGTCTGGGCGATGGACGTGCAGATCAACAAGCTCAACGAAGGCAACAAGCAGATCCAGCGCGCCGAGGAGACCGTGGCGCGCATGGAGAAACTGGCGCAGGATACGGGCTCCGAGCTGGCCGCCGCCGTGGCGGCGCGCGAGGAGTTCACGCGCGAGTTCGCCCGCCTCGAAAGGGACAACCGCTCGCTGGCCGAGTATCTCAAGTCGACGGTCGAACGGCTGGGCATCGAGAAGAAGGAATACGAGGCGTACGACCAGCGGCTGCGGGCGCTGCAGACCTCGGTGGGCGAGGTCGAGACCCGGATGGAGACGCTCCTCGCGAAGGACAAGGCCCTCGCGGCGCTCAACCAGAAAGCCGACGGTCTGTCGAAGGATTTCCAGACGCTCGTGGGCCAGGCCGACGAGCTGGCGCGCAAGCAGGGCGCGCTCGAGGCGCTCGGCGAGCGCCTGGCGCAGGTGGACGAGCTGTCCCGGAAGACGGCGGCGCAGTTCGACGCGCTGAAGCAGACGCGCCAGGATCTCGAGGTGCTGCGGAAGGACATCCAGGACTTCCACAAAGCGCACGCGGAAGCCGCCCAGCTTCGCGACAGGCTGGCCGCCGACCGGGCGTCGCTCGAGGCGTTCGGGGAGCGGGCCGCGGCGCTCCTCGGCCGCACGCCCGAGCTCGAATCCAGGATGGACGCGGTACTCGGCAAGATGGCGCTCGTCGAGGACGGCACGCGGGCGGCCACGCGGCTCGGCGAGCTGGCGGCCGAACTCGACGCGCAGCTGACGCGGGTCGGTGCGCGGCTGCAGTTCATCGAACGGTTGGAGAGCCGCATCAACGGGCTCCACGTGGTGACGGCCGACATCGACAAGAAGCTCAGCGAGCAGCTCGCGCGCCGCGCCGAGCTCGAGTCGCTCAGAAGCGCCTGCGACACGGTGGGGACGCAGGTCGTCGACGCCCAGCAGAAGCTCGACTCGGTAGCCGCGCTGCAGCAGAAGCTGCTGCCGCTCACCACGCAGGTGGCCGAGCTCGCGCAGGCCGTCGACAAGGCAGGCGCCCAGATCAAGGCCGTCCAGCGCGACGAGGCCGTCGTCGTCGAGCAGCAGTCGCGACTCACCGAGCTCGTCGAGCAGGGACGGGCGCTCGCCAGCGAGGTCAGCGAGCGCGTCCGGCAGGTGCAGCAGGTGAGCGACGAACTCCAGCGGGCCTCCGCCCTCAAGGAGGAGCTGCTCTCGGAGCTGTCACGGGTTGAGGTCAAGCAGCGCGACGCCGTGGCCCAGGCCGAGGCGGCCGAGGATCAGCTGAAGCGCGCCGACACCATGGTGAAGCAGCTCGAGCAGCGCCGCACGCAGCTGGCCTTCGCCGAGAAGAAGATCGCGGCCTTCGAACAGCGTCTGAACGACCTGCGGCAGAGCACCGACGCCATCGAGCTCAAGATCCGCGCGATTGCCGAGCGCGAGGCGCTCGTGCAGGCGGTCAAGGCCGAGGTGGAGCACGTCCACGAGATCAGCCGCCGGAGCAAGGCCGATCTTCAGTACGTGGCGGACCACCGGTCCGAGGTCACGGCGCTGCGGGCGCAGGTCGAGGATCTGCTGGGTCGCGTCAACGACACCGACCAGAAGATCGTGGCCATCGAAGAGCGGCGCAAGGACGTGGAGGAGGTCCAGTCGCGGGCCAACGCCATTGCCAACCTGCTCGACGACATCAACGTGAACCTGGAGATGCTCGGCGAGCAGAAGGCCGTCATCGATCACGTGGGCGAGAAGCTCGCGCGGCTCGACTTCATGGTGCAGGAAGCCCAGAACACGCTGCGCGCGCTGCAGCGCGAGCGCGAAGTGGCCGAGCGCATCGAGCAGGGCATCAAGACGCTGCGCGCCCGCACGGCAGGCGCGAAGGGCGACGACGCGCGGAGCGCCTGAGGGGCTACTGCTGGGCGGCGGCCGTGCGGGAGTGGATGACGAGGCGATCGCCGATGTTCAGGCGGGAGCCGCGAAGGCCGTTCCAGCCCCGGATGTCCTCGACCGACACGCCGTGCTGGCGCGCGATGCGATACAGCGTGTCGCCGGCGCGCACGCGATAGACCACCCGTGACGGCTGCTCGGCGGGCGATTCCTCGACTCGCGCCGCGACCACCGCGTCGCCGGTCGTGCTCGCCGCCGTCCCCGCCGCGCGCGCCAGCAGCGCCGCCGACGGCATCCGGGGAATGAGCAGCCGCTGGCCCGGCCGCAGACGGCTGCTCGTCCGCAGGTAGTTCGCCTCGGCGAGATCCGCCCGGCTCACCCGCAGTTTGCGCGCGATCGTCGCGAGCGTTTCCCCCGATTTCACGGTGTGCCACTGCAGCGCGTTCAGCGACGCGGCAGGCGCCTCGGCGAGCGCCGCCTCGACCAGCGAGCCGGTGCCGGCGGGCACGCGCAACGGGTAGCGGTCGCCCCGGATGGGCGTCGTCCAGCGGCGCAGCTCCGGGTTGAGGCGCTGGAGGTCGTCGATGGAGACCCCCGCCCACTCGGCAATACGCCGAAGGTCGACCGCGGGCGGCACGGCAATGGTTTCTACCGGCGACGGGGCGATCGCCTGGATCTCGAAGCCGTAGTGCGCCGGGTTCCGGGCGATGATGACGGCGGCGAGGATCATCGGCACGTAGTCCCGAGTTTCCCGCGGCAGGTACCGCGACGTGGCCGACAGCGACCAGAAGTCCGCCCGCCCGCTGCGCTTCAGCGCCCGCTGTACCCGCCCCGGGCCGCCGTTGTACGACGCGAGCGCCAGGTGCCAGTCGCCGAACATCGCGTACAAGGTCTTCAGATACCGCGCCGCCGCCACGGTGGCCTTCTCCGGGTCGGACCGTTCATCGACGTACCAGTCGTGCCGGAGCCCGTTCTCGACGGCGGTGCCCCGCATGAACTGCCAGACGCCCTTCGCCCGCGCGCGCGAGAGCGCCGTCGGCTTGAACGCGCTCTCGATGAGCGGCACGTAGGCGAGGTCCAGCGGCACGCCCTCGGCCCGGAACACCGACCGGATCATCGGCAGATACTGGGACCCGCGCGTGAGGCCTTCGGCCAGGAACTCGCGGAGGCGCCCCTGAAAGACCTCCACGTAGCGCAGGACGCGATCGTTGGCCGGAATGGGAATATCGGGCGCCGACCCGAGAAGATCGGCCTCGACGGCGTCGGCGGTGCGCTCGGTAGGCGCCGGCTCGTCGAAGGTGGAAAGCGCCAGCAGCTCGTCGATGGAGGCCGGCTCGTAACCCTGCTCCGCGAAGCCGTCGCCCGTGGCGAGCGCCGTCAGCTCGATCGCGCTGATGCGGTCCACCAGCCGATCGAAGTGCTCGCGGACCCGTTTGTCGAGCCGCGCGCCGCCTGGGGCTTCGAGCACGACTTCGACCGCCTGATTGAACTCGCGTCGCGCCTGTTCGAGGTGGCCCAGGTCCAGTTGACGGCGGCCAGCGGCGAAGTGCGCTTCCGACCGCGCGATCAGCGCGTCGACCGGGTCGGCAGGGGCCCGTTCCGGGGCCTGGGCCACGACGGCGGAAACCGTCGGCGCCAGTTGCACCGCCTGGGGGCCGCGCGCGCCGCACGCGGCGGTCAGACACGCGGCGGCACCACACGACAGAAGCAATCGCGTCGTTCTGGGCATTCGCTCGAGACGCGCCGTGTGGTACCGGCGACGAAGCAGGGTAACACGCGCCTCGGCGAGGGTCAATCCTCGGCAGGTCAGATGTTTACGATGGCCAGGCCTGCCACGTGAAGACCTTGTGCGCCTCCCCCGCGTCGCGGGCCGCCGGCGTGATGATCGTGCGCTCCCCGACCAGGAGCTTCCGCCCCTCGCGCAGGGCCAGGCGCACGTCCTCCTCGCAGACGAAGGGGAGTGGGG
>JBFMCA010000004.1:0-96974 GCA_040754955.1 Acidobacteriota bacterium | reverse complement strand
GGGCTGGTGGGGCGGGTAGGGCGGGTGGGGAGGCGTGGGCGCAGGTCAGGCGGCGTGGGCGCGGAACACGTCGAGGCTCCAGCCCTTGACGATCAGCGCGCGCTCCAGCTCCATCTGCCGGCGGAGGGCGTCGATTTCGGCCCGAAAGCGCTCGACCTTCGCGTAGCCGTCGAAGTCCACGCTGCGCAGCTCGTAGACGTCAGGCCCGACCTGGCGTAGCTGGTGGGCGATAACCAGCCCGTTTCGCTCGTAGCTCCACGTCATGACGTCCGGGTAATCGGCAGCCGGCGGCGGCCCTTGAGACCATGCGGAGCTTGCCCCCCGTGGGCGCTTCGACCGCCGGCAGGGTAGGATGAAGCCATGTGTCCAGGTCACGCCGAGCTCGTTCGCCGCCTCGATGCCGCCGTGGGGGAGGGGTCGCCCGACGCGATTACCGCGCGGGTCAAGCGGGACCTCGAGGATCTGCTCGGGCGGGGCGCGCTGGCGCTCCCCGACCGGTACCGGGCGCCGCGGCCGGACTGCTACGCGCGGCGCCTCCTGCACCAGGATCCTGCCGGTCGCTACACCGCGGTGGTCATGACCTGGGGCCCCGGCCAGGGCACACCGGTACACGACCACGGCGGGCTCTGGTGCGTGGAAGGGGTCGTGGAGGGCGAGATGGCCGTGACCAACTACGAGGTCACGCCCGATGGCCCCTCGCACTTCCGGGTGGCAGCGGTCGGGCGGACGGTCATTGCCGGCGTGGGCAGCGCCGGACGGCTGATTCCGCCAACCGATTACCACGTACTGGCCAACGCGCTGGCGGACCGCACGTCGGTCACGCTGCACGTCTACGGGGGCAGCCTCGACGGCTGCCGGGTGTTCGTGCCGGCCGACGGTGCCCGATACACCGTCGCCAAACGGGCGCTCTCATACCACGACTAGTCGATTACCGCCAAGCCCTCGTGCGATACGTCGACCTGCTGTTCCGCGGACACGAGCGCGTCATCGCGACGGCCGTCCTCGAAGGCGCCGACGGCATCGCCGTCGTCGATCCCGGACCCACCTCCTGCCTGGCCCAGCTCGAGTCGGGCCTCGTCGCGCTGGGGCGCCGCGTGTCCGAGATCCGCGCGATCCTGCTGACGCACATCCACCTCGATCACGCCGGCGGGACGGGCACGCTCGCCGCGCGCCTGCCCAACGACGTGCCCGTATACGTGCACGCGCGCGGCGCGCCCCACCTCGTCGATCCCTCGCGCCTGCTGGCCAGCGCCACGCGGCTCTACGGCGACCGGATGGATGCGCTCTGGGGCGCGTTCGAGCCAGTCGCTGCGGCCCGCGTGCGCGAGCTGGCCGGCGGCGAGACGCTCACGGTCTGCGGGCGGCCAATCGAGGTGGCCGACACGCCCGGGCACGCGAACCACCATGTGAGCTACTTCGACCGCGCCGCGGGCATGGCATACGTGGGCGACACGGCCGGCATCCGCATCAGCCACGACGTGCTGATCGCGCCGACACCGCCGCCGGACATCGATCTCGAGAAGTGGCACGACAGCCTCGGGCGCATCGAGGCCTGGGCGCCGTCGCGTCTCTTCCTCACGCACTTCGGACCCGTCGGAGAGGTGCCGGCCCACCTGCGGCGCTTCCGCGACGCGCTCAGGTCGAGCGCCGCGCTCGTGAAGCGCACGCTGGAGCAGGACGGCACCGACGAGGCCCGCGCCGCCCGCTTCGTCGAGGAGCTGCGCCGGCAGATTCGGCGGTCGGTGCCCGAGGCCGATCGCGCCCGCACGGAACTCGCGGCGCCGTACGATCAGTTGTGGCAGGGGCTGGCGCGGTACTGGCGGAAGAAAAACGCGGGGCCCGCCAGCTGAGCCCCGCGAGGCTCGCGCACGGTCAGCTCGCCACGGCGACCGTGGCCGGAGCCGCAGCCGCCCTCATGGGCACCACGCCGGGTTCGACGAGGACCTTCAGCGCATATGCCGACGGCGTGCCTGTCGACGGCCGGCACGGACCAACCTGCCACACGGCCGACAGGACGCGGCCCTCGCGGAGGTAGCTCGGCAGCTCGTCGCCGCGCGACGCCGTCCGCTCCACCTGCAGGTGGACCAGCCGATAGAGCGGTATGGCCGCCGGCGAGTCGCATTCGACGACGACGTCGGCGTCCCCGACCTCGCGCGTCACCACCGACGCGAAGCGGACCGCACCTGACGCGTCCTTCCAGGTCAGTCGCGCAGGCACGGCGAGCCGCCGGCGCCCGGCGGCCTCGTCAGTCGTAACGCGTGACAGGAATGTACGTTTGGCCACGGTATCCCCCAGACTTGCACAGCACAGCACGTTGGTAGATCAAGAACGGGGTCGTGCCCCGCGCCAGGTATACAACCAAACTCTGCGCCCGGCACGGCGGCGGGGTTTCGAATTGGATACTTAGTGCTAGTTGTGGGTGTCTGAGTGACTACGTATGACACTATCGCCCTGATACAGGGAGTCACCCCTTGGATACCTAGTATCTATCTCACGCTGATACTGACTACTTCGTATTCACAACGGAGGGCGATTCGAGCCCGAGCCGGCGCAGCTTGAGATAGAGGCCGCGGCGGGTGAGGCCGAGCGAACGGGCCGTCTCGGAGATGTTGCCGCGGTGCCGCGCGAGGGTGTCGCGGATCAGCGTGCGCTCGAGGTCGTCGACGACCGACGCCAGGGTCTGACCGCCGCGCAGGGAGACCCCCGGCAGGACGCCGGGCGTCGACTGAGCCGACACGGCGGTGAGCTCGGGCGACAGGTGCTCGGGCCCGATCGTGCCGCCGGCCGGCGCCATCGCCACCGCGCGCTGCACCTCGTTGCGGAGCTGGCGGACGTTGCCGGGCCAGTAGTACTGCGAGAAGAGGTCGAGGACTTCGGAGCTGAGCTGGACGTCCGGCTTGCCGAGGCGCTCGGAGGCCTCCCGGAGGAAGAACGTGCTCAGGTGGGGAATCTCCTCGCGGCGCTGGCGGAGCGGCGGCACGTGGATGCGGATGACGCTCAGGCGGTAGTAGAGATCCTCGCGGAACTTGCCTTCGGCGACGCGCTGCTCGAGGTCGGCGTTGGTGGCCGCGATGACCCGCACGTCGACGCGCTGCGGGCGCGTTTCGCCGACGGGCATGATCTCGCCCTGCTCGAGGAACCGCAGCAGCTTGGGCTGCACGTCGAGGGGCAGGTCGCCGACCTCGTCGAGGAACAGCGTGCCGCCGGCCGCCGATCGCACCAGCCCCGGCTGATCGGACAGCGCGCCGGTAAACGACCCGCGCCGATGCCCGAAGAGCTGGCTGTCCGCCAGCTCGCGGGAGGTGGTCGTGCAGTTGTAAGGCAGGAACATGGCGGCGCTGCGCGGTGACCCCACGTGGATGGCGCGCGCCACCAGCTCCTTGCCGGTGCCGCTCTCGCCGGTGATGAGCACCGTCAAATCGTTGCCCTGCAGGCGCTGGATCTGATCGACGACGCGGTGCATGCCGGCGCTGGCGCACACGAACCCCGGCAGGAGCGGTTCGAGCGGACGCTCCGCCGTCGCGTCGCTCGACGGGGCGGGCCGGTCACGAGCGCCGCAGAGGTCGAAGCCCTGTCGCGCGACGGCGGCCATCATGCGCACGCGGCGCAGCAGGAACGGGCCCAGCGGACGCGTGACCGCGACGGCGACCGCGCGCGAGCCGTCGGCCTCGCGGCCGAGGGGCTCGACGACGAGGCTGCCGCTGCCGTAGGCGGCCCCCTGGACGGCCAGCCGGGCGATGGTCCGGGCGCCGTCGGCGTCGGCGCCGGCGGCGGCAAGGAGGCGGACGTCGCCGCCGGGCAGCTCGACGAAGACCACGGCGACGTCACCCGTCACCGCCTCGAGCAGCGCCGTGGTCAGCTCCCGCGCCAGCAGCTCCGGCAGGATGGCCGCGTCCACGAGCCGCCGCACGAGCGCGTCGTCGGCGTCCGCCGGTGACCCGACGTACTCGCCGGTTCCGATGTTGTCGCCGAGCGCCATGGCCGACTGCGTCTCTTCCAGGTCGCGCGTCGCGCCGAGCGACTGGAACACGGTTGCGGCCTGCTGGAAGTGGCGGCCGGCCGTGGCCTGCGCGCCGGCGCGCGAGGCGAGCCGGCCGAGCGCGAGCTGGCTGACCGCCGCCTGGTACCGGTCGCCCACCAGCTCGAACACGCTGGAGCTCTGCGCGATGTCGTGGTACGCCTCGGTGGTCCGCGACTGCCGTGCGCGGAGGTCGCCGCGCAGGCGCAGGAATTCGCCCCACGCGCCCGGCGTGCTGCGGGCATCGATCCGGTTTTCCATCTGGGTCAGCCGGTGCTCGGCTTCCTCGATGGACCCGGCCGCGAGCAGCGCCTCGGCAGCGATGAGCTCCGCCTCGAGCGCCTCGGCCGGTGGCGCCGCAGGCGATCGCGCGATCTCGTCGGCGATGGCAAGGGCCTCGTCGGGCTTGCCGCGGCGGGTCGCGAGTCGGGCCGTGATCACCCGCACCGACCACTCGTACCAGCGGCTGGTCTGGCGCCCGTACGCGCCGTACGCGTCGCCGGCGCGCTGAAGGTACTCGGCGGCGTGCTCGTAATCGCCGCGCATGAGCGACATCTGCGCGAGCGTGTCGTAGACAGCGCCGGTCGTCTCGTGAAACTGCACGGCGCTCCGCACTTCGAGCGCGCGGTGCAGGACCGTTTCGGCCCGGTCGAGATTGCCGATGCGTACGCAGATCTGTCCGAGCGTCGCGAGGGCAATGGCGAGCCCGGGGCCCTGCCCGAGCCCCTCGTGCAGCGAGACGGCACGCTCCGCGAGGGCGAGCGCCTGATCGTGTCGATGGCGAATCAGGGCCACGTTGGCCTGATTGCCGCAGATGGTGGCCAGGATGTCGTCGGCCTGCAGCTGCACTGCCAGGCGCTCGGCCTGCCGCAGCGCCGACATTGCTTCGTCGTAGCGGCCGGTCTGTGCGAGCATGACCCCCGAGAGCGAATGCACCTGCGCGAGGTGCCGCCGGTCGCCGGCCGCGTGCAGCGCGGCGGCCGCCTCGGCGATGTGCTCCCGCACAATCGTCATGTCGCCGACCTGCCGATAACAGAGGCCGAGCTCGAAATGGGCGAGGCCGATGGCCCGCGAGTCGTGGGCGCTCTCGGCGTGCTTGAGCGCCCGGCCGTGCAGCGCAATGGCGCGCGACTGCTCGCCGCGCGCGAAGGCGATGCGGCCGTGCAGGCGCCAGAGCGTCGACAGCACGGCGGGCTGAATCGGCTCGCGAATGGTGTCCGGTGGCCGGCCCAGCGCGTTGCTGGCCTGCGACAGCTCGCCCTGCTGGAGCAGCGCTTCGGCCAGCAGGCATCGGATGGCCAGCTCCTCGTCGCGCGGATGCGTCGCCGACCGCAGCAGCGGGCTCAGCAACTCCACGACCGCACTCGCCTGGCCCCGTTCGAGCGAGGCGGTGGCGCGAGCGAGGACCGGGTGCAGGCTCGAGCTAGCCACGAGCGGAGTATACCAAGTATCCAGTTGCGGTAAGATGCAACCTCACCAGCACATGGCCCTTACCGCCGGTGGTCGGACCGAATCCGGCCCGCGCCCGCTCAACCAGGATTGGCTCGACTGGGACCTCGACCTGGGCCTATTTGTCGTCGCCGACGGGATGGGGGGGCACAACGCCGGGGAGGTCGCCGCCCACCTGGCGGTGCAGACCGTCCGGAGCTTCGTGCACGAGACCCGTGACGGCGGCGACATCACCTGGCCCTTCGGCCTCGATCCATCCCGATCGGTCGCCGCCAACCGGTTGCTGACCGCGTTTCGCCTCGCCAACCGGCGGGTGTACTCGGAAGCGGCCGCGCACCCGGCGTTCTCGGGCATGGGCACCACCCTCGTGGCGGCGCTCGCCGCGGGCAACCGCATCGCGCTGGCCGGCGTGGGCGACAGCCGGATCTACCGCTATCGCTCGGGCGAGATTACCCAGGTGACGCGCGACGACACGTGGCTGGCGGCGCTCAACGGGGGCGCGCCGCGCGACGCGGCCTACGCCAAACACCCGATGCGTCACGTCCTGACGGCGGTCATCGGCGGGCGCGACGATCTGGCCCCGCAGGTGGTGGAGGACGACGTGCTGCCCGGCGACATCCTGGTGCTCTGCACCGACGGCGTCCATGGCGTGGTAGACGACCGGGTGCTCGTGGAGGTCCTGCAGATCGCGGCGACGCCCACGGAGGCCGCCGGCCGCCTGGTGGACGCCGCGCTCGAGCGCCAGGCGCAGGACAACGTGACGGCGCTCGTCGTCCGGGTCTCCTGACGGGCGGCTGCGCGAGCGAACCGGGCGCGGGGGCTCACGTATACTTGAAAAATCGGACCTGGGCCGGGGCCGGCACCGGGACTCACGGCGTCTTCTGATAGAGCATGCGTGCACGTCCGCTCGTCCTCCCGATCCTGTTCCTGGCGCTGGCCACCGCGGGCTGCGGGACGGCTTCGCCGCCTGTCGAGGCCGAACGAGTCGAACCGGCCCGAGCGGTGGCTCCCGACCGGCCGGCCAACCAGCCGCGCGTGGTCTTTCTCGGTGACAGCCTGACGGCGGGGTTGGGGCTGCCGGAGGACCAGAGCTACCCCGCGCTGATCCAGCAGCGGATTGACGAGGCCGGCCTCGGCTTCACGGTCGTGAACGCCGGCGTGTCGGGCGACACGTCGGCGGGAGGGCTGCGGCGGCTGGCCTGGTCCATCGAAGGCGATGCGCGGGTGCTGGTGGTGGCGCTCGGCGCCAACGACGGGCTGCGCGGGCTGCCGCCGGCGGAGATGCAGCGCAATCTGGCGGCGATTATCGAGCGGGCGCGCGGCGCGGGCCTGCGGGTGATTCTGGCGGGCATGGAAGCGCCGCCCAACATCGGCCCGGAGTACACGGCGGCCTTCCGCCGGGTGTATACCGATCTGGCCCGCGAGCATGACGTGCCACTGATTCCCTTCCTGCTCCAGGACGTGGCCGGCGTCGCGTCGCTCAATCAGGCCGACGGCATTCACCCCAACGCACGCGGGGCGGCCATCATGGCCGACACCGTGTGGCGCACCCTCGGGCCGGTGCTGACCGCCGTCTCGCGCGAGGAGCCATGATCGAGCTTCGGGGCGTCAGCAAGACCGTGATGAGCGGCCAGCAGCCGCTGACCATCCTCCACCCGCTCGACCTGTCCGTGCCGGCAGGACAGGTGATGGCGATCGTAGGGCCGTCGGGCAGCGGCAAATCGACGCTGCTCGGGCTGATAGCCGGGCTGGACGCGCCGTCGACCGGCCAGGTATTCATCGACGGCACGGACATCACAGCGCTCGACGAGGATGCGCTGGCGCGGCTCCGGGGCGAGAAGATCGGCTTCGTCTTCCAGTTCTTCCACCTCGTGCCGTCGCTGACGGCGCTCGAGAACATCCTGGTGCCCATGGAGATCGCGGGCCGGCGCGACGCGCGGGCGCGGGCGCAGGCCCTGCTCGACGAGGTGGGCCTGCACGATCGCGGGCATCACTACCCATCGCAGCTCTCGGGCGGAGAGCAGCAGCGCATCGCGATTGCGCGCGCGCTCGCCAACGACCCGCCGATCATCCTGGCCGACGAGCCCACCGGCAACCTGGACAGCACCAACGGACGGCACATCCTGGAGCTGCTCCAGCAGGTCAAGGAGACGCGCCACGCCACGCTGGTGCTGGTCACGCACGACCAGACGATCGCGGCAACCGCCGACGTGCGGCTGACGCTGCGCGACGGCCGGCCGGTGGGGGAGGCCACGACGGCGCTGGTGGGTGCGGCGTCATGAGGTTCGTGCTCATCATGGCGGCGCGCGAGATGCGCGCGTCGTGGCGGCGCCTCCTGTTCTTCTTCATCTGCATCGCCGTCGGCGTGGGCGCCATCGTGGCCCTGCGGTCGGTCATCCAGAGCGTGCGCCTCGTGTTTGCCGGCGAGGCCAAGGCCCTCATCGGCGGCGACGCGGTGATCTCGAGCAATCGGCCGCTGCCCGACGACCTCGCGGCGCGCATCGCGGCCCGGCTCGCGGAGGCGGGCGCGGAGAGCCACCAGTCGGTGGAGGTCGCCACCATGGCGCGGGCGGCCGACGAGGACGGCGGCCGGGCGCGGATGGTCGAACTGCGGGCGGTGGAGGCGGGCTTTCCGTACTACGGCGCACTCACGCTCCAGGGACAGCCCTACGCCCATGGGCTCCTGGCCGGCTTCGGGGTGCTCGTCCGCCCTGAGCTGCTGGCGCAGCTCGACCTCGCGGTCGGCGACGGCCTGCTCATCGGCGGGCAGCGCTTCACGATCCGCGGCGTCATCGAGACGGAGCCCGGGCGGAACCTGGGCGCCTTCAGCCTCGGCCCGCGGGTCTTCGTCGATCTGGCGGACCTGCGGAAGACGGGCCTGCTGACCTTCGGGACGCGCGCGTCGTACCAGCGCCTGCTGAAGGTCCCCGAGGCCAGGGTGGACCAGCTCGTGGCCGGCCTGCGGGAGGATCTGGTCAACGCCTTCGCGCGGGTGCGTTCCTACAAGTCCACGGAGGACAACATCAGCGAGGACTTCACCCGCGCCGAGAACTATCTCAGCCTGGTGGGCCTGGTCATCGTCATCCTGGGCGGCATCGGCGTGTCGAGCGTGACGCGCGTCTTCGTGCAGCAGAAGATCAAGAGCATCGCGATTCTGAAGTGCGTCGGCGGGCGGAGCCGCCAGCTGCTGGCGATCTACATGCTGCAGGTCGTGATCCTGGGGCTGGCGGGCAGCCTCCTGGGCGTGGTGCTCGCCGAGGCCGCCATCCGGGCGATCCCCGCCACCGTCGCCGCGGCGGCGACGCGCGGTGTGCAGGTGGACTACGGTCTCACCGCCGATGCGGTGGCGCAGGGCGTGGCCATCGGCCTGCTGGTGGCGGTCCTGTTCTCCCTGGTACCGCTGCTCGACGTGCGGCACGTGAAGCCGTCGCTGCTGCTCCGGCAGGAGGCCGGCGGTGGCGGGCGCGACCTCGTCAAGTACGCCGTATCGGCCCTCGTCGGCGGCGGGCTCGTCGCGCTCACGGTGTGGCAGGCGGGGTCGCTGCGCATCGGTCTGGTCGTCGCGGTGGGCTTTGTCGTCGTCGGCGCGCTGCTGCACGTGGCGGGCACGCTGCTCATCCGCGTCATCACGCCGCTGTCACAGGCCGGATCGTTCCCGCTCCGGCACGCCGTCCTGCAGCTCAGCCGGCCCGGCAGCCAGGCGCGCACCGTGCTGCTGGCGGTCGGTCTCGGCAGCTTCTTCATCGTGGGCGTGCACTCGCTGCAGCAGACGCTCGTCGGCGAGTTCGGCATGAACCTGTCCCCGGAGACGCCCGACATGTTCCTGCTCGACATCCAGCAGGACCAGGTGGAGGGCGTGCGGGCGCTCGTGAAGGCTCACCAGCCGCCGGACGCCCCGGCGCCGCGCCTGCTGCCCGTCCTGCGCGCGCGGGTCACGGGCGTCGAGGGGCGCGAGCTGTCGCTCGACAGCTACCAGGACGTGCGCGGCCGCGGATCGCTCGCGCGCGAGTACACCATCACCTACCGGCCGGCGCTCGAGCGCAACGAGACGGTCATCGAGGGCACGTTCTGGGACGGCGCGGGCGCCCCGGGCGCGGGTGAGGTGTCCATCGAGGAGAGCCTGCAGGAGCGGTTCCGGATCAACGTCGGCGACACGATGCGCTTCGACGTCCTCGGGCGGCCGGTGGAGGCGCGGGTCACCAGCGTGCGCCGCGTGGACTGGTCCGACAGCCGTGCGGGCGGCTTCATGTTCGTCTTCCGCCCGGGCCTCTTCAACGAGGCGCCGCATTCGTCGATCGCGTTCTTCCGGGGACCCGCGGAGCCGGCGGGGCGCGCGGCGTTCCAGTCCGCCCTCGTGGCCGGCTATCCGAACATCTCGGTCATCGACGGGCGCGAGATCCTCAACAACATCCAGACGGTGGTCGACAACGTGACGATCGCCGTCACCGTGGTGGGTTCGCTCGTGGTGTTGAGCGGGCTGCTCATCCTGGTCGGCGCGGTCGCGATGACGAAGTTCCGGCGCATCTACGAGGCGGCGATCTTCAAGACGCTGGGCGCAACGCGCCGCGTCATCGCCGCCATCCTGGTGCTCGAGTACGGCGCGCTCGGCGCCATCGCCGGAACGATTGGGTCGGTCGGCGCGATCGGGCTCACTTGGGGCATCAGCCGGTTCGCGCTCGAGATCCCGTGGCGCGTGCTGCCGGGCGTGACGGCCGGCGGCATCGTAGCCTCGGCCGTGCTCGTCGCGGTGGTGGGCGTCGTGGCCTCCTGGGACGTCCTCCAGCGCAAGCCGCTGGCGACCTTGCGGGCCGAGTAGGCCCCGGTGGTGCCCGGACCCCGATTAGCGGTATTATCGGGTGTTGGTCCGACCGTGTCGGGCGGTCCCGTGTGGAGTAGGCTGAATGAACGTGTCGTCGTACAAAGAGGCCCTGCTGCAGAAGCGCGCCGAGCTGGTCCAGACCGCGGGCGTGCGGCCGCTGCAGACCTCGATGGAGCACAACAACGGCCGCCAGGGCGACATGGCCGACCAGGCGGCCGGCAACAACGAAGTTCACATCGCGCTCCGGCTGAAGCAGACCGACGCGAAGATCCTGCAGGCCATCGACGAAGCCCTCGCACGCATCGACAAGGGCACCTACGGCATCTGCCGCGACTGCGGCGAGCCCATCGCCGAGGCCCGGCTGAACGCCATCCCGTGGACGCGGGTGTGCATCACCTGCAAGGAAAAGCAGAAGGCGTGACCTCCAGCGACCTGAGCCAGCTCATCCGCGAGTTCTACCTCGAGCGCGTCGCGCTGCTGATGCGCCACGAGAACACGGCGACCATCGTCACGCCGTACGACATCAACAACGCCTACCAGTACGTCATCGCACGCGAGGAGACGCACCTGTCGTGGCTGCAGCACGCGCTCGTCGACCTCGGGACCGAGATCCCCGCCGACCCGCCGCGGCCGGCGGCGCCGCCCCGCGCGAAGGGCGCGTGGGCGGCCGAAGCGGCCGAGGACGCGCGCCTGCAGCGGGCGTTCGTCGAGCGGTGGCGCCCGCGCGTGGAGGCGGTGACGCACGCGCGCCACAAGGCCATGCTGAAGATTGTGTTGGGCGAGATGCTCGAGCACGAGCGGATCTTCGCGCAGGCCGCGGCCGGCCGCACCGACCTCATCGGGACGCACCTGGCCATCAACGAGCGGCGGGGCGACGTGCTGCCCACGAGGTGGGTCGAGTAGCCGCGGCGCCCACGCCGATTGCGGTCGCCCTCGGCAGCAACACCGGCGACCGGCATGCCCACCTCGCCGCCGCCGTCTCCGGCCTGCGGCGGTTCCTCGACGACATCCGGGTCTCGCGCTGGCGTGAAACGCCCTTCGAGCCGGTGGACGGGACCGACCCCGGTCCGCAGCCGCCGGTCCTGAACGGCGCGGTCGTGGGGACGACGGCGCTGGACGCGCGGGCCGTGCTCGACCGGCTGCAGGCGCTCGAAAGCGCGGCGGGCCGGACGCGGCCGTTTCGGGGCGCGGCGCGCACGCTGGATCTGGACCTGATTCTCTACGGGACGCTGGTGCTTCGGGAGCCCGGGTTGGAGGTGCCGCATCCGCGGTTCCGCGCGCGGCTCTTCGTGCTCGAGCCGCTCGCGGAACTGGCGCCGGACTGGGTCGACCCGGTGACGGGCCGGACGATCAGTGCGCTGCTTCGGGCCGCGCGCCCTTCCTGAAGAGGCCGCTCCAGCCCTCTTCGAAGAGGGTGTACATCGCCGGAACGAACACGAGCGTGATGAGCGTCGAGGTGAGCAGCCCGCCGATGACGACGCGGGCGAGCGGCGCCTGCAGCTCGGCGCCCTCGCCGATGCCGAGCGACATGGGGAGCAGGCCGAGGGCCGTGCTGGCCGTGGTCATCAGAATCGGCCGCAGGCGGTGCCGGCCGGCCGTCTCGACCGCCTCGCGCAGCGGCATCTTGTCGCGGCGCCGGAGCGTGTTGGTGTAGTCGACGAGCAGGATGGCGTTGCTCACCACGATGCCCGCCAGCATGATGACGCCGATGTAGGCCTGCATGCTGAACGGCGTGCCGGTGAGGAGGAGCGCGCCGACCACGCCGATGGCGGCCAGCGGAATCGAGAAGATGATGATGAACGGGTCGCGCAGCGACTCGTACTGGGACGCCATCACGGTGTAGACGAGCACGATCGCCAGGATTAGCACGAGCTGCAGTTCGCCAAACGACCGGGCCTGTTCCTCGACCTCGTTGCCGAAGCCGACGGCGAACGCGGCCGGCGCGTTCAGCTCGGGCAGGCGGGCGCGGATGTTGGCCACGGCCTCGCTCAAGGTGACCTCCGTCTCGGCGCTGACGCGCTGTACCCGCTCCTGGTTCTTCCGCTCGATCTGCACCGGGCCGGTGTCGCGGCCGATGGCGAGCACGTTCTTCGCCGGCAGGACCTCGCCCTGCGGCGTGCTCAGCAGGACGTCGCCGACCGACGTCACCTGCGAGCGATCCGACTCGCGCAGGCGGACGATGATGGGGTACTCGTTGCCGGCCTCGCGGAACATCGCGGCCTGCGTGCCGGCCACGTTGGTGCGAATCGTGTTGGCCACGCCCGTCACCGTCAGGCCGAGCAGCGCCGCCTTGTCGCGGTCGACGCGCACGGTCAGTTCGGGGCGGCCCTCGTCGCGGCCCAGCCGCGAGTCGGCGATGCCCGGCGTCGTGTCCAGCAGTGCCTTCAGATCCCGCGCGATGCGGCTCGACTCCTGCAGGTCGTGCCCCAGGATCTCCACGGTGAGCCGGCCGTCGCCGCCCTGACCCATGCGCATCATGCCCATCTGGTTGCCGCTCGGGCGGGCGCGCACGATGACGCCGGGCAGGCCCGCCAGGTCGCGCCGGAGCTGCATGGCGATCTGCTCGCTGGTGCGCTGCCGCTCGGTCCGGGGCACCAGGCGAATCTGGAGGCTGCCGCGGTGCGTCGAGGCGCCGCCGAAGAAGCCGCCCATCCCGCCGCCGCCCCCGCTCTGCGTGATGATCATGGTGGCTTCCGGCACCTGCTGGCGGATGGCGTCCTCGAGCCGCAGCAGCACGGCCTCGGTCAGCTCGATGCGCGTGCCCATCGCCAGCTCCGCGTCCACCGTGACCTCGCCTTCGTCGGTCGTCGGCTGGAACTCGAAGCCGACGCGCGGCAGCAGGAGGACCGCGAGCAGGAACAGGCCCGCGCCCGTGGCGAAGACCGTCGGGCGGTGGTGGAGCGCGACGTGGAGGAAGCGGTTGTACGCGTGGTCGAGGCCGGCCAGCGCGGCGTCGGCGCCGCGGGAGATCGCGGCGATGACCCCCGTCTCGTCCTTCCCGTGCCTGGGCGAGCCGAGGAACCGCGAGCAGAGCACCGGCACGATCGTCACGGCCACGAACAGCGACATGGCCAGCGAGAACGACACGACGGCGGCCAGCTGGCCGAACATGATGCTCGAGATGCCCGTCAGGAAGAACATGGGCACGAACACCGCGATGTGCGTCAGCGTGGACGCCAGGATCGCGGACCAGACCTCTTCGCTCCCCTCGATGGCCGCCGTCATCCGGTCCTTGCCCATGTCGAGGTGCCGGTGCGCGTTCTCGAGCACGACGATGGCCGCGTCGACGATCATGCCGATGCCCAGCGCCAGGCCGCCGAAGGTGAGCGTGTTGAGCGTGTATCCGCCGAAGTAGAGCAGCGCAAAGGTGCCGATGACCGAGATCGGGATCGACGTGCAGATGATGAGCGTCGCGCGCCAGTCGCGGAGGAAGACGAAGATGATCGCCATCACCAGCAGGCTGCCGAGCAGGGCGTGCTCCTGCACGCTGGCGATGGATCGCTGGATGAACACCGACTGGTCGTCGAGCACCGTCAGCTTGACGCCGCGAATCTGCCGGTTGAGGCGCTCGATCTCGTCGCGGACGCCCTGCGCAACCTGCACCGTGTTCGTGCCCGACTGCTTGGTCACCTGCATGCGGATGCCAGGCCGCCCGTTGATGCGCATCAGGCTCCGGCGGTCTTCCGTCGTGTCCCGCACCTCCGCGATGTCGCGCAGGTAGACCGGCACGCCCTGGCGCGTCAGGACGACCAGGTTGCGAATCTCGTCGAGGCTCGTGAACTGGCCGGGGCTGCGCAGCAGAAGCGTCCGGTCGGACTCGTCAATCTCGCCGAGCGGGATGTTCTGGTTCTCCGTCCGGAGGATCTGGATGACCCGGTCCACCGACAGATTGAGCGCGGTGATCTTCTCGCGCGACAGATCCACCCTGATCTGGCGGCGCAGACCGCCGTTCACGCTCACCGCGGCGACGCCCGCCACCCGCTCGAGCCGCGGCGACAGGTCGTTCTCGGCGATCTCGCGCAGCGTCACGGGGTCGAAGTCGCCCTCGACCCCGATGCCCATGATCGGCATGGCCGTGGAGTCGAACTTGAAGATCGTCGGCGCGTCCGCGTCCTCCGGCAGCCGGCCGCGGATGCGATCGATGCGCGTCCGCACGTCATCGGCGGCTTCGCTGAGGTCGGTGCCCCAGGCGAAGTTCAGCCGGACCATGCTCGACCCTTCCGACGAGGTCGAGTTGATCTGCTGCAGGCCCGCCACGGCGCTCACCGCCTGCTCCACGGGCCGCGTGACGAGCTCCTCCATCTCGAGCGGGCCCACGCCCGAGTACGACGTCCGCACCGTGATGCTCGGGTACGACACGTCCGGCATCAGGTCGACGGGCAGCCTCGTGAGCGAGATGCCTCCCAGCAGGAGAACGACCCCGCTCAGCATGAACATCGTGACGGGGCGGTGGATGGCGAGACGCGGGATGCTCATGGCTTATTGCCCCTGACCCTGTGGACGCTGGCCCCCTTCGGGCCGCCCCTTCATCCCGCGGCCCCCACGGCCGCCGGGTGCTGCCTCGGCGCCGGTGCCCTGGCGCTCACCGCCGGGGCCGCCCGCGCCCATGCCGCGACGGCCTCGGGGCCCGCCCGGCGCGCCGCCCGGTCCGCCGCGCGGCGGCTGGCCGGCGATGACGAGCGTGTCGTTCACGCGCAGCGCCGTGGCGCCCACCGTGACGATGCGATCGCCCTCCTGCAAGCCGCTCCGGACCTCGGCCCGGTCGCCGTCCTGGAGTCCCACCTCCACGGGCACGAACTCGGCCTTGTCATCCGCGTTGGCGACGAACACGCCCCGCCGGCCCTCGACGTCCACGAGCGAGGCCACCGGGATGAGCAGCGCGTTCTGGCGCGTCTCCACCTGGATTCGGATGCGCGCGTACATGCCCGGCTTCAGGCGGGCGTCGGCATTCGGCACCTCGACTTCCATCTGCGCCGTGCGCGTTGCCGGATCGAGCACCGGCGCCACCCGCGCGATGCGGCCGCGGAACGTCTCGCCGGGATATGCATCCACTTCCACCGTCGCCACGTCGCCGGCGTTGACGACGCGGAGGTCCTTCTCGACGACGTTGGCCACCAGCCGCAGGCGCGAGATGTCGACGACCGCGACGATCGGCGCGTTCTGCGACACCCACGCGCCGGGATCGACGTAGCGCTTCGCGACGAAGCCGTCGACCGGCGAGGCCACCGTGGTGTTCGCCAGGTTGATCCGGAGCTCCTGCAGGCGCGCGTCGGTCTGTGCCAGCTGCGCCTTGGCCAGGTCGAGCTGAGCGAGCGCCGCCTGGTAGCGGGCCTCGCTGTCATCGAGCGTCTGTTTGGGCAGGAGCTGCCGCTGGTACAGGTTGCGCGACCGTTCGACGTTGGTTTCGGCGAGCATCAAGTCGGCCTCGCGCTGGCGGATCGTCGCCTGCGCCACGGTGTGCGACGCTTCGGCCTGGCGGACCTGCTCGACGATTTCGCGATCCTCAATCTTGGCGAGCGGCTGGTTCCGGCGCACGCGATCCCCGAGCTGCACGCTCACCGACACCAGCCGGCCGCCGGTCTTGGGCACCACCTCGACGCTCTGCTCGCCGATGAGGTTGCCGACGACGGTCAGGCTCGCGCCGATGTCCCCGCGCGTCACCGCGCCGACCTCGACGGTCATGGGAGGCCGGACGCCGCCGCCGAAGCCGCCGCGGCCGCCGCCCATGCCGCCGCCGCCGAAGCCGCCGCCGCCCATCCCGCCCCGGGCGCCGGCGCCCGCCCCGCCGGGCCCGGCCTGCCCCTGGGCCGCCGCAGGCTGCTCCCGCGAGAGGAGCCCGACGTACGCGGCAGCCGCGCCCGCGATGACGACCACGATGCCGATGATGACGAATTTGCGCATATGAAGCCTGTTCGCTCGCCCGTTACTGCTGGCCACCGGCCGCAAAGCCGCCGCCCCCGCCCCCGCCGCCAGCGGGCGCCTCCTGCGCGCGCTCGAAGGTCACGAGCGACTTGCGGTAGTCCGCCAGGGCGCGGAGCTCGGTGTTCTCGGCGTCGCGGAGATCGCGCTGCGCCTGCACCACGAAGAAGTTCGTCGACAGCCCGACCTCGAAGCGGCTCTGCTCGGCTTCGAGCCGCCGGGCCGCCAGCTCGCGCGCGGCCCGCGCGGCTTCGACCCGCCGAAAATTGCTCTGCACGGCCAGCGCGGCGTTGGTGATCTCCGTGGCCACCTGCAGCTCCAGGACCCGCAGCCGCGCGATCGACTGGTTGCGCTGCACCCGCGCGCGGGCAAGCTGCGCCTCGGCCTGGCTGCCGCCGATGGGGTAGCTCAGGTTGAGCTGCACGTTCCACACTGGGAAGTCCCGCGCGCCGAGCAGCGCCAGCGCGTCGCGATAGCCGCCGGGAATGGTGCCGGTCACGACGCTGCCCAGCCCCGAACTCTGCCGGATGAACTGCGTGCCCCCCAGCCCCTGCGCGCCGTAGCTCGCCGTCAGGTCCAGCGCCGGCAACGCCTGGTTCCGGAAGAAGCGGATCGACACGTCGGCGCTGTCCAGATTGCGCCGCGCGTTGACCAGGTCGGTGCGGCGGGACAGCCCCGCGCGGACCGCGCCCTCGACGTCGGAGGGCGGCGCCTCGAGCGAGGGCAGGTCCACCGGCACGATTTCAAGCGACCAGAGCGGGTCCTCGGTGCCCGTGACCAGGAAGCGCTTGAGCGCCAGCTCCGCCGTCTGCAGCGTCGCCTCGGCCTGCGCGAGGATCTGGCGCCGGGACGCCACCTCGGCTTCCGACTGGACGATGTCGAGCGGGGCGAGCGTGCCCACCTCCACCCGGGCGCGGTTGTCCTCGACGAGCTTCTCCGCGAGCTGCAGCGCGCGCTCGGCGACCTCGACCGCGCTCCGCGCGAAGACCAGGTCCCAGTAGGCGTTGCGCACGTTGGCCAGCGTGGCCGCCACCGTGGCGCGGACGTTCTCTTCCGCGATGTCGCGGTTGATCCGCGTCACGAGGAGCTGCTGCCGCGTGTTGTCGATGCGCAGGCCGCGCAGCAGCGGCTGCGTGTAGGCGGCCGTCAGCGACGTCTGGAAGCTCGGGTTGAAGTTCGCGAACAGGTTCGACGTGTCGAGCTTGCTGTTGTTCCACGTCAGGCTGAAGTTCCCCCCGTAGAGGGGCACGGGCTGGCTGATGCCGAAGTTGTAGGTCGTCGTCGCGTTGTTCACGCGCTGGCCGCCGTTCAACTGGTTGGTCGGCAGCAGCACCTGGTCGCGCTGGCCGATGGTGGTGGTGGCCAGGGGCCGGTACGTGTGCTCGAGGCCGGCGATCTGCAGGTCCACCGCCTGCGGGTTGAGGCGCTCGACCGCGATGTCGAGGTTCTGTGCCAGCGCGAGCTCGACGGCCTCCTCCAGCCGCAGCTCGCGGGTGCCGCGCGCCGGGCGGATCGCGGTCTGCGCGAGGCCCGTGCGGCTCTCCAGCGCGGCGAGCCCCTCGCGGTAGCGGGCGAGCGCGTCGCGGACCAGCGCGTCCTGGTGGGTGGGCGTGGGGGCCGGCTGGGCCGTCGCGAAGGCGGGCCAGCACAACGCCGCGGCCGCAGCCGCGACAGCCAATCGTCTTGCAGTCATCATCGGAGTCGTACTCGGGAGGTTACAGCCCGCCGGAACCGCGCCGGGACCGGTTCCGCCGATCGTGCTCGTGGAGCTCCTTCAATTTGACGTGCTGCTCGGTCGTGAGGATTCGACGGATGCGGAAGAGCATCAGGGTCCGGCTCTTGTTGAGGTCGGCGCGTGCGACCTCGACCCGGCTCACGAACTGCTCGACTTCGGCCTCCGACGCCACGGCCTCGCCGACCAGGCGCGACAGCTCGTCCTCGAGCTTGTCCAGGGCCCGCTTCTGGGCGCGCAGCTCCGGCTGGGCCGCCTGGAACACGTCTTCGATGCGCGAGATCTGATCCGGCGAGAGACCGAGCTCGGTCTGGTAGCGCGGGTGCTGCCACCACTTCGACCCCTGAGCGCGCGCGCCGGCCGACACCGCCCCGAGCGACAGGGCCAACGCCAGGCAAACAAGCAACTTACGGAACTTGGACATAGCCGTCGTAGTGGTTACGACGCCCCTCGACCGCCTGTTTACGGCTGTCCCGGCCCGCCCGGCGTGTGCCGGGTGAACGCCTCCAGCCGCCGCACGACCGCCTCGACGAGGTTGTCGGGGGTGGAGGCGCCCGAGGTCAGTCCCACGGTCACCGGCCCGGCCGAGGGCAGCCAGCCCCGCGTCACCGTTTCGGTGCGCGTTGGCACGTCGCGATGCCGGATTTCGCTGGCCGAGACGAGCCCGTCCGGGTCGGCGATGTGGTACGTCGGCACGCGCTCGTGGCAGATCCGCGCCAGGTTGCAGGTGTTGCTGCTGTTGTAGCCCCCGACGACCACCATCAGGTCGAGGGGCGTCTCGGCGAGCAGCTGGATGATCGCATCCTGGCGATCCTGGGTCGCGCTGCAAATGGTGTCGAAGGCCCGGAAGCGATCGGCCAGCTCCGCTTCGCCGTAGCGTTCGCGCATCGCCGCCCGGAACATCTCGCCGATTGCCAGCGACTCGGAGCTGAGCATGGTGGTCTGGTTGGCGCATCCCACGCGCTGCAGGTGCGTGCCGGGGTCGAACCCGGCGGATGTCGCATCGCCGAACCGCGTCCGCAGCGCGTCGCCGGCCTCGCCCGTCCGGATGTAGTCGCAGACGAGCGCGGCCTCGTCGCGATCGAGCACGACCAGGTAGTGGCCGCCGAGGGCGGTGGCCTGGGAGGCGGTGGCCCGGGTTTCCTCGTGCCAGTGCTTGCCGTGGATGACGGAGGTGAAGCCGTCCTGCGCGTAGCGCTTGACGTTCTTCCAGACGTTCAGGACGGATCCGCAGGTCGTATCCACGAGCGTGCAGCCCCGGCGGTCGAGATCGGCCAGCTCCTCGATGGTCACGCCGAACGCCGGCAGGATGACCACGTCGTCGGCCCCGAGCGTCGTGTTCCGCTCGGCGGCGTCGCTGAGGAAGCGGATGCCCTTGGCGCGGAGCTGGTCGTTGACGTGCGGGTTGTGGATGATCTCGCCCGTGAGGAAGACCCGGCGCTCAGGGAACCGCAGGTGCGCCTGGTAGGCGTAGTCGACGGCGCGGTCCACGCCGTAGCAGAAGCCGAACTCGCGCGCGAGGTGGACCGTGAGCCGGCCGGCGGTGTACCGGTAGCCCTCCGACTTCATGCGCTCGACGAGCGCGCTGTGGTAGCTCGAGGCGAGGACGCCAGCGACTTCCTGCTTGAGGTCGAGGCCCTTGCGAAAGATGAGCGAGGGCACTCAGGGAATCTCGGTGAGCCGCGGCGTCAACTCGTCGAGCGCCCGCAGCTCGCCGGCGCGAAGCTCGATGGCCTCGTCGATGGCACGCAGCAGCTCGTCGTCGGTCAGCGGCCGCGTGGCGGCCGTGTGGACGATAGCCGGGGCGATCGTGCGCTCGACGGGCTCTGGAGCGGGCGCGCGGCGGCGCGTGACGACGTCTCCGGGCAGGAAGTGCAGCGTCTGACCGACCACCAGGCCGATGATGAGCCCGGCGGCCGCCGCGACGGTGATCCAGCGGCGGCCCGGGGGCGCCGCGGCCATCGTCGAGGCCGGGCGCGCGGCCGGGAAGGCGAGGACGCGGGCGGCGCGGCCCAGGTGGGCGAGCCGATCGAGCACCCGCCGGCGCTGCTCGGCCAGGGTGGCCTCCGGGAAGCGGGCGTCGGCGTCGGCCGCGGCCTCGTCCCGCAGGTCGTCGAGCGTCCGCGTGAGGCCCGCCAGGCGCGCCTCGCAGGCGGCGCACGCGGCGACGTGCTCCACGACCGCGTGGTCCTCGTCGGTGAGCGGCCCGGACGCCGGCGCGAGCGCCAGCACCGCGAGGCGTTCGGCCGGCACGTGGGCGTCTTTCGGTCGGGTCATTCGGCGACTCCCAGCAGTTTCCGCAACTTGCGCACCGCGCGGAACAGGTGGACCCGCACGGTGGCGGGGCTCATGCCTGTGGCCTCGCTGATCTCGGCTGCCGACTGCTCGCCGACGTGGCTCAGCGTGAACACCAGCCGTTGGCGCTCGGGCAGGGCCGACACGGCCCGCGCCACCTCGCGCCAGCGCTCGCGCGCGATCACGCGCTGCTCGCTCGAGGCGCCCTCGGCCGCCACCTGCTCGATGGCCGACTCGTGCTCGTCGTCGGCCGCCGCCAGCCACCGCTGCTGCCGCGCCCGACTCTTCAGCCGGTCGAGGCAGGCGTTCACCAGAATCCGGGTGAACCAGACGTCGAACGGCAGCTCCGGCCGGTAGCGATCGATGTGCAGGAACACCTTGACGAAGGCGTCCTGCACGGCCTCGTCGGCGTCCATGGTGTCGCGCAGGTACTGGTACGCGATGCGCAGGGCCCGCCGCTGCAGCAGGGCGACCAGATCGCCGAAGCGCTCGCGCGCCTCGTCCCGGGCGCCCTGGGCGACGAGCGCCTGCACGGCCGCCGCCACCTGGGAGGCGGGTGACACCGTGCGCGCGTCGCGTCGCGCAGCGTCCGCGATGGGTCGTCCTCTCATGGGTTACGGGTCGCAGCCGGCGACCGTTTACCCGGATTGTAGCAGGATCGCCTCAACCCCGCTCAGGCTGTTGACTTAGCGCGATCCCAGTCTGTACGATCTTCGGCTTAGGGTTCGCCGCGCGGGCGCCGTCATTGCCCGGCGGGGGCGGCCGGCGGGGCCGGTCGAGGGAGTCATACATGAGCATCATTCAGGCGGGGCGGGCCACCGGGCTCGAGGCGCACGGGGTCCGCACGTCCGAGCAGGTTCATTGGAATCTGAACGCGCCGATCCTGTACGAGCACGCGGTGCGGCGCGGGGAAGGCGCCATCGCGGCTCATGGCCCGCTGGTTTGCCGGACCGGCGCGCATACCGGCCGCTCGCCGAACGACAAGTTCGTCGTGCAGGAGCCGTCGAGCGACGGCAACATCTGGTGGGGCACCGTGAACCGTCCGATCACGCCGGCGCACTTCGCGGCGCTCAAGGCGGACATGGTGGCGCACCTCGCGTCGCGGGACCTCTTCGTGCAGGACCTCTACGCCGGCGCCGACCCCGTGTACCGGCTGCCGGTCCGGTTCATCCAGGAGTATGCCTGGCACAACATCTTCGTCCGCAACCTCTTCATCGTGCCGCCCGACGACGACCTCGGCGGCTTCACGCCGCAATTCACCGTCATCACCGCGCCCGGCTTCAAGGCCGATCCGTCGCGCCACGGCACGCGCTCGGAGGTGGTCATCGCGCTCAACCTGGGCGCGCGTGAGGTCCTCATTGCGGGCACGAGCTACGCGGGCGAGAACAAGAAGTCCATCTTCACGGTCCTCAACTACCTGCTGCCGCTCAAGGGCGTCCTGGCCATGCACTGCTCGGCCAACATCGGCCCCGACGGCGACACGGCGCTCTTCTTCGGCCTGTCGGGCACGGGCAAGACGACGCTGTCGAGCGATCCGGATCGGCAGCTCATCGGCGACGACGAGCACGGCTGGAGCGACCGCGGCATCTTCAACTTCGAGGGGGGCTGCTACGCGAAGATGATCCGCCTCTCGGCGGAGGCCGAGCCGCAGATCTACGCCACGACGCGTCGCTTCGGCACGATTCTGGAGAACGTCACGCTCGACCCCCGCAGCCGCGAGCTCGACCTCGACGACGCCTCGGTGACCGAGAACACCCGGGGCGCGTACCCCATCGAGTTCATCGACAACGCCGTCGCCTCGGGCATGGGCGGCCACCCGCGCAACATCGTGATGCTCACCGCCGATGCCTACGGCGTGCTGCCGCCGATTGCGCGGCTCTCGCCGGAAGGGGCGATGTATCACTACCTGTCGGGCTATACCGCCAAGGTGGCCGGGACCGAGAAGGGCGTGACCGAGCCGAAGGCGACCTTCAGCACCTGCTTCGGGGCGCCGTTCCTGCCGCTCAACCCGAACGTGTATGCCAAGGGTCTCGGCGAGCGCATCGCCCGCCACGACGCCCGCGTGTGGCTCGTCAACACGGGCTGGACGGGCGGCCCGTACGGCGTCGGCGCACGGATGAAGATTGCGTACACGCGCGCGATGATTCGCGCCGCGTTGTCAGGCCGGCTCGACGACGTGGGCTACCAGCGGCACCCGATCTTCAATGTCGACATGCCGGTGACGTGTCCCGACGTGCCGCCGGGCGTGCTCGATCCCCGGAGCACGTGGGCCGATCCTGTCGCGTACGACGCGCAGGCGCGCAAGCTGGCCGCCATGTTCATCGAGAACTTCAAGGCGTTCGAGCGGGACGTGGAGCCGCAGGTGATTGAGGCCGGCCCGGTCCGCTGAGGAGCGGGCGGCCCGGGTCCGGCAGGCGCGCGCATGTTTGAACCCGTCATCGGCCTCGAGATCCACTGCCAGCTCCTGACACGGACGAAGCTGTTCTGCGGGTGTCCGACGAGCTTCGGCGCCCCGCCGAACACCCACGTGTGCCCGGTCTGCCTCGGCCTGCCGGGCGCGCTGCCGGTGCTGAACGGCGCGGCGGTAGACCATGCGGTCACCGCGGCGCTGGCGCTCGGATGCGCGGTACACGCGCGCTCGGTCTTCGCGCGGAAGAACTACTTCTATCCCGACCTTCCCAAGGGCTATCAGATTTCCCAGTACGAGCACCCGCTCGCGACGGGCGGCGGTGTCGACGTGGAGGTCGACGGCCGCACCACCCACGTGCGGCTCACGCGCATACACCTCGAGGAAGACGCGGGCAAGTCGCTCCACGAGGGCTTCGCCGACTCCGATCGCCGGACGTACCTCGACTTCAACCGGGCCGGCGTGCCCCTGATCGAGATCGTGACCGAGCCCGACCTGCGATCGGCCGCCGAAGCCGCCGCTTTCTTCGAGAAGCTCCGGCAGCTGCTCGTCTGGCTGGGCGTGAACGACGGCAACATGGAGGAGGGGAGCCTGCGGTGCGACGCCAACGTGTCGGTGCGCCCGGCGGGCTCGAGCACGCTCGGGACGAAGGCCGAGGTCAAGAACGTCAACTCGTTCCGCTATCTCCAGAAGGCGCTCGAGTACGAGATCGCGCGCCAGAGCGACGTCATCGAGCACGGCGGCCGCGTCGTGCAGGAGACGCGGCTCTTCGACGCCGCCCAGGGCCGGACCTACTCGATGCGCAGCAAGGAAGAGGCGCACGACTACCGCTACTTCCCGGAGCCGGACCTGCCGCCCGTTGTGGTCGACGCGGCCCGGCGCGATCGCCTCCAGGCGGCGCTGCCCGAGCTGCCCGAGGCGCGGCGCGCGCGGCTGGTCCGGGAGTACGGCGTGCCCGCGTACGACGCCGCGCTCCTCACCGAGCACCGCGCCCTGGCGGATTACTTCGAGCAGACCGCGCGCGCCTCCCGCAACCCGAAGGCCGCCAGCAACTGGATCATGGGCGAGCTGCTGCGCACGCTGAAGGAGCGCGAGCTGGGCCCTGACGAGATCCCGCTCCCGGCCGGTCGGCTCGCCGGCCTCATCGCGCTCGTTGACGCCGGCACCATCAGCAGCACGATTGCCAAGGACGTGTTCGCGAAGATGCTGGCTGACGGGCGGACTGCCGACGCCATCGTCGAGGCCGAGGGGCTGGCCCAGACGAGCGACGCCGCCGCGCTCGACGCCCTCGTGCGCGAGGTCGTTGCCGCCAACCCCGACGCCATCGAGCAGATTCGCAAGGGCCGCACCAACGCGTTCGGGTTCCTGGTGGGCCAGGTCATGAAGGCGTCGCAGGGCCGCGCCAACCCCAAGGTCGTGAACGAGCTGCTTCGCGCAGCTCTCGAGCGCTGACGTGCGGCGCTGGGCGGTGCCGGCAGCGGTGTACGCCCTCGCGGCCGTCGCGCTCACCTGGCCCCTCGCGATTTCGCTTACCAGCCACCTGGGCGCGCCGGTCGGGCCTGGCGATCCGTATCTGAACCTCTGGGCGCTCGGCTGGGGCATGCACGCGTGGGTGACCGACCCCTTCGGTGCCCTGACGGGGCGCGCATTCGACGCCAACATCTTCCATCCGGCCCCGGGCACGCTGACCTACTCCGATCATCAGCTCGTCCAGGCGCTGGTTGTCGCGCCCCTCTACGCCGTCACCGGCGACGCCGTGCTCGGCTACAACGTCGTGCTGCTGCTGTCGATCGCCCTGAGCGGCCTCGCGATGCACGCGCTGGTGCAGGGCGTCAGTGGCTCGCCGTGGGGGGCGTACGCGGCGGGGCTGGCGTGGGCCTGCTGGCCGTACCGCACAGCCCATCTGCTGCACATCCAGCTCCAGGCCCTCTTCCTGCTGCCGCTGGCGCTCCTCGCGCTGCATCGCGTTGCGGCGGCCGGGCGCCGGCGCGATGCCGTGGCCCTCGGGGTGGCTGCGGGCCTGCAGGCCGTCGTGTCCGTGTACTACGGTGTGATGACGGCCGTGACCCTCATCGTCGCCGGCACCGTCCTGGCGGTGACGACGGGGCAGTGGCGCAGCCGGCGCCTCATCGGGGGCCTGGCGCTCGCCGGCGTCGTCGGCCTGCTGGTGGTGGCGCCAGTGCTACCGCCCTACCTGCGCAGCGGGGCGGGGGAGGGCTTCGGCCGGAACCTCTACGAGGCCGCGAACCATGCCGCCGGCGTTGCCAGCTACACGCAAGTGCCGCCGTCGAACCTGCTCTACGGTCGGACGGGCCTGCTGTCGCCGCGCCCCCCGGCGGCGGGCAGCCGCGACAGGAGCGGCGTCGAGCATCAGATGTTTCCCGGCCTCGTGCTGCTGGTTCTGACCGCGGCCGGCGCCTGGCGCGGGTGGCGCGACGGCGCGCGACCAGCGGTCGCGGCGTCGGCGGCCCTCATCGCGACGGGTATCGTCCTGTCAGCGGGGCCCGAGGGCGTCCGGTTCGTGTACGCCGCGCTGTACGATGCGGTGTTCGGCTTCCAGGCCATCCGTGCGCCGGCGAGGTTTGCCGTCGTGGCCGTCGCAGGCGCCTGTGTGCTGGCCGGCTTCGCACTGCGGGGGCTGCCCGACAGCCGGCGCGGCCGCCTGGCGGGTATCGTCGTCATCGGCGTGCTGGCGGCCGAATACGTCAACGCGCCGCTGGCGCTCGTCGAGGCCCCGCCGCGGACGACGCCGGTAGGGCAGTGGCTCCGGCAGGCGCCGGAGCCGGGCGCCGTGGTGCACCTGCCGCTCGATATGGACGTGGGGAACACGCCGGCCATGGTGCAGTCGCTCGAGCACTGGCGCCCGCTCGTCAACGGGTACAGCGGGCAGCGCCCCGCCTTCTTCACGGCCGTGGTCGAATCGCTCGCCGGCCTGCCGTCTCCCGACGCGTACGCGACGCTGAAGGAGCTGGACGTCCGGTTCGTCGTCAGCAACGACCCGCTGCCGGGCGCGGGCGAGGCGGCGTCGCCGCTGGTCGAGCGCGCGGCGCTCGACGGCGGGCACATCTACGAAGTGCGCTGGACGCCCGAGGCCGAGGCGGCCCTGCTGGCCGATGCGCCGGCGCCGCCGGCGCCGCCACCGGACGTGCCGTTCGCGGTTGGTGAAACGGCCACCTACGACGTGCTCTGGGAGGGCGGTCCCCTGGACGTCCCGGCCGGCACGGCGACCCTGCGCGTGATCGACGTGCAGGGCGAGCCGGGCGGGCGCCGGCCGGACGCGCGGTGGGCGTTCGAGGTGACCGCCCGCACGGCCGACTGGGTCGAGACCTTCTTCGAGGCGAACGACCGGTTTCTCACCGTGGCTGGACCGGATCTGGCGCCGCTCGTGCACACCCGATGGCTGCGCGAGGGACGCCGCGTGGTGGATCGTACCTACGTCTTCGACGCCGCAGCCCGCCTGGTTCGGATGGGCGTCGACCTGGACGAGGCCTCGGCGGCCGACGCCCTGAGCCTGCCGCTGGCGCCGGGCGCGCGTGACGCCGTCACAGCGCTGTACTACGCCCGCGCGATGGCGCTCGGCCCGGGGGACGTGCTGGTGCTGCCGCTCAACGAGGGCGGGCGCGGCTCGACGCTGCATCTGAGCGCCGGCGATGTCGAGCGCGCCGGCGCGGACGGACGTCAGACGCCCGCGCTGCGGGTCGACGCCCGCCTGACCCGCCGGATCGAACGACGCCAGCCGCTCACGATGCGGGTCTGGCTGAGCGACGACGATCGCCGGGTGCCCGTGGCGCTGGTGGTCGAGGCGGGATTCGGCCGTGTGCGGGCGAACCTTGTAGACTACCGGCGGTGATCGAAACCCACGGGCTGAGCAAGGCCTACGCGCGGGGCATCTACGCGCTGCGCGACCTCAACCTGATGGTCGAGCGCGGCGAGTTCGTCTTCCTGACGGGGCCGAGCGGCGCCGGCAAGAGCACGCTGCTCAGGCTGCTGCTCCTGCAGGAGCCGGCCACCGAGGGCCACATCATCGTCAACGGCCGGAACATCGCCCGCCTGTCGGCGCGCCAGGTCCAGGCCTATCGTCGAACCATCGGGTTCGTCTTCCAGGACTTCAAGCTCATCCCCGGCAAGACGGTGTTCGAGAACGTCGCCTTCGCGCTGCGCGTGGTCGGCGCGCCGCTCGACCAGCAGCGGCGCCGCACCTACCAGGTCCTCAAGTGGGTGGGGCTTCAGCATCGCCTCAACGCCTACCCGATGGACCTGTCAGGGGGCGAGCAGCAGCGCGTGGCCATCGCCCGGGCACTGGCCAACGAGCCGCAACTCGTGCTGGCCGACGAACCCACGGGCAACCTCGATCCGGACCTGTCGCTCGAGATCATGAATCTCTTTCGCGACATGAACGCCGCCGGCACCACGGTGCTCGTGGCCACCCACGATCGCGAGCTCATCAAGTGGGTGGGGCGCCGCGTGGTGCAGCTCGAGCACGGGCGGGTGGTGGGGCCCGCATGACGACGCTCCGCTACGCGCTCGATGAGGCGCTCAGGAGCCTCGGACGCCGCGGCCGCTCGGCGCTGATGTCGATGGGAACGATTGCGATCGCGTTCCTCACGCTGGGCGGGTTTCTGCTCGTTTCGGCCAACCTGCAGCGGGTGGTGGCGCGGTGGGCCGAAGCTGCCGAACTCTCGGTCTACCTGGCCGACGAGATTGCCGAGGACGACCGCGCGGCCCTCGAGGCCACGCTCCGGGAGCACGCCGCCGTGGTGGCCGTGGAGTTCGTCTCGAAGGAGCAGGCCCTCCAGCGCTTCTCCGCGGATTTCCCTGAGCTGGCGGACGTACCCGCGACGCTCGACGGGAATCCGTTCCCCGCCTCCTTCGAGGTGCGGCTGCGGACCGACCCGGTGGCCGCGGGAGCCGCCGACGCGCTGGCGGCCAGCCTGGCCGAGCGCGACGGCGTGGCGGACGTGCAGTACGACCGGCGGTGGCTGAGCCGGGTGATGGCCGCGGTGACGGCGGCGCAGATCGTCGGCCTGCTCGTCGCGGGCATCCTGGTGGCGGGCGCCGCGTTCACGGTAGCGGCCGTGGTGCGGCTGTCGCTTGCGGCGCGGCAGGACGAGCTGGAGATCATGCGGCTGGTCGGCGCGCCGTTCACGATGATTCGCGGCCCGTTCGTCGCCGAGGGGGCGTTGCAGGGCCTGGCCGGGAGCGTGGTGGCGCTGGCGGTGCTGGCGGGGGTGTTCGCGATCGTCGAGGGGCGGTTCGGCAGCGATTTCGCCGGCTTCCTTGGCGCGGGGGAGCTGCGGTTCCTGGACGCCCGCGAGGCGGCGGGCATGGTGGGCGCGGGTTTGACCGTTGGGCTGCTGGCGGGGGCGCTGGCGTCGCGGGCGGCGCGAGGCCGGTGACGCTCCTGTCCGTTGACAGGGCCCGGCGTTCCTTCCTACACTGAGGGTATCGCGGATGTCTGGGCCAAGGAACCGTATGCAGCGTTTCCTGACTGACCGAGAAGTCCCGTCGCCCCGCGCGTCATTCCCCATCACCGCCGCCTGTCCCATCGCCGAGTTCTACCGCCAGGAATTCATTCGCCTCCACCGCTGCCTTCAGGCGCATCGCGACGCGTTCACGCCGCAGGCGGTCAATTCCGTGGAAGCGGCGCTGGTGCGGGTGATCGCGGAGATCGACAAGCTGTCCAGAGCCGAAGGCGCCGATCTCGTCGTGGCGCGGCTGCTGAAGGAGTTTGGCGTCGTCGCCAGGCTCGCCGGCTGGTCCGACGGACACCCCGTCCACTGAGCCTCACTGTCACGGCGCTCCGCGTCGACGCGCGTCGGATTGCCGAGGCCGGCGTTGCTGCGGCATCGGCCCGCCGTCTCGTGGCCCGCGCCCTCTCGACCGAGTCTCTCCGCCAACGCCTGCACGGCGGCCCGCTGACCGTGGTGGCCGCGGGCAAGGCCTCGTGCGCCATGGTGGCGGCCGTCACCGAGGCCCTCGGGCACGTGCCGCGCGCCGCGCTGGCGGTGGGCACGCATCTATCGGGGCCGCTCGACGCACGCGTGGAGTGGAGGGAGGCCGGCCACCCGCTGCCCGATGCCCGGAGCGTTGCCGCCGCCGCACGCGCGCTCGATCTGGCCCGCGCCGTGCCGGCCGGCGGCATCCTGCTCGTGCTCCTCTCGGGCGGCGCCTCTGCGCTCCTGGCTCTCCCTGCGGAGGGAGTGACACTCGACGAGAAGCAGCGGGTGGTCGGCGCGCTGCTCCGCGGCGGCGCGGACATCCACGCGCTCAACGCCGTGCGCAAGCACCTGTCGGCCATCAAGGGCGGCCGTCTGGCCGCGGCGTGCCCCGGCACCGCCGTCACGCTGGCCATCTCCGACGTCGTCGGCGACGACCTCAGCGTCATCGGTTCCGGACCCGGCGTCGCCGACCCCTCGACGTGGGCCGACGCGCGCGATGCGCTCGAGCGATGGACCGCGTCCGGCGAGGTGCCGCCGGCGGTACGGGCAGCGGTGCAGGCCGGCCTGGAGGGCCGGCGTCCCGAGTCGCCGAAGCCCGGCGACCGGGGCCTCGCGCGGGCCGAGGGCCACCTCATCGGGAGCGCGCGCGACGCACGCGAGGGCGCGGCGCGCGAGGCGCGGCGGCTGGGCTACACGGTGATCGTGCGCGACGCGCCGGTGACTGGTGAGGCCAGGCGGACGGCGCCGGCCTGGCTGGACGAGGCGCTGGCGTCGGCGGGCCGCGCGGCGCGCGTCTGCGTGATCTCGTCAGGCGAGACGACGGTGCAGGTGCGCGGGGGCGGACGCGGCGGCCGCAACCAGGAGTTCGGCCTCGCGCTGGTGCCGCTGCTGGCGGCGCTACCCGGGCTGGCGGTGGCGGCAAGCGTCGGCACCGACGGCATCGACGGGGTGACCGACGCGGCCGGGGCCCTGGTGGACTCGACGTCGCTCGCCCGCGCCGCCGCGCGCGGCCTCGCGCCGCCGGATCGCGCGCTCGATGACAACGATGCCTACCCGTGGCTGTCGGCGCTCGGCGACGTCGTCCGCACGGGCCCGACCGACACCAACGTCGGCGACCTGCAGATCCTGGTGCGGGCGCCCGGCTCGCCGAAGGTCGTATAGTGGATCCGAATGAGCGCGCGTGACGACCTGCTGCACCGCATGCGCGACCGGGTCCACCACCCGGCCACCGCGCGCGAGCTGATGCGCATCCTGCGCATCGACGCCGGCGAACGCCATGCCTTCAAGCGGACGCTGCGCGATCTGGTCGCCGACGGCTCGCTCGTGCTGGTGCGCGGCAACCGGTACGGCCTGCCCGATCGCATGGACCTCATCGTCGGGCGCCTCGAGGGACACGCGTCGGGGTTCGGCTTCGTGGTGCCCGAACGCCGGGTCGAGGGCCTCACCGGCGACGTCTACGTCGCCGCGCACAACCTGAGCGAAGCGCTGCACGGCGACCGCGTCGTCGTCCGCGTCGAGCGGCACAAGCCCGACGGACGGGCCGAGGGCCGCATTGTCCAGATCCTCGAGCGTCGTGGCCGCACCATCGTGGGCCGCTACGACGTGGACGCGGCCGGCCTGGGTTACGTCGTGCCGTTCGACCGCCGGATGACGGCGGACGTGCAGGTGGCGCGGGCGGACACCGGCGGCGCCGCGCCCGGCGAGATGGTGACGGTCGAGATCACACGCTGGCCGACGCCGACGCGGGGGCCGGCGGGCCGCGTGACGGAGGTGCTGGGCGACATCGACGACCCCGGCGTCGACACCGAGATCATCCTCCGCAAGTACGACATCGCGGACGAGCACGACCCGGACGCCGTCGAGGAGGCGTCGCGGCTCGGGGGTGAGGTACGCGAACGCGACCTCAAGGGGCGCACCGACTTCCGTGACCGCATCGTGGTCACCATCGACGGCGAGCACGCGCGCGATTTCGACGATGCGATCTCGATCGCGCGCCTCGAGAACGGCCACTACTGGCTGGGCGTGCACATTGCCGACGTGGCCCACTACGTGCGGGAGGGGAGCGCACTCGACCGGGACGGCTACGCGCGCGGGACCTCGGTGTACTTCCCCGAACGCGCGGTGCACATGTTCCCGGAGGCCCTGGCGACGGGGCTCTGCAGCCTCCGGCCGCATGTCGACCGGCTGGTTCAGTCGTGCCTGATGGAGGTGAACGGCCAGGGCGCGGTGGTCCGCTACGAGCTGCACGACGGGGTGATCCGCAGCACCGAGCGTCTGACGTACACGGCGGTGAATGCGATTCTCGCCGAGGGCGATCTGGAGACGACCGAGCGGTATCGAGATCTCGTGCCGACGTTCCGCCTCATGCACGAGCTGTTCGAGATCCTCAACCGGCGCCGCCGCCGGCGGGGGTCCATCGACTTCGATCTGCCGGAGCCCGAGATCGTCCTCGACACCGAGGGCTTCATCGCCGACATCGTGGCCTCGGAGCGGAACGTCGCGCACCGGCTGATCGAGGAGTTCATGCTCCTCGCGAACGAGACGGTGGCCGGGCACCTCGAGACGCACCGGATGCCGGCCCTGTACCGGATCCACGAACCGCCCGATCCGCTGAAGGTGCAGGAGTTCGACGAGTTCGTCTCGTCGCTGGGGTTCAGCCTGGCGGCGCCGCCCGACGGCGTGCGGCCCGCCGACTTCCAGCGCCTGGTCGAGAAGATTCGCGGGACCCCCGAGGAGAAGCCCATCGCGTTCTTGATGCTCCGCACCATGCAGAAGGCCCGGTACGACTCGGTGAATCTCGGGCACTTCGGCCTCGCCGCACCGACCTACACGCACTTCACCTCGCCGATCCGTCGGTACCCGGACCTCGTCGTCCACCGCGTGCTCCGGGAGCTGCGAACGACCCGCGTTTCCGACGATCGGCGCGAGGAGCTGGACGATCTGTTGCCTGAGGTGGCCCGGCACACCTCGGAGCGCGAGCGGCGCGCGAACGAGGCCGAACGCGAGCTGCTGCAGTGGAAGAAGGTGCGCTTCATGGCCGACAAGGTCGGCGACGTCTTCGAGGGATACGTCACGGGCGTCGCGCCCTTCGGCCTGTTCGTCGAGCTCGTCGACCACTACGTGGAGGGTCTGGTCCACGTGTCGACGATGGCGGACGACTACTACCGCTACAACGAGCTGGCGCATACGCTCGTCGGCGAGAGCACGCGCAAGCGGTACCGGCTGGGCGACAAGGTGCGGGTCCAGGTCGTGCGCGTCGACATGACCCGGCGCCAGATCGATTTCGGGCTCGACGACGTGCTCGAGGCGGTGCGGCGCACGGAGAGCGCGCGCGGTGCGGCGCGCCGCGCGGCGCGGCCCAAGAAGGAGCGGCGCACGGGCACCCCCGAGGAGCGGCGGCGCCGACGGCCGCGGCCCGGGCGGCGCGAGCGCGCGCAGAAGCGGCGATGACGCACCTCGTCGTCGGCACGGCCGGGCACATCGACCACGGAAAGAGCTCGCTGGTCCTCGCCCTGACCGGCACGGACCCCGATCGCCTGAAGGAAGAGAAGGCGCGGGGCATCACTATCGAGCTCGGCTTCGCGCACGCCCGCGTGGGCGACGCCACCGTGGCGTTCGTGGACGTGCCGGGCCACGAGCGGTTCGTCCGGACGATGCTCGCGGGCGTCGGGGGCATCGACGCCGTGCTCCTCGTCGTGGCCGCCGACGAGTCGGTCATGCCGCAGACGCGCGAGCACTTCGACATCTGCCGGCTGCTGCGCGTCCGGCGCGGCCTCGTGGCCATCACCAAGGCCGACCTCGTGGACGACGATACCCTCGCACTCGTCGGGCTGGAGGTCGCCGATCTGGTGCAGGGGTCGTTTCTCGAAGGCGCGCCGGTGCTGCCGGTGTCGGCGCGGACCGGACTGGGCCTCGACGCCCTGCGCCACACGCTGGCCGATCTGGCGGCAGCCGGCGAGGACCGACCCGCCACCGGGCCGGCGCGGCTGCCGATCGATCGCGTGTTCACGATGGCGGGCTTCGGTACCGTCGTGACCGGCACGCTCGTGTCCGGCCGTCTCGACGTGGAGCAGGAACTGGCCATCGAGCCGGGCGGCCGGCGCGCGCGCGTGCGCGGGCTGCAGGTGCACGGCCGCCGCGAGGCGACCGCCGTCGCGGGACAGCGAGTGGCCGTGAACCTCGGCGGCGTCGAGATCGCCGAGGTGCACCGGGGCCAGACACTGGTGACCCCAGACGCGTTCGTGGTGACGCGCCGTCTGGACGCCGTCCTCGAACTGCTCGCCGACGCCCGTCCCCTCAAGCACGGCGCGCGCGTGCGCGTGCATCAGGGCACGAGCGAGGTGCTCGCGCGCGTCTCGCTGGCCGGCCCGCCGCGGCCGGAGCTGCCGCCGGGGGCTACCGCGCCCGTGCGGCTCCGGCTCGAGGCGCCGGCGGTGGTGACGCGTGGGGATCGCCTGATCCTCAGGGCCTATTCACCGCCCCGCACGGTGGGCGGGGGGCAGGTCGTGGACCCTGCCCCGCCGCGCGGCGCGATTCGAACCGAGGCGGCGCTCGCGCGGTTCGCGGCGCTGGCGCCGGCGGCGCAGAGCGGCATCGGGGACATGGACGCGCTCAGGCAGATGGTGCGCGAGGCCGGCTTGACCGGGCTCGACCGCACGGCGCTCGTCGCCCGCGCCGGCGTGGCGCCCGCCGACGCCGACGCGGTGGAAGCGGCGCTCACCCGCGACAACCACATCAGCGTGGCCGGGCCGCGCCTCGTGTGGCGAGAGGCGCTCGATGCGGCCGCGAACGCTCTGCTGGCTGCGGTCGGAGATCATCACCGCGCGCATCCCCTCGACCCCGGCCTGCCGCGCGAGGAAGCACGGGCCCGCGTCTTCGCGCGGGCCGACGCGGCGGTGTTCGATGCGGCAGTGCAGCAGCTGGTCGCCGCCCGCAAGCTGGTGGCGCGCGACCGCCTGGCGCTGGCAGGGCACCAGCTAGCCTTGTCGCCCGAGGAAGAAGCCGCGCGCGGAGGCGTGGAGGCGGCCTATCGCCGCGCCGGGCTGCGCCCGCCGGACGCCGCGACCGTCGCCGCCGAGGCCGGCGTGCCGCCCGCGGTGGCCGAGCGGATGACAGCCCTGCTGATCCGCCAGAAGACGCTCGTGCGCCTCGACACGCTGACATTCCACGCCGAGGCCCTGGCGTCGCTCAAGGCCGACCTGCAGTCGCTGAAGCAGGGCCAGACGAAGGCCACGGTGGACGTGGCCATGTTCAAGGAACGCTACGGGGTGACCCGCAAGTACGCGATTCCGCTGCTCGAATGGCTCGACCGCGAGCGCGTGACGCGCCGGGTCGGGGAGGCGAGGATGATTCTGTAGGCGGGGCTGGCTACTTGTGCTCGTCGGTCCCCTCTTTGATCGACGACTTGAAGTTCTTGATGCCCATGCCGATGCCCTTGCCAATCTCCGGCAGCCGGCTCGCGCCGAACACGAGCAGGATGATGGCCAGAATGATGAGCATCTCCGGCAGCCCGATGGGCCCGAAGAGCGCGAGAAACCCCATGTTGTACTCCTTGATGCCGCCGGTGACGGCCCTGGCAGCGATTCTAGCACTTTCCACGACCACCTCGGCCGTGGGTCTGCGGGCCCAGTTCCGTGCCTCGGTGTCGCAGGTCGAAGTCTACGCGAGCGTCACCGATACGGACGGACGCCCCCTGCGGGACTTGACCGTCGCCGACTTCACCGTGCTCGACGACGGCGAGCCGCAGCGCCTGACCGTGTTCCAGGCTGGCGACGTGCCGGCCTCCGTCGCCCTGGCCATCGACCGCAGCGTGAGCATGCGGGGCGCGCGGCTCGCCGTCGCGCGGACCGCCGGCCGGGTGTTCGTGCGGGCCCTGGACCCCGACGACCGGGTGATGGTCATCGGTATCGGGAGCCAGGTCGAGGTGCTCGCGGCCATGGCCGAGGATCGGTCCGGCGCGGAGCGCGCCATCGCCGCGCTCGACGCCTTCGGGACGACCTCGCTGCACGACGCGGCCATCGAGGCCCTCGACCTCCTCGAGTCGGAGGGCGGGCGCCGCGCCATCGTGCTGCTCTCGGACGGGGAGGACCGCTACAGCCGCGCGACGGCGGCTGACGTGCTGGCGCGCGCGCGGCGGAGCGACGTGATGATCTACCCGGTGGCGCTCGGCCCGAGGCGGCCGGCGCTCTTCGCCGAGCTCGCCGCGGCGAGCGGTGGCCGCTGGTATCACCTGCGCGAGATGCGCCACCTGGCGCCGACGCTGGCCGGGATTGCCGAGGATCTCGGGGCGCAGTACCTGCTGGGGTACGCGCCGAGCCGACCCTGGGGTACCGAGCCGGAGTGGCGGAGCATCGAGGTGCGGGTGGCCCGCGACGGGGTGCGGGTCCGAGCCCGCGGGGGGTACACTACCAGGTGACACCGCTGTAGCCGGCGGGGGCCGACGGGCGTCTAAAGGAGGGAGCTGGTCCACTGGAGGTGTATCGGCGGCGCTTGGCCCGTGTTTTGCTCTTGTCAGCTCTCAGGGTGTCGGTCAGAATGAACGCGACCTCCAACAACCGGCGGATGCAGGAAGCGCCCCACGAGCCATCGGCGAACGCGCCCTCACGGGGGTTGCTCGCGATCTCGGAGCATCCGGCCGAGGTGCATTTCCTCTTCGAGCAGCGGCAGTCGCGTGTCGGGGTGTTGGCGTCCATCGGCTCGCACCTGGCGGTCGCGCTCATCATCGCGGTGGTGCTCAAGTACGCGCCCGAGCCCATCCGTGCGGAGATCGAGCAGCCTCCCTCGCCCGACGGTATCATCTGGCTCGCCGAGCCCGGACCGGGCGGCGGTGGCGGTGGCGGCGGCAACGAGAACCCCGAGCCGCCGAAGCCGGCGGAACTCCCCGGCAAGGAGAAGATCACGGTTCCGGTCGAGCGGCCGCCCGAGATTACGCCCCCGAAGGACGTCGAGGACATTCCGCCGCTCGAGGCGCTGAACATCCCGGCGCGCACCCTTGCGTCGGCCGAGGTGACCCTGCCGGGCGCCATCGAAAGCGCGAACGTCTCGTCAATTTCGCAGGGCGCCGGTACTGGCGGCGGCGCGGGAACGGGCACCGGCACTGGCATCGGCTCCGGTCAGGGTTCCGGGCTCGGGCCCGGCTTCGGCGGCGGCACGGGCGGCGGCGCGTATCGGCCGGGCGCGGGCATCACCGTGCCGCGCGTGGTGCGCGAAGTGAAACCGCAGTACACCGCGGACGCCATGCGCGCCAAGGTGCAGGGCACCGTGTGGGTGGAGTGCATCGTCCTCCCCGACGGCACGGTCGGCGACGTGCGCGTGACGCGGTCGCTCGATCCTGTATTCGGCCTCGATCAGGAAGCCGTGCGCGCGGCGCGGGAGTGGCGGTTCATTCCCGGCACCAAGGACGGCGAGCCCGTCCCCGTCATCGTCACCATCGAGCTCACCTTTACCCTCCGCTGAGCGCGCCGGCCCGGGCGACTCCGCGCGGCGGCAGGCGCCGCCGGCCTGGCAGCGGCCTCCGGGGTCGCGAGCTTCATCACGGGGCTCCTGTATGACGTGAGCGCGTTCGACCCGGTGACCTTTGCGGCTGTTCCCGCGCTGCTCGTCGCGGTAGGCTGCGCCGCGGTCTACCTGCCGGCGCGCCGGGCGAGCCGGGTCGATCCCATCGTGGCGCTGCGCGACATGTGACGGGGGGTCACCCGCGACGCGACGTCATGAGCAGCGCCGCGCCGGCCATGGCGCCCGCCAGGCCGATGCCGATCGCCATGCCGGCGACCGTCGTTGCTGCGCCGCGGGGCGGCGGGATGGGTCGCTCCACGCGGGCGGCGCGCTCTTCGCGGAGCATGCGCGTCAGCGAGGCCGCGCCCGCGCCGGCGATGACGAGCGAAAAGGCGAGGAGCAGCCACGCGGTGGCGCGTCGGGTGGGCGCCATCTACGCGCGGGTCGACCCGCCCGCCGGCGGTTCGAGGCCGATCATGGCCTCGATCTGGTGCTCGAGGATGTTGATGAAGCCGTTCCAGGCCAGCTCGTAGTCCGACGCCAGACGTGCCGTGGCAAGATCGCCGTGCACGATGGTCATCCTGGTTCGCCGCTCGCCGGCGGCTTCCAGCTCGACGCGCACGATGGACTCGACGTCTTCCTCGCCGACCCGCCAGGTGAACGCGAGCAGGCGCGGCGGCTCGATGCGGCGGTAGGTGCCGCCGTAGAGGAGGCGCTGGCCCGACATGACCATGACGATGCGGAACGCGCCGCCGGGGCGGAAGTCAACCGAGACCTCGCCCTCGCCGGCCAGCCAGTCGCGCAGGCGCCCGGGGTCTTCCCAGGCGCCGAAGACCTCCTCAGGGGTGCCCGGGATGACCCGCGACACGAGGGCGTGATGATGTCCCGCGGCGCTCACGCGCCTATTGTCGATCAATCCGCGTCCGGCCGGCCGGACGAACCGCGGCGGCCGGCGCGGACCTACTGGCCGGGCTTGCTGCCCGCCAGGTCGGCGCGCGACGCCGCCTCGTCCTTGAGCGGCGTCACCTTGTCGGGATCCACGCGGATCATCAGGTAGGTGATGTGGTCGTCGATGCGCGTGAACCAGTGGCCGGTGCCGGCCGGGATCACGATGACATCGCCCGCCTTCAGCTCATGCGTCGCGCCGTCCCGAATCGCCTTGGCGTTGTGGCCAGGACCGTTCAGCAGCCGCACGTTGGTGTTGGTGGCCGGCCGGCGCTCGGCGCCGACGAGATTCGGGCCGGTCACGAGCGTCGCGGCGCCGCTGATGACGTGGTAGACCTCGCTTACGTGGTCGTGCTCGGCCACCTCCCCCGGCGTCGTCAGCCGGCCGCGGTGCACGAGCGCCACGGCCACGTTGGACTTGCCGACGTCCACGTTGCGGACCTGCTGATCGATGGTCTTCGTCGCAATGGCGCGCGTGATGTACGCCTCGATTTCCTCGGCGCCGATGTAGCTGGCCGGGCAGGCCTTGCAGGTGGCCTCTGCAATCGGCTGCGCCGCCGAGGGCGCCGCGGCCGCCAGGGCCAGCACCAGGAGCGCGGGAGACAGGTGGCGTGTGTCCATATCGGTCCTCATCGGTTCGGTGACGCCACTATACTGCTCCTCATGCGAGCCTGCTCACTGGTCCTTCTCCTGGCGGTCTCCGCCGCGCCGGCCTGGGCGCAGACGGCGGTCGCGACTGTCGAGGGCGACTTCGTCGCGCGCGACGTCCGGTTCGCCGACGGCCAGACGCTGCCCGAGGTGACGATCCACTACCGGACGCTCGGTACGCCGCGGAAGGGCGCCGACGGCGTGGTACGGAACGCCGTGCTGATCCTGCACGGCACGGGCGGATCCGGGCGGGGATTCCTCTCCGAGACCTACGCCGGCCGGCTGTTCGGCCCGGGACAGCTCCTGGACGCGTCGAAGTACTACATCGTCCTGCCCGACAACATCGGCCACGGGCAGTCGAGCAAGCCGAGCGACGGCCTGCGGATGCGCTTCCCCGCGTACCGCTACGCCGACATGGTCCGGCTGCAGCACCGGCTGATCACCGAAGGCCTGGGTCTCGGCCGGCTGCACCTGGTGATGGGCACGTCGATGGGAGCCATGCACGCGTGGATGTGGGGCTACATGTACCCCGACTTCGTGGACGGGCTCGTGCCTCTCGCCAGCAATCCCGTCGAAATCGCCGGGCGCAACCGCGTGTGGCGCAAGCTCCTGGTGGATGCCATCGTGACGGATCCAACGTGGAAGAACGGCGAGTACACCGAGCCGCCGCGCAACATGGCGAGCGCGCTGGGCTTTCTGCTGATGGCGACGAGCGTTCCGCTGCAGTGGCAGGCCCAGTTCCCGACGGCCGCCGCGGCCGACACATGGCTGGCGGAGCAGATTGCGGCGCGGCTCAGAACCACCGACGCGAACGACACCATCTACCAGTTCCGCGCGTCGGAGGACTACGACCCGGCGCCGCACCTGGCGCGCATCACGGCGCCGCTCCTCGCCATCAACTCGGCGGATGATTTCGTGAACCCGCCGGAGCTGCCCATGATGGAGCAGCTCATTCGGCGCGTGAAGCGCGGCCGGTTCGTCCTGCTGCCCATTTCGGAGGCTACTCGGGGCCACGGTACACACTCGCGGCCGGAGGTGTGGGAGGCGCATCTGGCGAGGTTCCTGGCGGAGCTCGGGCCGGGCCGCTGACGGAGGGGACGGAGATGCCGGGCATGTCGCTGGACCCGAAGACGATGCTGGACGGCGGTCCCAGGCGGTCCGACCAGCCACGAGCGGGCGGCCGCTCTTCGAGCGGTTTCTCCGCCGCTACCAGAGGGCTTTCGCCGTCGGGTTCGCCACGATTCCCGCGCTGGACGAGGGCGGGCTGTCGCGGGCGGCGGTCAATTGGATGATCGCAGGGACCAGGGGCGTCAAGGCGCGTGAGGCCCGGGTGGGTACAAGTCGTATGGTGACGCGACTGCTTGTCTGCGCTGTGCTTTCGGCGGTGGCCGCCGGCGGTCAACCGCTCCGACCGTTGACCGCGCCGCTTCGCATCGACGCCATCATCCCGGATCGAGGGCCGATCGCCGGCGGTACCGAGGTGCGCCTGATAGGTGCCGGCTTCACGTCCGCGGTCGTTCGCCTCGACGATGTGGTGGTGGCTCCGATCGGGCACTCCGACGGCGAGCTGCGCCTGCGGATGCCGGCACACGACAACGGCTTCGCGGTCATCACGATCCAGTCGACGTCGGGTACGGCGTATGCCGAGTATCTCTACGTGCCACCCCGTCTGCGGGATCTGCCGGCTGGCTACATCACCACAGTCGCGGGCATCGGCGCGTTCAGCAGGGACTATGGACCCGCCGTCCGGGCGACCGTTGACCCGGCGGGACTGGCGCTCGATCCTCGAGGGTACCTGTATCTGGCCGAACCGAATAACGATCGAGTGTCGCGCGTGCGGGCCGATGGAACCTTCGAGCGGCTCACCGCGCGACACCGCGGGCCATTGGCACCCGGTGCGCCAACGGGCGACGGAGGACCGTCCGTTCACGCGCCGGTGATGTTCCCGCTGTCGATCGCGGTCGACCCGGGCGGCAACGTGCTGATTCCCGATCAGAACGGGCGCGTGCGCCGGATCGACGCCGGTACCGGCATCATCACGACGATTGCCGGAGACGGCAGGCGCGAGTATCGCGGAGACGGCGGCCCGGCTGCGCAGGCCAGTTTCGGTTGGCTGACGCACATCGCAGCCGATGCACAGGACGTCTTCGTGATCGATTTCGCCGCTGGTCGCGTACGGCGAATCAACCTCGCCACCGGGACCATCGTGACCGCTGCGGGCACCGGGGTGCCGGGGTACTCCGGCGACGGCGGCCCGGCGACGCTGGCCCAGTTCGATGTCGGCGATGCCGACTCCGGCTTCCTGGCGCTCGACAGGAGCGGGCACCTGTACTTGGCGGATACCGAGAACTACCGGATTCGCCGGATCGATCGGCAGAGCGGGGTCATCACGACGTTCTACACGCTGCCGCGGCAGCCCGCGCTCGACTACGTCGGCCGCGTGCGGTCGCTGGCCTTCGACCGCGCGGGCAATCTGTACTACGGCGGATCGAGCCGCATCGTGAAGGTCAGCCCGTCGGGTGTGTATCTGGACTCGTGGGGCAGCGGCACGCCGACGCTGCCCGTCGAGGGCGGGTCGGCGCGGGCGGAAGGCCTGGGCCTGGTCACGGGCCTCGCCGTCGCGGATGACGGCACGATCTACTACACCGATGGGGCCGTATCGCGCGTGCGGCGAATCGACGTGCGTACCGGGCGTCTGTACACGGTGGCGGGCATTGGGCCCTCGACCATTGGAGACGAGGGGCAGGTATTCGAGGATGTGCCGGCCTATGCCGTCGCCATGCGGCCACTCGACATCGCAGTCGCCGGCGACGGCGCCCTGCTCATCGGCGACGCCTTTGGGCGCATCCGCCGTCTGGACCGGGACGGCGTGGTGACGACCATCGCGGGCACGGGGTCGTTCGTCGGCCAGCCCTTGCCGGCGCCGGCGCGCCTCGCCAGCATCGGGGCGTTCGGCATCGAGGCGAACCCGGATGGTACGGTCGACATGGTCAACTGGTCGCACATCGAGCGCCTCGGTATCGACGGGATCGTGCGGACTGTGGCGGGTCGAAACGCCGTCTGCGCCTATACGGGTGATGGGGGCCCGGCGACCGAAGCGACGTTCTGCCAGGCGTGGGATGCCGTGCGGGATCGCCACGGCCACCTGTATGTGGCGGACACCAACAACAACCGGATTCGGCGGGTCGATGCCGCCACCGGTCGCGTATCGACCGTTGTCGGGAACGGAGGGCCCGTGAACGGCTGGGAGAGGTACGGCAACGGGCAATCCTGTGGCGATGGTGGACCGGCAGTGGACGCGTGCATCAACACGCCCAAGGGCGTGGCCGTAGACGAGGCGGGAAGTCTGTACCTGTCGGAGCAGCCCGCGATTCGACGGGTGGCCCCCGACGGACGGATTACAACGTTGCGCGCGGTTGCCAACACGACGAAGCTCGTCTACCACCGAGGGTATCTCTACGCCGGTGTGATCGCGGGTCTCTTCCGGCTGGACGCGGCTGGAAACCAGACGTGGATTGTGGGCGAGGGCGGCTCGGTCGGACAAGCGGGGTTTGGCGGCGACGGCGGTCCGGCGGCGCTCGCGAGAGTGCACCTGTCGGCCCAGGCCGCAGGCATCGCCATCGATGCGGAGGATAATCTGTACTTTGTCGACGCCGGGCGGGTCAGGGCCGTGCGCCTGGGAGCGCGCTGAGGCGCCGACGGCGGCCGTCCTGTGGTGGCGCGCAAGTCTTCAATGAGGGCATACATGAGTCAGGGTCTGCGGCTGCTCGTTCTTGGTCTCCTTGCCATATCTGCGCCCGAGGCGCGCCAGCCTGCCGCCGCGTGGTGGGCGCATGTGGTGGCGCTTGCAGGCGACGACATGAAGGGCCGAGAGACGGGCACGCCCGAACACCGGAAGGCCGCGGAGTACGTCGCGGAACACTTCAGGCGAGCCGGCCTCCAGCCAGGCGGCACGAAGGGTTTCTTCCAGCCCGTCCCGTTCCGGAGCCGGCGCATCGTCGAGGCGCAGTCGAGCCTGGCGCTCGTCCGGCCGGGCGGAGACGTCGTGCCCGTGGAGCTCGGGACGGAAGCCACGTTTTCCATGCGCATCGAGCCGGCGCCCAGTGTGGAGGCGCCCATCGTGTTCGCGGGCTACGGCCTGCAGATTCCCGAGGCGAAGCACGACGATCTCGACGGGCTCGACGTCAAAGGCAAGCTCGTGCTGCTCGTCACGGGCGGGCCCTCGCACATCCCGGGTCCGCTGCTCGCACACTACCAGAGCACGCGGTGGGAGTATCTGAAGAAGGCCGGCGCCATCGGCGTGTTGGCCATCCAGAACCCGCGAGGGCAGGACATACCCTGGGAACGGTCGATGCTGTCGCGCTTCATGCCGGCCGTGGCCATTGCCGACCCCGCCCTCGACGAGACGCTCGGGCAGCAGGTGGCGGTGACCATCAACCCGGCGCGCGCGGAGACGTTCTTCGCCGGGTCCGGCCACACGTTTGCCGACGTCCTCGCGCTGTCGAACGCAGGCAAAGTGCTCCCGCGGTTTGCGATTCCATCGAGGGCTCGCGTGAAGGTGACCATCGAGGCCGCTTCGCTCGAGAGCGACAACGTCATCGCCATTCTCCCGGGCACCGATCCCGTGCTGAAGCACGAATACGTGGCCATCTCGGCGCACCTCGACCACGTCGGCGTCGGTGAGCCCATCAACGGCGACAGCATCTACAACGGCGCCATGGACAACGCCTCGGGCATCGCCACGTTGATCGAGACGGCTGCGGCGGCCGCGAAGCAGGGCGGGTTCAAACGGTCGCTGGTCTTTGCCGCGGTGACGGCCGAGGAGAAAGGGCTGCTCGGATCGCGCTACTTCGCCAACCGGCCGACCCTGGCCGGCGGACGCATCGTGGCGAATCTCAACACCGACATGTTCCTGCCGCTCTTTCCGCTGCGGAGCCTCGTCGTGCAGGGGCTGGAGGAGTCCGACCTGGCCGCCGATCTGATTCGTGCCGCGCGCCCGCTGGGCATCGAGGTGCTGTCCGACCCGGAGCCCGAGCGCAACGCGTTCGTGCGGAGCGATCAGTACAGCTTCATCAAGACGGGCGTCCCGGCGCTGTCGCTGAAGGTGGGCTTCACGAAGGACTCCGCCGAGCACCAGATGGTGCGACGGTGGCGGAGCGAGCGGTACCACGCGCCGAGCGACGATCTGGCGCAGCCCATCGACCGGCAGGCCGCCGAGGACTTCGGACGGGTGTACCTGGCGGTGGTGGCCGAGGTGGCCAACCGGCCGACGACCCCGCGCTGGAACGACGGCAGCTTCTTCCGGCGGTTCGCGCCGGCCGAGGACGAGACGCCCATCACCTGTTCGGAGTGCGCCGCGTGGAACGCGCCGCGCGAGCCTTTTGAGGTGTTCGGCAACACCTGGTATGTCGGCCCCCAGGGGCTGTCGTCGCTGCTGGTCGTCACGACTGACGGGCTCGTCGTCGTGGACGGGGGCCTGCCGCAGTCGGCGGCGTCGATCGTCGCGAACATCCGAAAGCTGGGTCATGACCCTGCGCAGGTGAAGTACATCCTGACGTCGCACGCGCACTACGACCACGCCGGCGGCCTGCGGGGCCTGCAGCGACGTACGGGCGCGACGGTGGTGGCGAGCGCGGCGTCGGCGCGCGCGCTGGCGCTTGGCCACCCGACGCCGGACGACCCGCAGTTTGGCGGAGCGTCGCGGTCCCAGGACTTTCCGGCGGTTACGTCCGGGGTGAGGGTGGTTGGCGACGGCGAGATGCTGCGGGTCGGGGACACCGTTTTCACGGCGCATCACACCCCGGGGCATACGCCGGGCGCGACCAGTTGGACGTGGCAGGCGTGCAAGGGGGAGCGGTGCCTGAACATGGTGTACGCGGACAGCGTGTCGGCCGTGTCGAACGACACCTACCGGTTCACGGGCGGCGGTGGACACGCCGGCATCGTGGAGTCGTTCCGCGCGAGCATCCGCAAGCTGGGGGCGTTGCCCTGCGACATCGTGGTCTCCACTCATCCGTTCGTGGCGGGGCTCGACGAGAAGCTGGCCCGCCGCGCGGCGAGCGGGGTGGCTCCCGGCGCGGCCGGCGATCCGATGGTCGACCCCGGCGCGTGTCGCGCGCTGGCCGCGCGATCGCTCGCGGCGCTCGAGGACCGGGTGAGGCGCGAGTCGCACCGGCGGTAGCGACCCCGAATTAGTTGGCGAAGGCGGCGATGCCGGTCTGCGCGCGGCCCAGGATGAGCGCGTGGATGTCGTGCGTCCCCTCGTAGGTGTTGACGACCTCGAGGTTCACCAGGTGGCGGATGACGCCGAACTCGTCGGTGATGCCGTTGCCGCCCATCATGTCGCGCGCGAGGCGCGCGATGTCGAGCGCCTTGCCGCACGAGTTGCGCTTGAGCATCGACGTGATCTCCGGCGCCGCCGTGCCCTCGTCCTTCATGCGGCCCAGGCGCAGGCACGCCTGCAGGCCCAGCGCAATCTCGGTCTGCATGTCGGCCAGCTTCTTCTGGATGAGCTGATTGGCCGCGAGCGGCCGCCCGAACTGCTTGCGCTCGAGCACGTAGCGCCTGGCGCGCAGCCAGCAGTCCTCGGCCGCGCCGAGCGCACCCCACGCGATGCCGTACCGGGCGCTGTTCAGGCACGTGAACGGTCCCTTGAGCCCGCGAATCTCCGGGAACACGTTCTCGTCCGGGCAGAACACCTCTTCCATCACGATCTCGCCCGTGAGGCTCGTGCGGAGGCCGACCTTGCCGTGAATGGGCGGCGCGCTCAGCCCTTTCCAGCCTTTTTCGAGGATGAACCCGCGAATGGCGCCCTCATCGTCCTTGGCCCACACGATGAAGACGTCGGCGAACGGGCTGCTCGTGATCCACGACTTGGTGCCGTTCAGCACGAACCCGCCGTCCACCTTCTTCGCCCGGCTGATCATGCCGCCCGGGTCGGACCCGTGGCCCGGCTCGGTCAGGCCGAAGCAGCCGATCCACTCGCCCGTGGCCAGCTTCGGCAGGAACTTGCGCTTCTGGGCCTCGGTGCCGAACTCGTTGATGGGCACCATGACCAGCGAGCCCTGCACGCTCATCATGGAGCGGAAGCCCGAGTCGATGCGTTCCACCTCCCGCGCCACGAGCCCGTAGCTCACGTAGCCGAGCCCGGCGCCGCCGTACTCCTCGGGAATGACGATGCCCAGCATGTCGAGCGCGCCGAGCTCGCGGAAGATGGCAGGATCGGTCCTCTCGTGGCGGAACGCGTCGAGCACGCGGGGCGCCAGCTTGTCCTGGCAGTACGCCCGCGCCGAGTCTCGGATCATCCGCTCTTCGTCGGTCAGCTGCTGCTCGAGCAGCAGCGGGTCGTCCCACCGGAAGCGGGTGTCGGAGGACGTCTTGGTCGTGGTCTTGGTCGCCATGCACTTCCGATCATATGTCAGCGCCGGGTGGCCGGCGGGCATATCGGAAGTCGCAGCATGCGGCGCCCTCCATGAGCGTCCCCGTGCGGACGAACGTGACGGCCGGGTTGAAGCCTTCGATGAGCGCCGCATCCCGGTTGCAGGACAGGACCGCCCCGAGCTCCGGGATGCCCAGCGCGCGGTACATCTCCGCGTAGCGACACCGCGTGACGTCGAAGGCGAGGCGATCCTCCGACTGCTCGCGCACCCGCATCTCGAGGGCGCCGTCGCGGGTCCACGGCTCGAGGGAGGCCGCAAAGCCCGGAAGCGACGCGTCCCCCCGCGCCTCGGCCATGGCCCTGCCCTGGGCCTTCGCGATGCCGACGATGACGTCCCGGACGATGGCGATGACCTCGTCCCGGCCGAATCGCTGCCCCAGGGCGTCGACCACCGGCGCGAGGATGCGCGCCTCGATCTCGCGGCGCGTCAACACGCCCACGGCGTTCAGCCGGTCCACAGCGGCGGCTTCTTCGGTCATCGGCAGATCCCCCCGGCCGATCGTCTCCGATCTGGCGGGGGAGTCAACTGCGGCGTGGCGGTCCCGGGCGCGGCGTTGCCGGCCGGGGCGCCCGCGCGGCCGGCTGCCGTCAGAAGATCTTCGTCAGATCGAAGTCCATGCTTCCGCATGGGACGGTGAACGTACCCGTCAGTCGTGTCGGGGTCAACGCGACGAGACTTCCCGTCGCGATCTGGCAGCCGGGACTGTTCGTCGTCAACGTGCCTTGATAGACGCTACCCGACGCCTGCTGAGTCAAGTCGAACGTGGAAGGAGGTCGCGATGTTCCGTCTCGAGCCGTGCCTGTCAGGCGTGTGCCCACGTGCACGAAGTCGACTTCAATCTGATTGGCCTGGGTGCCGGACGTCTCCCGGACGACCATCGTGCCCCGCCAGAGGCCCGACAAACCACCCGCAGGTGGCGGCGCGCCGGTGACCATCACGATCGCTTCGGTCGAGGGCGGGCTGAGGCCGCATGCCGAACGCGCCCGCACGCGCAGAAAGTACGTGCCCGCGGGCGCGGTGCCGCTGAAGGTCGTGGCGGTGCTGCCGGTATCGAACGTGGTGACGTCGGTGGCGCCGCTCGAGCGACCTGCTTCGATCAGGTAGGAGGTTGCGCCGGCGACGGCGGCCCAGGACAACGTGACCGTGGCACCGCTGGCCGTGGCCGTGAAGCCAGTCGGCGCGCTCGGCGCGGCGCAGGCGCCCACGACGACCGTGATCTCGTTCGACGCCGCCCCGGTGCCGTCGGCGTTGCGGCCGCGCACGCGCACGAAGTAGGTGCCGTTGGGCACGCCGGTGGTGGTGAACGTGGTGGCGGCGCTGCCCGTGTTGAAGTTCGCCACGTCGCTCAGGCCCGTGCCGGTGCCGGCCTCGAGCACGTAGCTCGTCGCGTTGCCCGACGCGGGGGCCATCCAGGTCAGCGTGACGGTGGAGCCCGAGACACTCACCGTGAGGCCCGTCGGCGCACCCGGAGCGTCGGGCGATGCCGAGGACGTCGCGGAGTCGCGCACGCCGGTCACCGCGCTCCAGTCCACAACGCTCGGGATGGCGGCCTGGCTGAACAGGCCCGCGGGCCGTGGCGTCAGCGGGGACGGACTGGTCGGATGTGCGGATTGACTGCAGCCGGCAAGCCACAGCAGCGCAGCAAGCAGGGCGGCGGCGCGCGTACGGGTCATGGGAACCTCCGGCATGGACGGTGCTCAGCGGTCCAAGTGGCGGGAGGCAGGCGTTTCTTTCACGCCGCGCCGAACGATTCTCTAGCGGGGGTTGCCGATGAGGGCGTAGCCCGCCCAGAAGTACGGGTGGTGGAGCGCCCGGTTGGGGCCGGCCAGCAATTCGCGCCGGGCGGTTCGGAGGGCGGCCGCCTTGGTCTGGCCGGCCGCGAGCGCGCGGTAGAAGGCCGCCATCGCCGGCGCGCCGGCCGCGTCGCTCACGTTCCACATCGTCACGACGAGCGACGCGACGCCGGCACGGGTGAGGGCCCAGGAGAGTCCGAGGACCCCCTCGCCGTTCACCACCGCGCCGAGGCCCGTCTGACACCCCGAGAGCACGACAAGGTCGGCTGGTATCCGAAGCTCGGCGAGCTCGCGCGCGCGGAGGATGATCGGGGCCCCGCCGCTGGCTGGCGCCGACGTGACGATGCCCGAGCGCTCGGGGACGCGCTCGTCCAGAATGGCGTGCGTGGCGAAGTGCACGATGCCGTAGGGCTGCTGCAGTGCGGCCAGCGCGGCGGCGCGGGTGAAGGCCTCGCCGGTGTAGATGCGCGTGTCGGCGGCGCCAAACGCGGCGGCCGCCTCCTCCACCTCGCGGCGCGACCCGGGCAGGGGCGCGAACGAGAAGCCGTCGCGCTCGAGCGCGCGCACGAGTTCGTCGTCCGCCCGCGCCTCGCCGGAGACCCGCGGGTCGCCGAAGGCCACCAAGCGTGGTGGGCCCGCGGACTCGGGCCGGCCGCGCTGTGCGTGGAGCACCGACGCGGAGGCCGCCCGGACGACCTCGAACGTCTCGCCGACGAACTGGCCCGTGGCCGGATCGACGAACGCCTCGAAGGGCGCGTAGAAGAGACGCCCGTCCGCAACGATGAGCAGGCGACTGTCGGGCGCAACGCCTCTCAGGGCCGGCGCCAGCAACGTCGCGAACGCGCGCGACGCGTGGAGGCGCACGTCGTCACCACGGTCGGACGGTCGCGGCCGCTCGGCGATCAGCCGGCGGATGGCGTCCACCTGCTCGTCGAGCGCCGCCCGCGCCGGCAGTTCGTGCACGGTGAGTGTGCGATCCCGCCGGAGCGTGAGCGCGAAGGAGCGGTGCGCGCCCGCCACGTACTCAATCAGCACATCCGAGGGTTCCAACGTGTCGGCCAGGTCGCCCACGCTGGCGAATGCTCCGGCGCCCGAGTCGCCGCCGCCGGCCACGGCGTCCACGAGCGTCCGTGCCTTGGCCCGTTCGGACACCAGGAAGGCCTCGCCGAGATGCGCCTGGTCGCCGGTGCGTCGGTGGGCCTCGACCAACACGTCGATGGCATCCACATACAGGGCTGTCTTGTCGGCGAAGTAGGTGAGGCGCAGCTCCGCGCTGCCCGCCCCGGTCCGCGCCTGCTCGATGCCCGCGAGCGCGAGGCGGTAGTGCTGGAGGGCCGATTCCAGACGGCCGGCGCCCGCCTCGAGCCGGCCCAGGCCGTGGTGGCCGCGGACGAGCAGCGTGGCGGCGTAGGCGAGGCCTGGGGCCGCGGCGAGTGCCTCCCGGTAGGCGGCCGCCGCGTCAGCGGTCCGGCCGGTGGCGCGCAGGAGGTCGGCCATGGCAATGCGGGCCGACTCCCGCTCGTCCGGGTATCGGCCGTCCTCGGCAAGCTGCAGGGCCTCCTGCAGCACCCGCTCGGCCGGTTCCCAACGCTGCTGGGTCATGTAGGCGAGGCCCAGACGGGTGAGCGCCGTGCGGAGATAGGTGCCATCGCCCAGTTGGCGTGACAGGGCAACCGCCTGCTCATGGCGACGCACGGCGGTGGCAGGTTGTCCCTGCAGCAGGGCGATGTGCCCGAGGTCGTCCAGGCTCATGCGCGCGCCGGCCGGGTTTCGGACCTGGCGGTACAGCGCAAATGCCAGGCGCGCCTGCTCGTCGGCGCGCGGGTAGTCGCCGAGGTCCGTCAGCAGCAGCGACAGGTTGCCTGCGGCGGCGGCGCGTGACCGCACCGCTCCGGTCTCCCGCAGCAGCGCGTCAGCCGCCGTCAGATCCCGCAGCGCCTCGCCGTAGCGCGCGAGCACGCGAAGCGCGGCCCCGCGCGCCCCGAGCGCCCGCCCCTCGAGCTGCCGATCCCTCGTCTGCCGCGCGAGGACGAGCACCCGATCGAGCAGCGGCACCTTCTCCGCATAGGGGTGGCCCAGGTAGTAGAACGTGTTCATGAGCAGCAGGTGATAGCCCATTGCCCGGGGGTCACCCTCGCTCAGGCGCGCCGCCTCTTCGAACCGGTCGAGCGCCTCACGCCGGCCGCTCTCACCCAGGATCACACCCTCGGATCGAAGGCCGAGGGCGATGAGCCGGCGGTCTCCGAGCCGGCGCGCCAGGTCGATCGCTTCGGCGACGTGGGCCGCGTGTTCGCCGTACCGCATGAGCCAGATCAGGCCCTGCGCACGGGCGAGGAGCAGCTCGGCCTTCATGCGCGGGTCCAGGGCCGCTCCGGCGGCTGCCATCCCGCGATCGGCCCACGTCATTGCCGCCTCCGCGTCGCCCATCTCGATGGCGTTGGCGGTCAGGGCCAGGGCCACGTGGGGGGAGGGCGCCAGGTCGAAGCTGCGCGTCAGATCGCGGTCGGCCGTCTTGCGATCGTACGAGAGCATCGCGGCGACGCCGGTCACGAAGAGGCGGAGGGACGGCGTGTTTCGAATGCGCTCGTCGCGGAGGAGGCGGGAGGCCGTGGTGCGAACGGCGCCGGCGGGGCGAGCGGCCTCCAAATTGGCGCGGATGGCGGCGTAGGCCTCGCCCGACTCCCCGGCGGGCTGCGCGGGCGCCGGGGCCGCGCAGACGAGGACGGCGAGGACCGACAGGGCAGGGACCGGGGACATCGCTCCTCTCGCCGGGGGTGGTCCTTCTTAGCGCAGATCGGCGGTGCGGAGCAAGAACGGAAGCGTCACGGTTCCCGACGGGCCCGCGACCTCGAAGACGAAGCGTCCGGGGGACAGTTGAGCACGGTCGATCGGAACCCGCACGACTCCGCCCGTCGGCGCGACTCCGGTCAGCCGCGCAAGCGGCCGGCCGTCCGGCCCTGACAGCGTGACGTCGCAGGGGCCGAGCGCCGCGCCGGCTTCCGCCGCATCGAGCTCGAAGACCACGATGGAGACATCGGCCGCCACTGCCACCTCCGGGGCGTCGGCGCTGCGGGTCGGAGGCGCGAGCGCCACGACGGTCAGGCCCTGGGCCGGCAGGGTCTCGACCACCGGCGCTGCCGCGCGTTGCACCCGCAGCAGTTGGACGGTGGCGCCCGCGGCCGCAATGGCGAACGATGCGGCGGCAACCTGCCAGATGCGGACCCGGGACCTGGTCGTCGCGCGCGGCTCCGCACGGAGCCCCTCGACGAGCGCCTCGACCGCGGCCGCGCGCTCGCGGCAGTCGGCGCACTCGAGCAGGTGGAGCTCGACCTTCTCCTCGTCCGCGGTGGCCAGGCGGCCGGTCCAGTAGGCGTCGATCTCGGCGTCCGAGAGGTGGCCCGCGCGCTCGATCATCTCCGCCATCACAGGTCCTCGCGCTGGCCGACGAGCAGCCGGAGCCGCTTCAGGGCCCGCCACTTGATGACGTCGAACTGCGCCGGCGCCAGGCCAAGCCGGCGGCAGATGGAGTCCTTCGACTGGTCCTCAAGGTAGAAGGCCTCGAGCACGGCACGGTCGCGCGGCAGCAGCGCCCTGACCGCGTCGCGCACGCGCTGTTCCCGTTCGGCCGCGAGGAGCGCCTGATCGGGGCGGGGCCGGGTGTCCAGGAGGTCACCGCCCGACGCCTGCGCCACGGGTGGCCGGTGCCGTCGGAGCGCCTCGTGGCCGACGTTGCGCGTGATTCCCCAGATGTAGGCGGCCAGCTTGCTCCCGTCCTCGAGCCGTCCGGCGCGCAGCGACTCGAACGCGATGCGGAAGACCTCCTGTGTCAGGTCGTCGGCGAGCGCCGCATCTTTCACGAGCCGGCGCAGGATCATCGCGATGCCAGGCCGATAGCGCTCGACGAGCGTCGCCTCGGCCGCCGGGTCGCCCGCGCGGATGCCGATGGCCAGAGCCGAAGCATCGTCCGCCATGCCCTGCCCATTATCGAGGGGTTCGCCCATGGACAGGGGGACGGTCCGCAGCCTCCGATTCCTGAAAAAAAAGCCCGGCGGGGAACGTTCCGCCGGGCCCACACTCACGCCCCAAGCCCCAGGCACCACGCCCGAGGCATTCGAGCTAGTACATCCCGCCCATGCCGCCACCCGGCGTGGCCGGCGCTTCCTTCTTCTCCTCGGGGATCTCGGAGACCAGCGCCTCGGTGGTCAGGAGCAGGGAGGCAATCGACGCCGCGTTCTGCAGGGCGTTGCGGACGACCTTGGCCGGGTCGATGACGCCCGCCTTCACCAGGTCTTCGTAGACGTCGGTGGCCGCGTTGAAGCCCTCGTCGCCCTTGCTCTCCTTCACCTTCGCCACGACGATGGATCCCTCGTGGCCGGCGTTGGTGGCAATCCAGCGGCACGGCTCCTCGATGGCGCGCTTGATGATGGCGACGCCCACGGCCTGGTCGCCCTCCAGCTTCAGCGAGTCGAGCGCCTTGCTGGCGCGGATGAGCGCCACGCCGCCGCCAGGCACGATGCCCTCCTCGACGGCCGCCTTGGTCGCATGCATCGCGTCCTCGACGCGGGCCTTCTTCTCCTTCATCTCGGTCTCGGTGGCCGCGCCGACCTTGATGACCGCGACGCCGCCCACGAGCTTCGCCAGCCGCTCCTGCAGCTTCTCACGGTCGTAGTCGGACGTGGTCTCCTCGATCTGGTTCCGGATCTGCTTGACGCGGCCCTCGATGGCCTTCGCCGACCCGTCGCCCTCGACGATGGTGGTGTTGTCCTTGTCGATGGTGACCTTCTTCGCCTTGCCGAGATCCTCGATCTTGATGTTCTCGAGCTTGATGCCGAGGTCCTCGGTGATGGCGCGGCCGCCGGTGAGAATCGCGATGTCCTCGAGCATGGCCTTGCGGCGATCCCCGAAGCCGGGCGCCTTGACGGCTGCGGCTTGCAGCGTCCCGCGGAGCTTGTTGACCACGAGCGTGGCCAGCGCCTCGCCCTCGACGTCCTCGGCGATGATGAGCAGCGGCCGGCCCATGCGGGCCACCTGCTCGAGCACCGGCAGCAGGTCCTTCATCGACGAGATCTTCTTCTCGTGAATCAGGATCACCGGGTTCTCGAGGACGACCTCCATGCGCTCCGGATCGGTCACGAAGTACGGAGACAGGTAGCCGCGGTCGAACTGCATGCCCTCGACCACTTCGAGCGTCGTCTCGAGCGTCTTGGCCTCTTCGACCGTGATGACGCCGTCCTTGCCGACTTTCTCCATCGCCTCGGCGATGATCTTGCCGATGGTCTCGTCGCTGTTGGCCGAGATGGTGCCGACCTGGGCAATCATGTTGCCCGACACCTTCTTGGCCATCTTCTTGATTTCGCCCGTCACGACCTCGACGGCCTTCTCGATGCCGCGCTTGAGCTCCATCGGGTTCGCGCCGGCCACGACGTTCCGCGCGCCTTCGCGGTAGATGGCCTGCGCCAGCACGGTCGCCGTCGTCGTGCCGTCACCGGCCGTGTCCGACGTCTTGCTCGCCACCTCGCGGACCATCTGCGCGCCCATGTTCTCGAGCGGGTCCTTGAGGTCGATTTCCTTCGCGACGGTCACGCCGTCCTTGGTGATGGTGGGCGACCCGAACTTCTTGTCCAGGACGACGTTGCGGCCCTTCGGGCCCAGGGTCACCTTGACTGCGTCCGCCAGAGCGTTCACGCCGCGGAGCACCGCCTGGCGCGACTGCTCGCCGTAAATGATCTGCTTCGCCATAGATCCTTGATCTCCTCTACTTCGTCACCACGGCGAGCACTTCGTCCTCGCGCATGATCAGGTACTCATCGCCGTCGATCTTCACTTCCTGGCCCGAGTACTTCCCGAACAGGATGGTGTCGCCTTCCTTGACGTCGAGCGGGATGCGCTTGCCGTCCTTGTCGGCCTTGCCCTGGCCGGCCGCGATCACCTTGCCCTGCTGCGGCTTCTCCTTGGCGGAATCGGGGATGATGATGCCCCCGACCTTCTGCTCTTCTTCCTCGATACGCTTCACGAGGATTCGGTCATGTAGCGGTCTCAGCGCCATGTGCAACAACTCCACGACTGGTCTGTCAGAACGGTCCCGGGAAGGGGTCCCCCGGGGGTCTCGATGTGTCCGATGACTCAGGCCGTCCGACTGCTAGCAGTCACCACACCCGTGGGCTAGCAGTCAGGATGACCGACTGCTAATTGTAGGCAAGTCGCGCCGGGGCGTCAAGAGGGGGCGGGCGGCGCTGCGAGGGCTGGGCGCTAGGCGCTGGGCTCTGGGCTCTAGCGGAGGGGGCGGATCTTCAGGTCCTGGATCTTTCGGGTCAGGGTGTTCCGGTGGACGCCCAGGGTGCCGGCGGCCTTCGAGAGGTTCCCGTCGCAGCGCTGCACGACGCGCGTGATGAACCGCTTCTCGAACTCGCGCTGCGCGTCCTCGTAGCGGATGCCCTTGTCCACCATCTCGGCGACGAGCTCGTCGAGCAGCTCACGCACGGCCGGTCTCCAGGTCGCGGCCGGTGAGCCGGCGGTAGGCTTCCAGGTACTTCTCACGCGTTCGCGCGATCACGTCGTCGGGCAGCGAGGGCACCGGCGGCTGCTTGTTCCAGCGGATCGCCTCGAGGTGGTCGCGGACGAACTGCTTGTCGAAGCTGGGCTGAGCGCCGCCCGGCGCGTAGGTGTCGCGGGGCCAGTAGCGCGACGAGTCGGGCGTCAGAGCCTCGTCGATGAGCAGCAGCTCGCCATCGGGCGTCGTGCCGAACTCGAACTTCGTGTCGGCGAGGATGATGCCGCAGCGCTCCGCGTGCCCGGCGCCGAAGGCGTAGAGCGCGAGCGTCAGCGCCCGCAGGCGGTCGAAGAGCTCGGCGCCGACCAGCCGCGCCGCCTCCACCTCGGTGATGTTGATGTCGTGGCCCGACGTGGCCTTCGTGGCGGGCGTGAAGATCGGGGCCGGCAGCCGGTCCGATTCGCGGAGGCCGGCCGGCAGGCGGTGGCCGCACACCTCGCCGGTCGCCACGTAGTCCTTCCAGCCCGACCCCGAGAGATAGCCGCGGGCGACGCATTCGATGGGCAGCGGCTGCGCCTTGCGCACGAGCATGGATCGTCCCTGCAGCGCGTCGGCGTACCGGCGCGCGGCGGCGGGATAGGCTGCCGGGTCGGCGCTCACCAGGTGGTTGGGGACGATGTCCCGCGTGCGTTCGAACCAGAACACCGAGAGCTGGGTGAGGATGCGCCCCTTGTCGGGGATCCCAGAGCCGAGGACGTAGTCGAACGCCGAAATCCGGTCGGTCGCGACGATGAGCAGCCGGTCGTCGACCGCGTAGATGTCGCGCACCTTGCCCCGCGCGTGGAGCGTCAGGCCTTCGAAGTCGGTCGTCAGCAGCGGGGAAGCAATGGGCACGGTGAACCGGGACGGGGAAAGCCGAAGCGAGATCCTAACGGGCGCGTGGCGCTTCTGCAAGGGCTTCGAGCGGCCGCGGGAACCTCATGTAGTATGGAGCGCGTTGCGCGCTGCCGTCCGCACGATTCTGGTCACCGCCCTGGCCGTCGGGCTGATGGCCGTGTTCCTGAGGAACGCCGATTTCGGCCAGGTCTGGGCCGCCGTGCGCGCCGCGCGCGTCGACCTGCTGGCCTTCGCCGTGGTGCTGACCGGTGTCACCTACGTGATTCGGGCTGAGCGGTGGCAGTACATGCTCGGACCGCTCGGGCCGACGCGCTTTGGCGTGGCGCTCCGGACGACGGTCATCGGGTTCGCGGCCTCTGCCGTCCTGCCGGCCCGGGTGGGCGAGGTGCTGCGACCGTACCTGCTTGCGCGGCGCGAGGGGCTCTCGACGACGTCGGTGTTCGCCACGATCATCGTGGAGCGGATGCTCGACCTGGTGGCGGTGCTGGGCCTGCTGGCCGTGTATCTGCTCGTGCTCGATGAGGGCGTTCGCAGGCGGTCGCCGCTCCTGTACGGGGCGGTCGAAACCGGCGGGCTCGTCATGGCCGGTGTTGCCGTGGCGGGGCTGGCCGTGATGTATGTCCTGGCAGGGCATCCCGAACGCCTGCACGGCTGGATGCTTCGCGCCGAACGGGTTCTGCCCGGCCGGCTTGCCGCGCGCGTTGCGCACCTGGCCCGAATGCTGGTGCAGGGGTTTGCCGTGCTCCGACAGCCGCGGCGGCTGGTCGCCACGCTCGCGTGGTCGCTCGCGCTGTGGGTGACGATCTGCGTCGAAATCTGGGTCGTGGCCGTGGCGTTCGGCCTCGCGCTGCCCTTTGCGGGGACGTTCCTGCTCTCGGCGATGCTGGTCGTGGGCATCGCCATTCCGACGCCCGGCGGCGTGGGCGGCTTCCACGAGGCGTTTCGCCTGGGGGCGACGTCGTTCTACGGGGCCGCCAACGACGTGGCAGTCGGCGCGGCCCTCGTGCTGCACGCGGCGGCGATGGCGCCGGTGGTGGCGGTCGGCCTGGTGTGGGTGATGCAGGACGGGCTGCGGCTCGGCGGCCTGCAGCAACTGGCCCGGCGCGCCCGGGCGGAGGAAGAGGCAAAGTGAAGTGCCCCTATTGCGGCCACCTCGGCGACAAGGTCGTGGACTCGCGGGAGAGCCGCGAGGGCGACGTCATCCGCCGTCGCCGCCAGTGTCTCAACGACGCGTGCCTGAAACGCTTCACCAGCTACGAGCGGATCGACGAGATCCCCTACATGGTGGTGAAGAAGGACGGCACGCGGGAGCGGTTCGAGCGCCAGAAGCTGGTGGCGGGCCTGCTCAAAGCCTGCGAGAAGCGGCCCGTGAGCGTCGCCGCCATCGAGAGCATCGCCGACCGGGTCGAGACGATGCTGCAGGAGCGCCCCGAGAAGGAGATTGGCACCTCCGAGATCGGCGCCTTCGTGATGCAGGAGCTGAAGAACCTCGACAAGGTCGCCTACGTCCGCTTCGCCAGCGTGTATCGCCACTTCCGCGATATCGGCGAGTTCATGAACGAGCTGAAGGGACTGCTCAACGCAAAGGAGGAGTGAGGGGGGGAATGACAAATGACAAATGACGAATGACGAATGACGAATGGCGAAGGGCGAAGGGCGTAGGATGAACGGGCGATGGCAAGGGGGTTTACACTGACGCTGTGCCGAGTGTTCGTTCGCTGAGCGCCTCGCCGACGGCTTCGCGTCCGGCGCCCGTGGGGGCGCCCGCGCGGCGGCCGTTCCGGGACAACACCCGGCTCATCCTGGCTGGCATCCTGGTGCTGCTGGCCGCGCTCGCCGGCGTGCTGGCGCTGGCCGACCGTACCTCCCGCCTCTCGCCGGACTTCCTCACCGAAGTCGTCCTCTACGCCCTCTCGGCCACCAACCTGATGATGCTGCTGGCGCTCGGCTTCGTGCTGGCGCGCAACCTTGTCAAGCTGCTGGTCGAGCGGCGCCGCGCCATTCCGTTCGTCCGCTTTCGCGCGAAGCTGGTGCTGGCGCTTCTGGGGATGACGATTGTGCCCGCCCTGCTGGTGCTGGGCGTCGGGAGCCGCGTGGTGCTGACGGCGGTCGATCGCTGGTTCAACGCGCCGATGGACGAGGTGCTGTCGTCGGCCAACAGCATCGCCGCCGACTACTTCGAGGAGCGGCAGCGCCTGGTCGTCGACCAGGCCGAGCGCCTCGCACGCGCTCTGGCCGGCGTGCCGCTGACGCCGACGGATCCGGCGCCGGTGCGCGACGCGGTGGCGCCCGAAGTGACGCAGCGTCGGATCGGCCTGGTGCAGGTCTACCGCGTGGCCGAGGACGGGGCGGTCGTGCCGGTCGTCGACGTCGCCTCGCCCGATCTGCCGACGACCGGCGCGCGCGGCGCGGCGGATCGTCTGGCCGGGCGCGTGGCCGGCGGCGCGGGCGGCGACGCCGCGCAGATGATCGAGCCGCTCGGCGGTGGCCAGCTCATTCGCGCGGGGCGCCCCGTCCGCACCGCCGCCGGCGCCGTCAGCGGGGTGGTGGTGACGACCGACTACCTGTCGGGCGACCTGGCGGATCGCGCCCGCCGGATGACGCAGGCGTACGAGGACTACATGCAGCTCCGGGTGCTGAAGCAGCCCCTGGCAGGCGTGTACCTCTCGTTCTTCCTGATGGTCACACTGCTCATCCTCGTCGGCGCGACGTGGACCGGCCTGTACCTGGCCAAGCGCATCACGCGGCCCGTCCAGATGCTCTCGGTCGCGGCACGCGAAATCGGCGCCGGCCACTACGATCACCGCATCGAGCACGAAGCGGCCGACGAGTTCGGGTCGATGATCGAGGCCTTCAACGCCATGGCCGCCGAACTGGCGTCGAGCCGGCGCCGACTCGAGCGCGCAAGCCTCGACCTGCAGCGGAAGCACCAGGAGGGCGAAGGCCGGCGGCGGTACATCGAGACCATCCTCGAACGTGTCGCCACGGGCGTCATCTCGATCGATCCGTCCGGCGGCATCTCCACGCTGAACTCGGCCGCGCAGCGGCTGCTGGGGCTGTCGCCCGACGACGTCGGGCGGGCCGCCGTCGACGTGTTCGGGCGCGCCGACCTGCAGGCCATCAACGGCGTGCTCGACCAGGTGGCGCGCGCGAAAGTCGATTCGGTGGCACAGGAGGTGGCGGTCACCCGCGACGGACGCGAGCTGCACCTGGCCGTCGCGGCCACCCGCCTCATCGGCGCCGACGAGACCTTCGAAGGCACGGTGGTGGTCTTCGACGACGTCAGCCCGCTCATCCGTGCCCAGAAGGTCGCGGCGTGGCGGGAGGTGGCGCGCCGCCTCGCGCATGAGATCAAGAACCCGCTGACGCCGATTCAGCTGTCCGCCGAGCGGATGCGGCGCAAGCTCCGGGACCTCGAGCCGCCGCTCGGCGACCTGGTGCAGGAGTGCACGACGACCATCATCGGGGAGGTCGAGGCGCTCAAGGGGCTGGTCGACGAGTTCTCGCAGTTCGCCCGGATGCCGGCGCCGCGCGCCGTGCGCATCGACCTGCACCAGCTGCTCACCGACACCCTGACGCTCTACGACGGCCTCTTTGCGGGCGTCACCTTCGATCGCCGGTTCGCCGACGCGCTCCCCGAGGTGCAGGTGGATCCCGAACAGATCAAGCGCGTCATCATCAACCTGATCGACAACGCGATCGAGGCGATGGATCGCCGCGGCACGATCGCCGTGGAGACCGCGCACGACGCCGCCAACGCGGTCGTGCGCGTCGTGGTCGCCGACGACGGCCCCGGCATCCCGGCCAGCGACCGCGACAAGCTCTTCCTGCCGTATTACTCCACGAAGGGCCGGGGCAGCGGACTCGGCCTGGCCATCGTGCGGCGGATCGTGGCCGAGCACGGCGGCGCCGTGGACGTCGCGGACAACCACCCGCGCGGCACGCGGTTCACGGTGGAGCTGCCGGTCTGACAGGGAATGACGAATGGCGAATGGCGAATGACAAAGGAAGCCTGAGGGATGGCGTCGATTCTGGTTGTTGACGACGAGCCCGGCGTGCGCTCGTCGCTGACGGGGGTGCTGCGCGACGAGGGGTTCGAGGCCGAGGCGGTCTCGAGCGGGGAGGAGTGCCTGGATCGTGTCGTGCGCGCGGCCTACGACGTCGTGGTGCTCGACGTCTGGCTGCCCGGCATCGACGGGCTCGCGACGCTGCAGCGGCTGCGGGAGCGCAAGGTCGACGCGCAGGTCATCATGATCTCGGGCCACGGCAACATCGAGTCGGCGGTGCGGGCCATCAAGATGGGCGCCTTCGACTTCGTCGAGAAGCCCCTGTCGCTGGAAAAGACGGTGCTCGTCGTCCGCAACGCGCTCAGGCAGCGCGACCTCGAGGCGGAGAACCGGGCGCTGCGCGCGCGCGTGGATCGGCAGCACGTGATGGTGGGCGAGAGCACGCCCATGCGGCACCTGCGCGAGCAGGTGGCCATGGCCGCGCCGACCAACGGCCGCGTCCTCATCTTCGGGGAGAACGGCACCGGCAAGGAGCTCGTCGCGCGCACCATTCACCAGACGAGCCGGCGCCGCGCCGGCCCGTTCGTCGAAGTGAACTGCGCGGCCATCCCGGAAGAGCTGATCGAGTCGGAGCTGTTCGGCCACGTGAAGGGGGCCTTTACCGGCGCGGTGGCCGACAAGCCCGGGCGCTTCGAACAGGCGAGCGGCGGGACGATCTTTCTCGACGAGATCGGCGACATGAGCCTGAAGACCCAGGCCAAGGTGCTCCGGGTGCTCCAGGAACAGGTGATGGAGCGGGTCGGCGGGACGCAGCGCATCCGCGTGGATGTCAGGGTCCTGGCGGCCACCAACAAGGACCTGGTGGGCGAGATCCGCGCCGGCCGGTTCCGCGAGGACCTGTACTTCCGACTCAACGTCATCCCCATCTTCGTGCCGCCGCTCAGAGACCGCGCCGACGACATCCCGCTGCTCGCCGACTACTTCATGGCCGTGATGGCAGAGGAGTACGGCCGGCGGCCCAAGCGCCTGGCGCCCGAGGCCGTCGCGCGCCTGCAGCAGTACGCGTGGCCCGGCAACGTGCGCGAGCTGCGCAACGTCATGGAGCGCCTGATGATCATGGTGCCGGGCGACACCGTGACGGCGCAGGACCTGGCGTTTCTCGGGCACCACGGCATCGCCGCCGAGCCGCCTGCCGATACCCCGCCGCTGCCGCTCGCCGAGGCGCGCGACCGGTTCGAGCGCGACTACATCCTGCGGATGCTCGAGGCGCAGCAGGGCAACATGTCGCGCACGGCCGAGGCGCTCGGCGTCGAGCGCAGCAACCTGTACAAGAAGATGAAGGCCTTCGGCATCGCCCCGCGCAGGGAAGACACGAGCGCCTAATCTTAGGCCGGGCGTCAGGCGACGGGCCTCGGGGCGCGGAGCCGGTGCTCCAGCACCTGCGCCGGTGTGAACCCCTCGAGCTGCAAGAAGTACTCGGCCGTCTGCAGGAGGGCGGCCGACGGCACCAGGCCGACGATCTCGCTCTCCAGCACGGCGACGCCGTAGCGGGCCGCCTCGCGCCGCACGGTCTCGAACACGCGGAAGATGGGCGTCTTCTCGTAGTTGGTGAGGTTCATCGACACCTGCACGATGCCCCGATCCTCGAGCGCGATGCCCATGGCCTTGACGAAGCGGAATCCGCCGCTGCTCATGCGCACGGCGCTGGCGATCTTCTTCGCGACATCGAGCCGGTCGGTCGCCAAGTTGATGTTGTAGGCAATCAGCGGCATCCGGGCGCCGACCACGGTTGCCCCGGCGCTCGGATGCGGCGTCGCCGGCCCGAAGTCGGGCGCCCACTCCGGCCGCGTCATCTTGTCCGCCAGACCCTCGAACTCGCCGCGGCGAATGTCCTCGAGGTTGCGGCGGGCCGGCGTGCTCGCGGCCTCCTCGTAGAGATACACCGGGACGCCGAACCGTCCGGCCGCCGCCTCGCCGACGCGCCGCGCGAGCGCCACGCACGACGGCATCGACGCGCCCTCGATGGGCACGAAGGGCACGACATCCACGGCGCCGAGCCGGGGGTGTTCTCCCTGGTGGTGCCGGAGATCGATTGCCGCCACCGCCTGCTCGACGAGCGCGAGCACGGCGGTGGCCAGCGGCTCTTCGTCGCCGACGAACGTCAACACCGATCGGTTGTGCGCGCCGTCGGACTGGACGTCGAGCAGTGTGACGCCCGGGACTGCCCGGACGGCGTCGGCAATGCGCCCGACCACGTCCAGCCGGCGCCCCTCGGAGATGTTGGGAATGCACTCGATGATGGCCATGGCTTCTGCTTCTACCACAGTGGCCCATCTCCCGCCCCGAACGGACGCGCCTGACCACGCGTTCAAGCGTTTGAATCCCGGATTCAGGTTTCGGCGTCCGGAAGTTCGTCGAATCGGATTGTGGAGGCGAACACACAGCGTAGATGTGACGAAAATCAGCGAAAACTATCCTGTTCGAAAACGGGATATCGGCATCGCGCGATGGTATTCGTTTTGATGTTCGCAGGTGTCGGCCCCAAGATAGAGCGTTGGAACCTGACGTGCGAACCCTTCTGTCGATGTCGGGGACTCTCCAGGGGGTCTTCGAGGCCCGCACGGCGGGCTGAAAGGAGCGAGGAGACATGGTGGCATTGCTGACCCGGACCGTGGTGATGGTTCTGGTCCTGATGGGCGCGGGCTCGGCCTTCGGACAGGGCGTGCAGACGGGCGTGCTGACCGGCACAGTGGTCGACGCCGACGGGCTCGTGCTTCCGGGTGTGTCGGTCACAGTGACCTCCACGGCGCTGCAGGGCGAGCGGAGCGCGGTGACGGACGGCAACGGCGTGTACGTGCTGCGCGGCCTGCCGCCGGGCAGCTACACGCTGCGTTTCGAGCTGTCCGGCATGCGGACGGTCGAAGCCAGCCAGCAGGTGGCGGTGGGGCTGACGGCGCGTGTGGACGCCAAGATGCAGCTCGCGACGCTGGCGGAGACGGTGCAGGTGACCGCCGAGCTGCCGACGCTGGTGACGACGACGACGGGCGGCGCGAACTACCGCGCGGAGGAAATCAACGTGCTGGCGACGGCGCGCACCGTGCAGGGCATCGCGAACCTCGCGCCCGGCCTGACCGACAACACGCCGAACGCCGGGCAGGTGACCATCAGCGGCGCGTTCGCGTTCGACAACCAGTTCCTCGTGGATGGTGTGGACGTGGCCGACAACCTGTTCGGCACGGCCAACAACCTGTTCATCGAGGACGCGATCGAAGAGGTCCAGGTGCTCACCTCGGGCATCTCGGCCGAGTTCGGCCGGTTCTCGGGCGGCGTCGTGAACGCCGTGACGAAGAGCGGCGGCAACGCGTTCTCGGGCAGCTTCCGCGACAACATCTACAAGCCGTCGTGGACGGTGCAGACGCCGTTCGAGAAGACACGGAACCAGGCGCGCACGGGCGACCTGCAGCATGTCTACGAGTGGACGCTCGGCGGGCCCGTCCTGCGTGACAGGATCTGGTTCTTCCACGCGGGCCGCCGGCAGGAGAGCACGACGCCGGCGCCGTTCCCGCAGACGGGTATTGCGTTCAGCCGCGTGAACAAGAACGACCGTCTCGAGTTCAAGGGCACCGCCACGCCGGTGCAGAGCCAGACGTTCACCGGCACGTATCTGCGCAACCAGACGTCGCAGACGCAGCCGACCTTCGGCTTCAGTATCGACCCGTCCACGGTGGTCAATCGCACGCTGCCGAACGACCTGTGGGTCGGCTCGTGGCGCGGTGTCATCAACAATCAGCTGTTCGCGACGGCGCAGGTGTCGCGCCGCACGTTCGGCTTCCGCAACAGCGGCGGCACGAGCCGGACGATCACCGACTCGCCGTTCCTGAGCCGTGGCTTCACGTCGGGCGTGCCGGCGACGCAGCACTACAACGCGCCGTACTTCGACAGCACCGACCCCGAGAACCGGAACAATCGTCAGATTGCCGGGTCGCTTTCGTACTTCCTGACGACGTCGAGCCTCGGCAGCCACGATATGAAGGTCGGCTACGAGAACTTCGTGACGACGCGCACCGGCGGCAACTCGCAGACGGCCACCGATTACGTGTTCGCGACCGACTACGTGGTGTCGGGGGGCACGCCGGTGCTCGATGCCAACAACAAGCCGATTCCGGTCTTCGTGCCCGGTCTGACGCAGCTGCAGAACTGGATCGCGACACGCGGAGCGCAGATCGACATCACGACGCAATCGGTGTACTTTCACGATCGCTGGGTGGCGAGCAACCGGCTGACGCTCGACATCGGCGCGCGTTACGAGCGCGTGCGCAGCGAGGCCACGGGCGGCATCATCGGCGTTGATACGGATACGATCGTGCCGCGTCTCGGCGCGACGTGGGACGTGATGGGCGACGGCCGCCAGACCGTGCAGGCCACCTACGCGCGCTACTCGGGCAAGTACAGCGAGACGCAGGTTGCGCGGAACACCAACGTCGGCGTGCCGAACCTCCTGCTCTACCAGTACAACGGTCCGGCCGGGCAGGGGCTCAACTTCGCCCCGGGCTTCGACCTGGCGAACTACTCGATCATCGGCGGCAGCTTCCCGCTCGAGAACATCTTCCTGGCCGACGATCTCTCGTCGGTGACGAGCGATGAGATCACGGTATCCTACGGCCGCCAGATCGGCAGGCGTGGCGCGGTGAAGGCTACCTACCAGCGCCGGACGATGGCGAACTTCATCGAGACGTTCATCAACGACCCGAGCGCCAATGGCAAGGTCACCGTCATCCAGAACGGCATCAACTTCGGCCAGTTCGACAAGACGCTGAACGACAACACGAGCGACCTGGAGCGGAACTACCAGGCCGTGGTGCTGCAGTCGAACTACCGGCTGACCAGCAACTGGGGCATCAACGCCCACTGGACGATCCAGCTGGAGAACGACGGCAACATCGAGGGCGAGGGCACGAACACGCCCGGCGCTGCGTCGGTCTTCGGCGACTACCCGGAAATCTACGGGCCGTCCTACGCGCGTCAGGCGCCGATGGGCCGCCTCGACGACTACCAGCAGCACAAGGTCCGCGCGTGGACGACCTACGCGCTCGACCTGGGCCGCTTCGGTTCGGTGGACCTGTCGGGCCTGTGGCGCTACAACTCGGCGGCGACGTTCAGCTTCACGGCGACGGTGCCGACGTCGGCGATCCAGCGCGCCCGAAACCCGGGTTACGCTCGTCCGCCGACGTCGCAGACGCTCTTCTTCGGCCGGCGTGGCGAGGGCGAATACGAGTCATCGAGCCTGTTCGACTTCTCGGTGACCTATCAGGTGCCTGTGTTCCGCAGCCTGCGGCCCTGGATCAAGCTCGACCTGTTCAACGCGTTCAACGATCAGAGCCTGGTGCGCTTCAACACCGCGGTCACCGCGGACAACAGCGGTCCGGTTGACGCCGACGGCCTGCCCATCAACTTCGTCCGCGGTGCGTCGTTCGGCACCGCCACGGCGATCAGCCACTTCCCGGCGTCGGCGCAGACGGCGTCGGGCGACACGCTCTACGCCCGCACGTTCCTCATGTCGGTCGGCTTCCGCTTCTAGGCGCCGGCTCGACGACGATTGGTCACGGGGCGGCGGCCTTCGGGCCGCCGCCCCGTGTGGTCTGCACGCCGTTCCCCAACCTCGGGCAACACGGGTGTCGCGTGCGCCGGCATCCGCCTGGGCGACGATCGGCCACACGTCTCGCGCGCGCTCGCGCCGATCAGTGCACGTGCTCGATCAGCGCCGCCGTCGACGACGGAAACAGGCGCAACAGCAGCGCGATGACGACGATCGCGGCCGCGAGGCCGAGCACGACCTGCGCCGCGCGCTCGCCGACAAAGCGGCACCCCGCGGTGGAACACCGCTGGCGATGGGAGCGGTACAGGGCGAACGCGGCGCCGAGGCCGACGAGGCCCGCCGGCAGCGTCACCCACTCCCAGCGCATCATCGTCATCATCAACCCGGCGCCTGCGAGGCCGGTGGCGATCAGGACCAGCGGCAGCAGACAGCAGCTGGCCGCCAGCGCCGCACTGGCCAGTGCGACCGCGTGAACGGCACGGTTTCGACCGGGCCCGCCATCAGCTTTCATGATCCACTCTCCTGCGCCGGGGCCCGTTCGGGCTGGCCGCCATCCGAGGAGTCACCGCTGCTGGCGTCGGCGACCTCGGCGCCGAAGCCGGTGCGCGTCACCGCCTCCACCAGGGCACGGGGCCCGACCCGGGCCGGGTCGAACCGGACGAAGGCGCGCGCGTCGTCATACGACACGCGCGCCTCGATCACGCCGTCGACGCTCATCAGGGCCTGGCGGACCGCCAGGGCGCATCCGCCTCACGTCAGGCCTCGCAGGGCGAGCGTGACCGTCTCCGTGGCGATTTCCGGACCCCTCCCCGCCGTGTCGGCGGGCACGCGTGAGTCACAGGCCACACCCAACGCGGCGCTCAGCGCCACGGCGGCCGCCATCGTCCAGCAGTGGTGGGTGCTCATCATCGCCTCCTCGGACCTGTGCCGTGTCGGTGGGTCAGCCGGCGCAACACGACAGCCGCCCGACGTCCTTCGTGAACGTCTGCGCCACGAGCTTCAAGCCCTCGACCATCGTGAGATACGGGAAAAGCTGATCGGCGAGATCGCCGACCGTCATCCCCGCGCGAATCGCGAGCGCCGCGGCCTGGATGGCTTCACCCGCCTCCGGCGCGACCATCTGCACCCCGAGCAGCCGGCCCGTCTCGACCTCGGCCACCGCCTTGATGAAGCCGCGCGTGTCGAAGTTCACCAGCGCGCGGGGTACGGCCTCGAGGGGCAGGGTGCGGCTGTCGGTGGCAAGGCCGCGTTGGCGAGCCTCGGCCTCCGTGAGTCCCACGGTGGCCACCTGCGGATCCGTGAAGACCACGGCCGGCATCGTCGACAGATCGAGCGCGGCGTCGCCGCCGGTCATGTTGATGGCGGCGCGCGTACCGCCGGCGGCTGCGACATAGACGAACTGGGGCTGGGTGGTGCAGTCACCGGTCGCGTAGATGCCCGTCGCGCTGGTGCGCAGATGGTCGTCGACCTCGATCGCACCACTCGCGTCACGTGCGACACCGGCCGCGTCGAGGTCGAGCGCGGCGGTGTCCGGGTCCCGGCCCGTCGCCACCAGCAGGCGATCGGCCTCGATGTCACCGGCCGTCGTCGCGAGCGTGAACCGATGTCCGCGGAACGAGACGTGCGAGGCCTGCGTCCCGGTCAGCACGGCGATGCCTTCCGAACGGAAGACGCCGGTGAGAGCCTCGCCGATAGCCGGATCCTCGCGCGCGAGCAGGGTCCGACGGGCCAGAATCGTGACACGGCTGCCCAGCCGCGCAAACGCCTGCGCGAGTTCCACCGCCACGACCGACGATCCGATCACCGCCAGCCGTGGCGGGATCTGGTCGGTCGCCAGCGCCTCGGTCGAGGTCCAGTACGGGGTGTCCGCGAGGCCGGCAATCGGGGGCACGGCGGGGCGTGCGCCGGTGGCGATCAGACAGCGGTCGAACGGCACCGTCCGCTCGCCTCCGCCCGTGAGTCGCACGGTCAGCGTCCGCGCATCGGCGAACCGCGCCTCGCCGCGAACGACGGTGATGGCCGGGACGTCCGCCAGGATGCCTTCGTACTTCGCCTGCCGCAGCTCGGCCACCCGGCCTTGCTGCTGCGCGAGCAGATGTGGCCGATCCACCGCGGGCGGCGTGGCCGAAAGCCCTGGATCGAACGGGCTCTCACGGCGCAGGTGGGCGATGTGGGCCGCACGGATCAGGATCTTCGACGGCACGCAGCCGACATTGACGCAGGTCCCGCCGATGACGCCGCGTTCGATGAGCGTGACTTCCGCGCCGCGTTCGGCCGCCTTCAACGCCGCGGCCATGGCGCCGCCGCCGCTGCCGATCACGGCGATCCGCACGCGCGGCGCCGCCGCGCCGGTGGGCGTGTCGGGTGCCGCCCCCACGCCCGACCCGACAGTCGCCGGCGCACGCGCCGCGGGCGCGGCGCCGTAGCCGGCGGCGCGCACGGCGCTGGCCAGCACGGCGGGGTCGAGCGTCGGCGCCCCGACGACGTGTGCGGTGCGCTGCGCGTAGGACACCTCGGCCCTCTCGACGCCCGGCACGCTCAGCAACGCCCGACTCACGTGCACGGCGCACGCGTCGCACGTCATGCCGGTGATGTCGAACTTGTGCGCGTTCATCGCTGGACCCCCGTCGTCCCCGGCGTGCCCACCGTGGGCACAGTACAACAGTCCGACTCCACGCGCCGCCGGCGCCACGCATAGAGGGTCAGGCCGACGAAGACCGCGAGCGCGGGGATCAACATGTAGTCGAGCCAGCCGATCCAGGCCGAGAGCCCCACGGCGGTCATGAGCACGACCAGGACCGGCGTGAAACAGCAGAGGGCCGCGACGATGGTCCCGGCGATGCCGGCCTTGAGCAGGGTGCTGGTGGTCACGGGGCCGCTACTTCACTGTGGATGGGAAGCCCGCGTTCGTCGTCGCCGTGGTCAGGGCCTCCACCGTCGTCTTCGCATCGTCGAACGTCACCGTGGCCTCGCGCTCCTCGAGGCTGACGCGCACCTCGGTGACCCCCTCGACCTTGGTGAGGGCCTTCTTGACGACGATGGGGCAGGTGGCGCAGGTCATGCCAGAGACGGCGAGGGTGACGGTCTTCGTCCCGGCCCACACGGGAGCGACCAGGAGCAGGAGAGCGGAGGTTGTTGCGAGCAGCGTCTTCATCAGGGGGTTCCTTTCCGTGAGTGGGTTCACGAGTGCGTCGTCAGTAGAAGAAGGGCGCGATGTATGGGTAGCTGACGGCGATGAGCACCAGCCCCACGACGAGCCCGAAGAGCAGCTTGTAGGTGGTGCGGACCTGCGGGACCGCGCACACCTCACCCGGCGCACACGCGGCGGCCGGACGGAAGACCCGCCGATACGCGAAGGCCAGCGCGATCAGGGCGACGCCGATGAAGAACGGCCGATACGGCTCGAGCGCGGTGAGATTGCCGATCCAGGCCCCGCTGACGCCGAGCATCAGGAGCACCAGGGGGCCGAGGCAGCATGCCGAGGCCAGAATCGCCGCAACGCCACCCGCGAACAACGCCCCGCGCCCGGCGGCGGGCGGCGCGGAGGACGATGTCGGCGGAAGAGCCTGGGTTGTGTGTGTGAACGCCATGGCCTAAGCTTGAATCCGTACTTCACTACGGAGTCAAGCAGCGATGACAGCCACCGCGCACGGCTTGACGATTGGCGCCCTGGCCGCAGAGGCCGGCGTGCACGTCGAGACGATTCGCTTCTACCAGCGCAAGCGCCTGCTGCCCGAGCCGGCGCGGGCCTACGGCACCATTCGCCGCTACGGCGCCGCGGACGTCGCGCGGGTCAGGTTCATCAAATCGGCCCAACGCCTCGGGTTCAGCCTCGAGGAGATCGCCGGCCTGCTGGCGCTGGAGGACGGTCGGCACTGCGCCGAAGCGCGGACGCTTGCCGAGCAGAAGCTGGACGCCGTGCGCGCGAAGCTCGACGACCTCCGGCGGATGGAGGCGGTCCTGGCGCAACTCGTCGACCGGTGCGCGGCGAGCCGGGGAACCATTTCCTGTCCGCTAATCGCCGCGCTGCACGCGCGATGATGGCATCGCTCGTCAGCGGCCGGCCGCCGGCATGCGGCTGCGCATCCGGGCGCTCGGTCCCGCCGCCGGCGCGTCGGACTGGGTGCGGCCCGGAGGCCAGCAAGGTGTGGCGGGCGACACGCCCTCACGGCCGGGCGTACGGGCCGACGGCCGTCGTGCAGAGCGCTGCGCGTCGGGCGGCGCGGCTGACGCGGCCCGCGGCGTGTACGGGCGCGACGCGGCTGCTATAATCGGCCGTATCTCGATGTCGGATCCGCTGCGACACACCGATCGCGTCGACGGCCTCGCGCCCGCGGAGCGCGACGCGCGCATCGAGCAGCTCCTGCTGGGCGGCCTCGACTGCTACCTCGCCGGTGATTACGAACACGCTATCAACCTCTGGACGCGGGTCCTCTTCCTCGACCGCCAGCACGACCGCGCCCGCGCCTACATCGAGCGGGCGCGGAGCGCCCAGGCCGAACGGCAGCGCGAAGGGGACGCGCTGCTCGACCAGGGGCTGTCGGCGTTTGCTGACGGCGACACCGACAGGGCCCGCGGCCTGCTGAGAGACGCGCTGGCCAGTGGAGCGGCGCAAGAGGTGGCGCTCGGCGTGCTGGCCCGCATCGAGCGTCTCGACAGCGGCGTCGCTCCGCGGTCTGCGGTGCCGGAGCGCCGAGCCCGACCGGCCGATACCTTCGCGAGACCGCAGCGTCCCGCCATGGGCGTCGGGCGTCCGGCGGCGCCAGGCCTGTCGCCGGCGCGGTGGGGCGTCGTCCTGTCGATGGCCGCCGTCGGCGCCGTGACGGCGGCCGCCGTGGCGGCCTGGGGCGTCGACGTGCTCGATCCGGCGACGTGGCCGCGGGTGGTGGTGGCGCCGGCGGAGGAGCCGGCAACGGCGGTGCCGGTCGCGGCGGCGCCGCTGCCGGTGCCGCTGCCGACCGAGGCTGCGCTGGCGCGGGCGCGGCGGCATTTTGCTGCGGGACGTGTCCGCGACGCCGCGCGCGAGCTGGAGGCCGTGCCAATCGGCGACCCGCTCAGGCCCGATGCCGACCGGCTGCGCGCTCGCATCCAGCGGGAGCTGCTGGCCGCCGCGGCCGTCGTCGAGCCACCGCCCCGCCCGCCAGTGCGGGCTCCCGACGAATGAAGTGTCCCAAGTGCGGATACCTGGGCTTCGAGACCGGTGACCGCTGCCGCAATTGCGGCTACGACTTCTCGCTGTCGGCCCGTCCGTCCACGGCGAGCGACCTCCCGCTCTACGACCGCGAGGCCGGCGGGCCGCTGGCCGACTTCGCCCTCGACGGCGGGGCCGCGCCGAGTTCGCCCATCGGCACGGTCTCGGGCCTCGAGATCGACAGGCCCGCCAACGCGCCCTCGCCGGTCGCCAGCCGGCCGCCGGCGCGCGATGCCGGCGCGTCACCGATCGCCGCACCCCGCGACGTGCCGGACACCGAGCCTTCGACCGACGCGGAGCCGCCGCTGAACGGGTTGCTCTTCCCCCCGGGCGTTCCGCCGATTGTCACCCCGCCGCGGCCCGCGCGGCCGCCGCTGGCCGTCCGCCGCGCCGCGCCCGAAGTGCCACGGACCCGCAGTCGCACGACGCGGCCGTACCGCGAGCCCGAACTCGAGCTGTCGCTCGAGGCTGAGCCCGAGGCCGCGCCCGCCAGCGTCGAGCCACCGCCGCGCGCGGACCTGAGCGCCGCCGCCGCGCCGCGGGGCGCACGCCTGCTCGCGGCGGCCCTGGACGGGCTGCTGCTGGTCGGCATCGACGCAGGCGTCGTCTACCTGACGCTGCGGATGGCACAGCTCAGCGTCGCCGAGATCGGCGTCCTGCCAGTGATTCCGCTGGCCGTGTTCCTGGCGCTTCTCGACGGCGGCTACCTCGTGGCGTTCACGGCCGGCGGGGGCCAGACGATTGGGAAGATGGCAACGGGCATCCAGGTCATCGGCGCCGATGGCCGGGCCGTCGACCTCACCGGCGCGATTCTGCGCGTGTGCGCCAGCGCGCTGGCCCTCCTCACCTTGGGCGTCACCTACCTGCCGGCAGTTGCCTCCGCCGACGGACGTGCGCTACACGACCGCCTGGCCGGCACCCGCGTGGTGCGGGCCTGAGCGCGCCGATGGATCGGCTCGCCCTGCTGGTCGCGACCTTCGGGTTCGTGGGCTTCTTCCCGATCGCGCCCGGCACCGCCGGCTCGCTGGCTGCCCTCGCGCTCTACATGCCGCTCCGCTGGTGGGGCGGCGACGGGCTCCAGGCCGCCGCCATCGCCGCCGTGTTCGCCGCCGGAGTGTGGGCCGCGACGCGCGCCGAACGCGTGCTCGGCCGCTCGGATCCGGGGCCTGTCGTCATCGACGAGGTGCTCGGCATGCTGATCACGCTGGCCTTTGTCCCCCTCTCCGTTGCCGGAGCCGCCGCTGGCTTCGTCCTGTTCCGCGTCATGGATGTCGCCAAGCCCTTCCCCGCGGGGCGCGCCGAACGGCTGGCGGGCGGGTGGGGCATCATGCTGGACGATGCCATCGCCGGCCTCTACGCGCATGCCGCCGTTCGGCTGCTGGTTGCGCTCGTCCCGGGCTGGATGACATGAGCCGTCCGCCGTTGACGAGCGCCGCAATCATCGCCGTCGGCTCCGAGATGCTGACGCCCACGCGCCTCGACACCAACTCGCTGTTCATCACCGACGTGTTGAACGGGCTCGGGATTGACGTCGCCTGCAAGGCGGTGGTCGGCGACGATCGCGCCGAGCTGACGGCCCACCTGGCCCTGGCGCTCAGTCGACACGATCTCGTGATCGTCACCGGCGGGCTGGGGCCGACCGACGACGACCTGACGCGCGAGGTGGTGGCGGCGCATCTCAACCTGCCGCTCGACGAGGACGCCGAGGTGCTGGCGGCGATCGAGCGTCGGTTTGCCTGGCGCGGTTTCCGGATGCCGGCCGTGAACCGTCGACAGGCGCAGGTGCCGCGCGGGGCGGAAGTCCTGCCGAATCACAACGGCACCGCGCCCGGACTCTGGCTGGAGACAGGGGGACGCATCATCGTGCTGCTCCCGGGGCCGCCTCGCGAGATGAAGCCGATGCTCCGGCTGATCGCCGACGAGCGGCTGGCGCCGCGCGCGGGCGGGCTGCGCATCCACCGCCGCCTCATTCGCATCGCCGGCCGCACCGAGTCGCGGGTGGAAGAGCTGACCCAGCCCATCTACTCGTCCTGGACCGCGCGAACGCCGCCCATCGCGACGACGATCCTGTCGGTGCCGGGGCTCATCGAACTCCACCTGTCGGCGCGCTCCGGCGATGCGGCGCTGGGGGCCGCGGCGCTCGACGCGGCGGTTGCCGAGATCGACGCGGTCCTGGGCCCCGACATCGTCAGCCGCGACGGCCGGAGCCTGGAGGAGGTCGTCGGCGACCTGCTGCGCGGGCGCGGCCTTCGCATTGCCCTGGCCGAGTCCTGCACCGGCGGGCTGGCGACGACGAGGCTCACGGACGTGCCCGGAAGCTCCGACTACGTGGAGCGCGGCGTCGTCGTGTATTCGAACGCGGCGAAGACGGATCTGCTCGGCGTGCCGGCGGATCTCATCGCCGAGCACGGCGCCGTCAGCGAGGCGGTTGCGGCTCGGATGGCGATGGCCGTGCGAACCCGGGCGGGCGTGGACATTGGCGTCGGGATCACGGGCATTGCCGGACCGGGCGGCGGCAGCGACGACAAGCCGGTCGGCACGGTCTGCATCGCGGTCGCGGCGCCCGACGCGCGGGCGCGCACCTTCCGATTCCCGGGGAACCGCGAACTCGTGCGGACCTTCTCGGCGGTGACCGCGCTCGACATGGTGCGGCGGCGCCTCGAGGCGCGGGAGGCTGACGGAGACTGGGTCATGCCGCCGAGCGGGCGCCGCGGCGGGGGATGAGGCTGTTCGCGGCCGTGGAGATCGGGGGGGACACCCGCGCTGAGCTGGCGCGCCTCCGGCGGGAGGTGGAGGCGCGGCTCCGGGCGTCCCGGAGGGCGCCGCGCGTGACGTGGGTGGATCCCGGCCGCGCGCATCTGACGCTGCGCTTTATCGGCGAGGCCGACCCGCCGTTGGCGGCGCGGGTTCAGGACGCGCTCGCGGCGCCGTTCACCGAGCCGGCCTTTACGGTGACCTGGGACGGGCTGGGGACCTTCGGCGCGTCGCGCGCGCCGCGGGTGATCTGGATGGGCTGCCGTGAGGGCGGCGCCGCGCTGGAGGCGCTGGCGGCGGACGTGGGCCGGCGGCTGGCGGGTGCGGGCGTGCCGCCTGACGCGCGTGCGTTCCGCCCGCATCTCACGCTCGCGCGCGTGCGCGAGCCCGGGCTGGGCGTGCCGTGGTCCGACGCGCTCGCGTCCGTCGACGTGCGGCCGACACGATCGCGCGTCGACGAAGTGGTGCTCGTCGAGAGCCGGCTCTCGCCGCGAGGCCCATCGTATACTGCCGTCCTCAGGACCCCGCTCGCATGATGGAAGTCCTCGGTCCGCTGCTCGTCGGCTACGGCGTCGGGTCGCTCCCGATTGGGTATGTCGTCACCAGCCGCCTCCGCGGCATCGACCTGCGCCGAGTGGGCAGCGGGAACGTGGGCGCTACCAACGTCTATCGCGCCACGGGCCTGGCCATCGCGCTCCTCGTCATGGGGCTGGACCTGGCGAAGGGCGCGGCGAGCGTCGCGCTCGCGGCGCGCGAGAGCGCGGGCCTGGCTGGCGTCTCGGCCGGCGTGGCGGCCATCATCGGACACGTGTATCCCATCTGGCTCCGCTTCCGTGGCGGGAAAGGGGTGGCGACGGCGGCGGGGGCGTTCGCGGTGCTGGCGCCGTTGGCCACGCTGATCGCGGCCGGCGTCTTCGTGACGACGGTGTGGATCACGCGGTATGTGTCGCTCGGCTCGATTATGGCCACGGCCGCGCTGCCAGCGCTGGCGTGGCTCACCAACGCGACCGCGCCGGTGGTCTTCGGGGGCGTCGCGGCCGCCGCGCTCATCATCGGGCGCCATCGCGGCAACCTCGCGCGCCTGCATGCCGGCACGGAGCGCCGGCTGGGGCAACGGGCATGAGAGTGGCGGTCCTCGGCGCAGGCAGCTGGGGCACGTCGCTGGCTATTCATCTGGCGCGGGTGGGACACGAGGTGCGCCTGTGGGGCCGGGACACCGCGCTTGTCGCCGACCTCGCACGCCGGCGCGCCAACGCGGTCTACCTGCCGGACGTGATGTTCCCGGACTCGCTGGCGCCGGTGACCGCCGTCGCGGACGCCGTGCGCGGCGCCGGCATCGTGGTGATGGCGGTGCCGTCGCACGGCCTGCGCCAGGTGGCGCGCCAGGCCTCCGCCCATCTCGATCCGGCCACGATCGTTGTCAGCGCGACGAAGGGGATCGAGACAGGCACGCTGGCGCGCATGTCGGAGGTGCTGGCGGAGGAGTTCCCCGGCGTGCCGGCCCAGGCCGTGCTCTCGGGGCCGACCTTCGCCGCCGAGCTCGCCCGCGAGCTGCCGACCGCGGTGGTCGTCGCCTCGTCCGCATCGGACGTGGTCGAGCGCGTGCAGACCGAGTTCCGCTCGGGCGCGCTCCGGCTCTACGGCAGCGCCGACGTCGTGGGCGTCGAGATCGGCGGCGCGCTCAAGAACGTCATCGCCATCGCGGCGGGGGTGGTCGAGGGACTGGGGCTCGGCCACAACGCCCTGGCCGCTCTCATCACGCGGGGGCTCGCGGAGATCACGCGGCTGGCCGTGGCGCTCGGGGCGCAACGGGAGACGCTCGCGGGCCTGGCGGGCCTGGGCGATCTGGTGCTGACGTGCACGGGGCAGCTCAGTCGGAACCGCCACGTGGGCATCGAGCTGGCGCACGGACGCGCGCTCGACGACATCGTCGCCAGCACCAAGATGGTCGCCGAGGGCGTGCGCACGACCGAGGCTGCGCTGGCACTCGGCGCGCGGCATGGCGTGGAGCTGCCGATCGCCGCACAGATGGCCGGCGTGCTGGCGGGCCGCTGCGAGCCGCTGGCCGCCGTCTGCGAGCTGATGGGACGACGTCAGAAGAACGAGCACACCTGATCGCACTACAATCGATCAGATGGGTCTTTTCGATCGGCTGCGCCAGGGTCTCGCCCGCACGGCCCGGCAGATATCCGACCGGTTCGATGAGCTCGCCGGGCGGGCCGATGCGCCCGATGGGCGGAGCCGTTCGCTGGATGTCGACACGCTGGATGCGCTCGAGGAGATTCTCCTCCTGGCAGACGTCGGCGTCTCGGCGACCGCGGAGATTGTCGAGGCGGTGCGGCGCCGCGGGCGCCGGGGCGAGAGCCTGCGGCAGATGGTCAAGGAAGAGCTGCTCGCGGTGCTCGACGGCGCGTCGGCGCCGGTCCGCGACGGCACGCGGCCGCACGTGGTGCTCGTCGTCGGCGTGAACGGCACCGGCAAGACGACGACGGTGGGCAAGCTGGCGCGGCACTTCGCGGCGGCGGGGCAGACGCCGCTCATCTGCGCGGCCGACACGTTCCGGGCCGCGGCGGTCGACCAGCTGCAGGTCTGGGCCGATCGCGCCGGCGTGGATCTCGTCCGGGCGCGCGAGGGCGCGGATCCGGCGGCGGTCGTGTTCGATGCCCTCGCCGCGGCGCGCGCGCGCGGCCGTGATGTGGTGCTGGTCGACACGGCCGGGCGGCTCCACACACGCGCCAACCTGATGAAGGAGCTCGAGAAGATTCGACGTGTGGCCGCGCGCGAGGTGGCGGGCGCCCCGCACGAGGTGCTGCTCGTGCTCGACGCCACGGTGGGACAGAACGGGCTCGTCCAGGCGCGCGAGTTCACCGCGGTCGCCGGGGTGAGCGGCATCGTGCTGACCAAGCTCGACGGCACGGCCAAGGGCGGCATTGCCGTCGCCATCGCGCACGACCTGCGACTGCCCATCCGCTATGTCGGCGTCGGCGAGGCCATCGACGATCTGCTGCCGTTCTCGCCGCGGGAGTACGTCGACGCGATCTTCGTGGAGAAGTGGTGACCGACGAGGCGTACATGCGCCGCGCGCTCTTCCACGCCCGACGGGGGGCGGGGCGGACGACGCCCAACCCCATGGTCGGTGCCGTGGTCGTCACGCGCGAGGGCGTCGTGGCCGGCCAGGGCTATCACCACGCCGCGGGTGGACCGCATGCCGAGGTGCACGCCCTGGCGGAGGCCGGCGCGGCCGCCCGCGGCAGCACACTGTACGTCACGCTGGAGCCATGCTGTCACACCGGGCGGACCGGTCCGTGCACGGAGCGCATTCGAGCGGCGGGCGTGGCGCGGGTGGTGGCCGCCATGGAGGACCCGAACCCCCGCGTGGCGGGCGGGGGCTTCGCTGCGCTGCGAGCCGGCGGCGTGGCCGTGGACATCGGCGTGCTCGCGGGCGACGCCGCGCGCCTGGCCGCGCCGTTCGCGACGGTGCAGCGGCGCGGACGCCCCTTCGTGATCCTGAAGGCGGCCATCAGCCTCGACGGCCGCCTGTCCGCGGGTCCCGGCGTGCGGACGAAGCTGACGTCGCAGGCTGCCGACCGGCGGGTGCACAGCCTGCGCGCCGAAGTGGATGCCATCGGGGTCGGATCCGAGACCGTGCTGGTCGACGACCCGCTCCTGACCGTGCGCGAGTGTCACCGCGCGCGGCCACTGACGCGGGTGATCTTCGACCGCCGCCTGCGGACGCCGCCCGCTGCACGCCTTTTTTCGACTCTGGCCGACGGGCCGGTCATAATAGTCACGACGGCGGCCGCGATCGAGGCCGGCCCCGCCGCGGCGCAGGCGCTGATCGATCGCGGCGCGCAGATCGTCGCGGGCTCGGGCGCGATCGCGGAGGACCTGCCGCGGCTGCTGGCGTGGGATATCGGCTCGCTCCTCATCGAAGGAGGAGCCCGCATGCACCGGGCGGCCTGGCACGCGGGCGTCGTCGATCGGGTGCACCTCATCGTCGCGCCGGTCATGGCGGGCAAGGCCGGTGTGGCGTTTCTGGACGTCCGCGCCCTGCCGTTATCGCGGGTACGCCCGGTCGCCGTGGCGCCCTACGGGCCGGACGTCTGGATCGAAGCCGATGTTCACAGGGATCATTGAGGCAGTTGGCACGCTCGTCGAAGTCAAGCCGATGGCCGGTGGATTCCGCGTCCGAATCGAAACGCCGCTCGCCGACGAGTTGACCCCGGGCGAGAGCGTGGCCGTCGCCGGCGTGTGTCTCACCGTGATGCTCATCGACGGGCAGGACGTGCACGCCGACGTCGGCCCGGAGACGGCGCGCGTCACCACGCTCGGCTTGCTCCGGCGTGGACAGGGCGTCAACCTCGAGCGGGCCATGCCCGCTACCGGACGGCTCGGCGGACACATGGTGCTGGGGCATGTCGACGGCATCGGCGTCGTCGAGGACGTCCGACGGGAGGGCGACTCGCACTGGCTCACCATCGGCTTTCCGCCGGCCCTCGCCCCGTTCTTCATCCGCAAGGGGTCGGTCGCCGTCGACGGGGTGAGCCTGACCGTGGCCGGCCTCGGCGAGAAACAGCTCGACGTGCAGATCATCCCATTCACCTGGGAGCACACCACCCTGCACGGGCTGAAGGCCGGCGACCGCGTGAATCTCGAGTGCGACGTGGTGGGCAAGTACGTCGTCCGCGCCATGGAGCTCAGGAAGCCATGAGGACCGCCAAGGCCAGGTTGAAGATTGCCAAGGGCGCGCGCGCCCGCAGTCCGTTCGCGACGGTCGAGGCGGCCGTCGAGGCGTTCCGGCGGGGCGAGATGGTGATCGTCGTCGATGATGAGGATCGCGAGAACGAGGGCGACCTGACGCTGGCCGCCGAGAAGGTGACGCCGGCCGCCATCAACTTCATGGCCACTCACGGCCGCGGCCTGATCTGCATGCCGATGACCGGCGAGCGCCTCGACGAGCTCGACATCCCGCTGATGGCGCCGAAGAACTCGACGAAGTTCGACACGGCCTTCTGTGTCGCCATCGAGGCCAAGCGGGGCACGAGCACCGGCATCTCGGCGGCCGATCGCGCGGCGACGATCCGGGCGGCCATCGACCCGAAGACGCGGCCCGAAGACCTGGCGCGGCCCGGGCACATGTTCCCGCTGCGGGCACGCGAGGGCGGCGTCCTCGTGCGCGCGGGCCAGACCGAGGCGGCGGTGGATCTGGCGCGCATCGCCGGCCTGTACCCGGCCGGCGTCATCTGCGAGATCATGAACCGCGACGGCACGATGGCCCGCGTGCCCGACCTGGCCCGCTTTGCCAGGCGCCACGGGCTGCTGATGATCACCATCGCCGATCTCATCCGCTACCGGATGCAGACCGAGAGCCTGGTGCGCAAGGTTGCCGAGGCCGATCTGCCGACCGACCATGGCGCGTTTCGCATCCACGCGTACGAGAGCCTGATCGATCGGGAGACGCACCTGGCGCTGGTGCACGGCGAGGTCGGCGAGGGGCGCGACGTGCTGGTGCGCGTCCACTCGAAGTGCCTCACGGGCGACGTCTTCCACTCCGCGCGCTGCGATTGCGGCACGCAGTTGCACACCGCGATGCAGCGTATCGTCGCGGAAGGCCGCGGCGTGCTGCTGTACCTCAATCAGGAGGGGCGGGGCATCGGCCTCGCCAACAAGCTGCGCGCGTACGAACTGCAGGACCAGGGGCTCGATACCGTCGAGGCCAACGAGCGGCTCGGGTTCAAACCCGACCAGCGGGACTACGGCATCGGGGCACAGATCCTCAGGAGCCTGGGCGTGCGGACGATGCGGCTGCTCACGAATAACCCCCGGAAGTTCATCGGGTTACAGGGGTACGGGCTGTCCGTGTCCGCCAGCCTGCCTCTCGAGGTGCCGGTCGCCGCGGCCACCCGGAAGTACCTGAAGACCAAGAAAGAGAAACTGGGTCACCGGCTCGAGTCGGTTTGATTCCGGTCCTGAAACTCATGTAGCATAAGGGTTTGCGCTGCGGCGGGCATCCGCTGCCGTGAGACCCGATGTTCGATGCGCTGAGTAACCGGCTCCAGGGGGTGTTTGCCTCGCTCAAGGGCGAGACCCGCCTGACCGAGCCCGTCGTCGAGGGCGCCCTCCGTGAGATTCGGATGGCGCTGCTCGATGCGGACGTCAACGTCAAGGTCGTCAAGGCCTTCGTCGATCGCGTGCGCGATCGAGCGATGGACCAGGCGGTCCTGAAGAGCCTGACGCCCAGCCAGCAGGTCGTCAAGATCGTTCGCGACGAGCTCATCGCGCTGTTCGGCGACGCGAAGGGCGGCCTGCAGGAGTCGACGGCGCGGCCCCGCGTGGTCCTGGTGCTCGGGCTCCAGGGGTCGGGCAAGACGACGACGTCGGCCAAGCTCGCCCGCCTGCTCGCGAAGCAGGGGCGCCACCCGCTGCTCGTGTCGACCGACGTGCGCCGGCCCGCGGCGATTCAGCAGCTGGCCGTCATGGGCGCCAAGGCGGGCGTCCGGGTGCACGATCCGGCCGGCCAGATGGACCCGGTCGCGCGGGCGACCGGTGCGGTGGCCGCCGCGCGCAACACGGGCCACGACGTCGTGATCGTCGACACGGCAGGCCGGCTGCACATCGACGACGAGCTGATGGCCGAGCTCGCGGCGATTCGCGAGGCGGTGACGCCGATCGATCTGCTCTACGTCGCCGACGCGATGACGGGGCAGGACGCCATCAAGAGCGCCGGCGAGTTCAACCGGCTGATGGGCGTCACCGGGGTGGTGCTGACGAAGATCGACGGCGACGCGCGCGGGGGCGCGGCGCTGTCGGTGGTCGGCGTCGTCGGCGTGCCGATCGCGTTCGTCGGCAGCGGAGAGCGGATCGAGGATCTCGAGCCGTTCCACGCGGATCGGTTCGTGTCGCGGCTCCTCGGCATGGGCGACGTGCTGTCGCTCATCGAGCGGGCCGAGGACGCGATCGACCGCGAAGATGCGGAGCGGCTCGAGCAGAAGCTGCGCAGGGGCGGCTTTACCCTCGAGGACTTCCGGGACCAGCTGCGCACGCTGCGCCGCATGGGGCCGCTGGAGCACATCCTGGGGCTGCTGCCCGGCATGGGGCCGCTGAAGCAGGCGGCCGACCAGAAGCCGGACGAACGGCAGCTGCGGCGCATCGAGGCCATCATCGGATCGATGACGCCGGAGGAGCGGCGGCACGCCGAGATCATCGACGGCAGCCGCCGCAAGCGCATCGCGCGCGGGAGCGGCACGCAGGTGGAGGACGTCAACCGGCTGCTGAAGCAGTTCGTCGAGATGCAGCGGATGCTGAAGATGGTGGGCAGGATGACGGGTGAGCCCATCGCCGCCGCGCCGAAGAAGCGGAAGAAGAAGGGCCCGTTCTCGTTGATGAAATAGGAAGTCAGTAGCCAGGAAGCTAGAGCCCAGAGCCCGGAGCCTGGAGCCTAACGCTGAGAGGACCCGCAATGCTGTCGATTCGTATGCGTCGGACGGGGTCGAAGAAGCGCCCCTACTATCGGGTGGTCGTCGCCGAAGCGCGCGACCCGCGCGAGGGGGCGTTCATCGAGGTGCTTGGCACCTACAACCCCAGGGTGAAGCCGGCGGCGGTCGAGATCGATCGCGCGCGCGTGGAGCACTGGATCAAGCAGGGTGCCCGGCCCTCCGATTCGGTGCGCACGCTGCTTGCGCGTCACCTGACCAGGGACCGCGGCGCCGCGCCGGCCGAGGCGGCCGCGGCCTCGGTGTGAGCGAGGGCTCGACGTCCATGTCGCATCAGAATGAGGGGCCGTCGGGCCCCGATCTGAAGGCGCTTGTCGAAGTCGTGGCGCGAGCGCTCGCCGACCGGCCCGACGCCGTCCGCGTCGGCCAGAGTGAGCGGCGTGGCGGGCTGGTGCTCGAGCTGCACGTGGCACCCGGCGATCTGGGCCGGGTCATCGGCCGCCAGGGGCGCACCGCCGCGGCGATTCGGACGCTGCTTGCGGCCGCGGCCGAGGCGGACGGGCGCCGCGTGTCGCTGGATATCCGGGACGCCTGACGGGCGTGGAGGCCGGGGCCATGGGCTGGGACGACCTCATCCTCGTGGGTGTGGTGGCGCGAGCCCACGGGAACCGGGGCGAGGTCATCGTCAACCTCGAAACCGACTTCCCGGAGCTCAGGTTCCGGCCGTCGGCGACGCTGCAGGCGGCCCGGCCCGGACACGCGCCACGGCCGCTCCGTATCCGCGCGGTGCGGTTCCATCAGGGACGGCCTGTGCTGACGCTCGAGGGCGTCGAGTCGATGGACGACGCCGAGGCGCTGGCCGGCGCGGAGTTGCGGGTGCCGCCGGACGACCAGGCGGCGCTGCCGCCGGGCAGCTACTATCACCACCAGCTCGTGGGGTGCGAGGTGGTCACGGAGGCGGGCGAACGCGTCGGGCGCGTGGCGGCGGTTGAGGGCGATGCCGCGGCCACCCGACTCTCGGTGCGCGGGGCGCGGAGCGAGGTGCTCATCCCGCTCGCCGACGCCATCTGCCGCGTGGACGTCGCGGCGCGGCGAATCGTCGTGACGCCGCCGCCGGGGCTGCTCGAGCTGAACGGCGACTGGCGGGAGTCGTGACGATCGACATCGTCACCATCTTCCCGCGCATGGTGGAGGCGGGCCTCGCCGAGGGCGTGATCGGCCGGGCGCGCGAGCGGGGCCTGCTGGACATCGTGGTGCACGACCTGCGGGCGTTTACGACCGACCGGCACCACGTGGTCGACGATGTGGCGTTCGGCGGCGGTCCCGGGATGGTGCTGAAGCCGGAACCGCTGTTCACGGCGGTCGAGTCGATACGTCGGGCGCGCGGCGAGCCGGGCGCCGTCGTGCTGACGACGCCCGCCGGCCGGCCGCTGACGCAGGCGGTGGCGCGGGAACTGCGTGACCGGCGGCACCTGGTGGTGCTCTGTGGGCGGTACGAGGGCGTGGACGAGCGCGTGCGCGAGGCCCTCGTGACAGACGAGATCTCGGTCGGCGACTATGTGCTGAGCGGCGGCGAACTGCCGGCGCTCATCATCGCCGACGCCGTCGGCCGGCTCGTGCCCGGCGTCGTGGGCGACGAGCAGTCGGTCGAGGCAGATTCGTTCACGCGGGGGCTGCTCGACTACCCCCACTACACGCGGCCCGCGGAGTACCGCGGGCGGCGGGTGCCCGACGTGCTGCTGTCGGGGCACCACGGCGAGATCCGGCGCTGGCGCCGCCTGCAGGCGGTGCAGCGCACGCTCGATCGCCGGCCCGACCTGCTGGCCGGCGCGGCGCTCGAACCGGACGAGCGGGAGATGTTGGACAGGCTCGTCCGCGCGCGAGACGAGAAGAAGTAGAGAAGGGAGCCAGGGACACATGGGCGCGATGGAGTTGGTTGAGAAGGCACAGCTGGTGGAACGGCCGCGGATGCGCGCCGGCGACACGGTGAAGGTGCACGTCAAGGTCAAGGAAGGCGACAAGGAGCGCATCCAGGTGTTCGAGGGGGTCGTCATCAACCTCCGGCGCGGCGGCGTCCGCGCGTCGTTCACCGTGCGCAAGGTGTCGTTCGGACAGGGCGTCGAGCGCATCTTCCCGCTGCACTCGCCGATCATCCAGAAGATCGACGTTGTGCGGTCCGCCAAGGTGCGCCGGGCCAAGCTCTACTTCCTGCGCGAGCTGAAGGGCAAGGCCGCGCGCATGAAGGAAGTCAAGAAGGGCTAGCGCCCCGGGTCGCGTGCGCCGCGGGGAGGTCGCCGATGCGCAAGGGGCGGGCGCGCCGCACCGATGAGAACGCGCTGCGCCGTTACGGATTCGTCTTCGTCGCGGGTGTGGACGAGGTGGGGCGCGGCTGCCTGGCCGGTCCGGTCATGGCAGGAGCGGTCATTCTGGATCCCCAGCGTCACATCCCGGGGCTGGCAGACTCGAAGCTGCTGTCGCCGGAGGAGCGCGAGCGCCTCCACGACCGCATCGTGGCCGCGGCCTTGGGATGGAGTGTGGCGGCCGCCGAGCCGATAGAGATAGATGCGATCAACATCCACCAGGCGAGCCTGCTGGCGATGCGGCGGGCAGTCCTTGGGCTCTCCCCCCTGCCGGACGCGCTGCTGGTTGATCGGTTCCGGATTCCGGAGCTGCCGATGGCGCAACGGGGCCTTACCGGCGGCGATCGGCGGTCCTCGGCCATCGCGGCGGCCTCCATCGTGGCCAAGGTGACCCGCGACCGCCTGATGGACCGGCTGCACGCCGAGGACCCGCGCTACGGGTTCGACCGTCACAAGGGGTATGCCACGGCCGAGCACCTGGCCGCGGTCGCCCGGTTCGGGTATTCACAGGTGCACCGCCGGTCGTTCAGGCCACCCAGCCTGTTCGATGCGTTGAGCTGAGAGCTGCCGATGCCGCCGTTCGATCGCGAGGGGGCGCTCAAGAAGGCCGAGAAGGCGCTCCGCATGGGGCGGATCGGCGAGGCCATCGAAGAGTACCTGCGCGTTGTCCAGGCCCAGCCGCGTGACTGGAACAGCGCCAACGCCCTCGGCGACCTGTACGTTCGCGCCGGTCAGCTCGACCAGGGCATCGCCCAGTACGTCAAGATCGCCGACCACCTCGCAGCCGAGGGCTTCTTCCCGAAGGCCGCCGCGCTCTACAAGAAGATCCTCAAGCTGAAGCCGCACGAGGAATACGCGCTCCTGCGATCGGGCGAGATTGCCGCCCGGCAGGGGCTGCTCGCCGACGCCAAGCAGGCGCTGCAGGCCGTCGTCGAGCTCCGGCGCTCGCGGGGTGACCGCAAGGGCGCGGCCGAGATCAGCATCCGCATCGGGACGCTCGATCCCGACGATCTCGAGGCGCGGCTGGGAGCCGCGCGCGCCGCCATCGATGCGGGCGATCAGGCCACGGCCATCAACGAGTTCCGCGAGGTCGGGATCAAGCTCGACCGGCTGGGTCGCCCGACCGAGGCGCTGGCGTCGTTCCAGCAGGCCTTCGATCTCGATCCGACGGACGTCGCGGTCCGGTCCCGCCTGCTGGCCGGGTACCTGAACGCCCGCGATTTCACCCGGGCCCGGGCCGTCGCCCGCGGGGCTGCGGAGCTCCGGCAGGTCGCCGCTGGCCTCGAGGCGGCTGGGGCGGCGGATGCCGCGCTCGACATTCTGGCCGACATCGCCCGGCTCGAGCCGGATGACTTCGAGGCGCGCGCTCACCTGGCCCAGGCCTACGCGGCTCGGGGCGATCTCGACAAGGCCCGTTCGTTCCTGTCGGCCAGGACGGCCGGCAGCAACCCCGTGCTCTGGCTCACGCTGGCCGACATCGAGCTCAGGGCCGGCCGGCTGGCCGAGGGCCGGGCGGCCGTGGTCCAGGCCTTGACGCTCGATCCTGGGCAGCGCGCCGAGGCGGTCGCCATGGCGTGCCGGGTGGCCGAGTCGGCGCCCGATGCGGCCTACCAGTGTGTCGATGCCGTCGCCGACGCGGCGGTCGAGGCGCGCGACTACCCGGCCGCGGCGGCCGCGCTGCACGAGTTCGTGACGCGGGTTCGGAGCCATCTCGTGGCGCTGATGCGGCTGGTGGAAATCTGCGTGGACGGCGGCCTCGAGGCGACGATGTACGAGGCGCAGGCGCAGCTTGCCGACGCCTATCTCGACGTCGGGCGCGGCCTCGAGGCGCGAATCATCAGCGAGGATCTCGTCGCGCGCGAGCCCTGGAATCGAGCCAACATCGAGCGATTCCGGCGCGCGCTGGAGATGCTCGGGGAGGCGGACCCCGATGCGATCATCGCCGAGCGCCTGAGCGGCGAGAGCCCGTTCCTCGCCACGGACAAGCTCGACCTCAACGAGGGCGTGATGCTGGACGCCGCGCCATCCGGCGCCGCCGAGGCCGAGAAGCCCGCGTCCTTTGTCAGGAGCGGGCGCAAGGCGGCGGACAAGCCACCAGCCAGGGCCGTGCCCGCGACCGACGCAGGGGAAGCGCCCGCGACCGCCGCGCCCCCCGTGATGGCGCCGCCCGCCCGGTCGCTCGACCAGGTGTTCCGCCAGTTCCGGGACGAGGCCGACCGCGAGTCACAGGAAGAAGCGGCCGGCGAGCAGATGCAGCTGGCGCTCACCTATGAAGAGATGGGCATGATCGACGATGCCGTGCAGGCGCTCGAAGCGGCGGCGCTGTCACCCCGGCGCCGCTTCGAGGCGGCATCCCGGCTGGGCCGCCTGCTCCTCGGAAGGGGAGAGGTCCTCAAGGCGGTCGAGTGGTTCGAGCGGGCCGCTGAGGCTCCCGCCCCGGACGTCGAGGCCGGTCGCGGCTTGCTCTACGAACTGGCAGACTGCCTCGAGACGGTGGGCGAGCCGGCGCGCGCGCTGGCGGTGTTCGTCGAGCTCGAGGCCGATGCCGGAGGCTACCGGGACGTCGCGGGCCGCATCGAGCGGCTGTCGAAGGTTCAGGCCAAAGGGTAACGGCTCTGTTCAGGCGTCTCCTGTTCATCGCCCTCCTGCTCGAAGTGGGGCTGCTGCTGCTGCTGGTGCCCTGGTCGGTCTTCTGGGAGCGCAACTACTTCGCCCACGCCGTGCCCGCACTGGGCGAGTTGACGACCAACAACTACGTGCGGGGCGCCATCTCCGGCCTTGGGCTGCTCAACCTGGCGGGCGCGCTGTCCGAGCTGGCGGATCTGGTCATCGGACGACTCCGCGGCTCCAACGATGACCCGCGCTGACGGGCTCGTCTGCCTGATCACCGATCGCCGCCGCCTGGCGGACGCCATGGGCCGGCCGGTCGAGGAGGGTCCCGAGCTCGTCGTCGAGCTGGTCGAAGCGGCGGGCCGCGCCGGCGCCGACCTCGTGCAGATTCGAGAACGCGACCTCGATGGCCGCGTGCTCGCGGCGCTGGTCCGGGCGGCGCGCGCGGCCCTCGCCGGCGCGCCGACGCGGCTGGTGGTCAACGATCGCCTCGACGTAGCCGCCGCCGCCGGCGCCGACGGCGTGCACCTCCGGGAGGATTCCGTTCCGTCCGAGGCGGCCCGCCGCCTTGCGCCGCGGCCGTTTCTGGTGGGGCGGTCCGTCCACGACGCCGCGGGCGCGCGCGCCGCCGGCCCCGTCGACTACCTGCTGGCCTCGCCCGTATTTCCCACGTCGTCCAAGCCGGCCCCGACCCCGTGGCTCGGGGTGCACGGGCTGCGCGCCATCGTTGCGGCCGGTTGGCCGCTCCCGGTCCTGGCACTCGGCGGGGTCGGCCCGAAGCGTGTGGCCGAGTTTCGGGGCGCGGGCGTGGCCGGGGTGGCGGCCATTGGCGCCTTCCTGCCGCCCGCGCCGGGGGCCGATCTGGCGACCCATGTGGAAAAAGTCGTGGCCGAGCTGCGGATTCCTGTTTGACTCACTTCAGGACGGCCAATAAGATGGCCAAGTTGTCTGTTGATCTCACAGGCACTTCTGGCAGTTACCCAAGTCGCATTACCCGGTAGGGCGGACGCCCTGCCGCCGGAACACGATGCCCGAGGACCGGACCGTAGGAGCACGGCTGCGACGCGCGCGTGACGAGCGCGGGCTGTCGCTGCGGCAAATCGCGGACGTCACCAAGCTGCCGATCCGATCGCTCGAAGCGCTCGAGCGCGATCAGGTGGCGCAGCTGCCCGCGGGCATCTACCGTCGATCGATCGTGCGCGTGTTCGCGCGGGAGGTTGGCCTGGATCCGGAGGCGACGCTGCGAGCGTTTCTCGCGGATCATCCCGACGATCTGGTGCCGGCCGCGATCGAGGCGCGCGACGATCGATCCGCGAATGGGGGCGCGCGGCTGAGCGGCCGGGTCATCTTCCGCATTCTCGGGGGCCTGGTGCCCGTCGCCGCCGGGGTGGTGTACTTCACGATGTTCGCCACGTCCGGCGTCGCGCCGTCGGCGCCCGTCGAAGCCTCGCGCGCCGCGGACGAGTGGCGGCCCGAGATTGTGCCGGCGGGCGGCTTTCGCGAGGCTCCGCCGCCGGCCGCTCGGCCCGTCTCGATGGTCATCACGGTCACGGAGCGGTGCCTGCTGCGCGTCTCTGCCGACGGGCGCGTCGTGAGCGCGCGCGTCATGAACGCCGGCGAGCACCTGCGAGTCGACATGAGCCGCGAGATCGTGCTGTCGGGCGACGATGCCGGCGCCGTGCAGTTCAGCATCAACGGTGTGGCCGGGCGCCTCCTGGGCGCGCGCGGCGCGCCGCTCGACGCGCGGATCACGCGCGACGACTACGACGCGTTTCTCATCGAGCGCTGATGGAAGCCGGCCTGCGGACGCCCCTGCTGGATTTCTTCCGGCGCGGCGAGGTCGCGCGCGATGTCCGCCTGCTGGCCGCGCAGGGCGCGGTCGCCCCGCGGCCCGTCGAGCAGCTCGGCCTGCTGATGATGCTGACGGGCGACGCCGACGCGGAAGTCCGGGCGACCGCGGAAGCCACGCTCGCCCGCATCCCCCCGCACCTCATCGCGGCGTTCATTGCGCGCTCGGACGCGCCGCTCGAGCTGCGCGAGTTCTTCGTGGCCCGGGGGATCGAGCCGGTCGCCGATCCGTCGGCCGCCGACGATCCGCTCGTCGACACCGATGATCAGGACTACGGCTCCGAGGCGGTGACGGATGCCGAGCGCGCGTCGATCGTGCAGCGCCTCCAGTCGATGTCCGTCCCCGAGAAGGTGCGCGCGGCGATGAAGGGCTCGCGCGAGATGCGCGCGATTCTCATTCGCGATCCGAACAAGCTGGTCGCGATGGCGGTGCTCAGCAGCCCGAAGATGACGGAGAACGAAATCGAGGGCATCGCGCGCATGGGCAACGTGAGCGACGACGTGCTGCGCACGATCGGACAGACGCGCGCGTGGACGAAGAATTACACGATCCTGCTGGGGCTGGTCAAGAACTCGAAGACGCCCATCGCCGTGTCGCTGACCCTGCTCTCGCGGCTGAACGACCGCGACCTGCGCAACCTCTCGACGGACCGCAACGTGCCGGAGCCCCTCCGCATCGCGGCGCGCAAGCGGGTCATGTCGGGCGAGAAGTAGCCGCGCGGCTATTTCGGCCCGCGGCCGCCCCTCCGGAACTCCTTGCGCAGGTCGGCCAGGCCCTCCATGTACACGGCGGCGCGCTCGCGCTCCTCCTCGGAGTCCAGGGCCTTGAGCAGGTCGATGGCGCGGTCGAAGTCGTCGAGGATCGTCTGCCGTGTCGTCGCGAAGTAGATGGCCCGGATTTCGCCGACGATGTCGCGGCGCTCGTCGCTCGCCATGGTTCACCGTGCCCTTCGAAGACTGGAGAGGAACCGCCCGACCGGCAGCGTGTTCAGCACGTCGTCCGGCTCGAGCCACGCGCGGCGGGCGACGATGACGCCCCAGGCTGTGAGGCCCAGGGCCTGGCGTGCGTGCGCGTCCGAGGAGATGACGATCTTCACGCCGCGATCGCGCGCGAGACGCGCGTGCGCATCCGAGAGATCCAGGCGATCCACCTGGCTGTTGATCTCCAGGGCGACGCGGTTCGCCGCGGCCGCGGCGATCACGCGCTCGATGTCGAGGCGCGAGGCGTCGCGCCGGCGGAGCAGACGGCCCGTCGGGTGCCCGAGGATGTCCACGTGCGGGTGCTCGATGGCCTTGACCAGGCGGGCGGTCATCTGCGCCTCGTCCTGGCTGAGCGCCGAGTGGACGGAGGCGATGACCAGGTCGAGCCCGGCGAGGCAGTCGTCCGCCAGGTCGAGGCGGCCGTCCGGAAGGATGTCGCACTCGATGCCCGCGAGCACCCGCAGGCCCCGCGTCGCCTTGTCGAGCGCACGGATCCGCGCCGCGAATTCGGCCACGCGCTCCTCGTCGAGCCCGTTGGCCATGGTCAGGGCCTTGCTGTGATCCGTGATGGCCACATACTCGAGCCCCGCGGCCCTGGCGGCGGCGACCATGTCCTCGAGCGTGTCCTTGCCGTCGGTTTCGGTCGTGTGCATGTGCACATCGCCGCGCAGGTGGCGCCGCTCCACGAGGGCGGGCAGGGTCCGGTCGCGAGCGGCCTCGATCTCGCCTCGATTCTCGCGCAGCTCGGGCGGCACCCAGGCGAGGCCGAGGGCCTCGTAGAGGCCCTCCTCGGTCTCGCCGGCCAGGCGCACGTCGTCTCTGGCCCGATACAGCCCGTACTCGTTGAGCCGCAGGCCCCGCTCGAGGGCGAGGTCGCGCAGCGCGATGTTGTGGGCCTTCGAGCCGGTGAAGTACTGCAGAGCCGCGCCCCGTGACTCGGCGGCGACCAGCCGGAGGTCGGCCTGAAACCCGCCGGTCAGCAGCACGCTGGCCTTGGTGTCTCCGCGCCCCAACACGCGGTCGACGCGGCGGTGCGCGACGAACCGCTCCATGACCGACTGGTCCCCGCCGACGGCGAGGATGTCGATGTCGCCGCACGTCTCCACGCCGCGCCGGACGCTGCCGACCGGAATGCACTCCAGCGCGGGCGAGGCGTCGTGGAGCCAGGCGACGAGATCGGCGGCGACCTCTGCGGCGTCGGCCAGCAGGTGGCGGCCCGCGTTCTGGCGCCGTTCGGCAATGGCCGTGAGGAGGAGCTGCTCCTTCTTCGGCCCGAACCCGCGGAGTCCGCGCAGCCGACCGGCCTTGATCGCGGCCTCCAGATCGTCTGGCGAGCCGATGCGCAACTCGCGGTACAGCAGCGCGACGGTCTTGGGGCCGACCCCCTGGAGGCGCATCAGGTCGAGCAGGCCTGGCGGAAACTCCGCGGCCAGATCCGCCAGCACCTGACAGGTGCCCGTGGCGGCGATCTCGCCGATGCGGGCGGCGAGGTCCTTGCCGATGCCGGGGAGCGCCCGAAGCGCCTTCTCGTCGAGGCTGCCGAGGGCCTCCGCGGAGTGGGCGGCCAGCGACGCGGCGTTGCGGTACGCGCGGATCTTGAACGGGTTCTCGCCCTTGATTTCGAGCAGGTCGCCAATCTCGCCCAGCACACGCGCGATGACGAGGTTATCCAGCGGCAACCCTGAGACCCTCGCGTTCGATCCGGAAATCGAGCACCGTTGCGCCGCCGGCTTCGAGCGCGGCACGGACGGCCGGCACCCGGGACGGCTCGGCGAGGCAGCACAGGCAGCCTCCGCCCCCCGCGCCGCAGACCTTGGCGCCCCCGGCGCCGGCGGCCAGCGCCGCCGCGACGAGGCCGTCGATGGCCGGGGTGGACACGCCGGGCGCCAGGCGCTTGCGATTGTCCCATTCCCGGGCGAGCGCTGCCTTCACCGCGGCCCAGTCGCCCCGCTGCAGGGCATCGCGCATGGCCGCGGCCGTGTCCCGGATGCGCTCGAAGCAGTCGAAGACGTGCCGGTCGCCGTCGATGTGGCGCTTGAGGATGTCCCAGTTGTTCGTGCCCGAGTTGCGCGGCGCGCCCGTGTAGCAGAGTACGAGGCGCCGCTCGAGCTCGGCGGGATCGACGTCGAGGGGCACCCGCCGGGGCGGGCCCGGGCCGAGTTCCAGGGCCGCGATGCCCCCGTACATCGCCGGCCGGTAGTCCTGCAGTCCCGTGGGCACCGCGATGACCTGGGCTTCGACGTCCTTGGCGAGGTCGAGCAGCCGCTCCGGGGCGTCGTCGCGGCCGGTCCACCGGGCCAGGGCGCCGCAGACGGCGACGTTCAGGGCTGACGACCCGGCGATGCCCGCCCCGGCCGGCGATTCGCCGCGGGTGGTGAGCGTGATGCCCGCGGTGGCGAAGGCGTGGACGAGCCGTCCGAGGAGGGGGAGGGTCGCGTCCCGGGCCAGCGCCTCGGGTTCGAGCAGCACGTCACGCGCGGTGTCCTCCGAGACCAGGCGGACGCGGCCGTCGTCGCGGGCCTCGACGCTGGCATGGGCGCGGAGGCTGATGGCGGCGTGCAGCGTCTGCGCGCCGGGATGGAAGAGGTACAGCGGCCAGATGTCGATGGTGCCGCCGGCCAGATCGATCCGGGTCGGCGCCGAAGCACGAACGCGCACGGCGCAATTATAATTTCGTCGATGACGCCTGCGAGCCGTCGGGAGCTGGGCCAGCTGCTCATCGGCAGCTTCGAGGGCACGAGCGTGCCGGTGGAGTACCGGGCGCTCGCGCGCGAGTTCGACCTCGGCGGCACCATTCTGTTCGGGCGGAATATCGAGGCGCCGGAGCAGGTCGCCGAGCTGGCCCACGATCTCGAGGCGCTCGGCGGCGATGTGCCCGGCTGGGTGAGCGTCGATCAGGAAGGCGGGCGCGTCGCGCGGCTCCAGGAGCCGTTCACGCGCTGGCCGCCGATGATCACGCTGGGCCGCGCGGCGTCGGACGAACTCGCCGTGCGCTTTGCGCGCGCACTGGCCGCGGAGCTCACGGCCGTCGGCGTCACGCTGAACTACGCGCCCGTGCTCGACATCCACACCAACCCGAAGAACCCGGTCATCGGCGACCGCGCGCTGGCGGAGCGGGCCGAGGACGTGGCGAGGCTGGGCCGGGCCATCGTGACGGCGCTGCAAGGGGCCGGCGTGGCGGCCTGCGGCAAGCACTTTCCCGGCCACGGCGACACGAGCGTCGATTCGCATCACGATCTGCCGGTGGTCGAGCACGCGCCCGACCGGCTCCGCGCCGTCGAGTTCGCGCCGTTCCGGGCTGCCATCGACGCGGGCGTTGCCTTCATCATGACGGCCCACGTCCTCGTGCCATCCATCGACGCCGAGCGGCCGGCGACGTTGTCGCCCGCCGTGGTCCGCGATCTGCTGCGCGAAGAGCTCGGCTTCACGGGCGTCATTCTGAGCGACGATCTCGAGATGAAGGCCATCAGTGCCCGCACGGCGGTGCCTGCCGCGGCCGTATCCGCCGTCACGGCTGGCTGCGACGGCGTGCTCATCTGCAGCGGCAATGTCGATCTCCAGGCGGCGGCGCTCGAGGCCCTGGTGCGGGCCGTCGAGTCCGGCGAGATTCCGCGCGCCCGCGCCGACGACGCGCTCGCGCGGCTGCGCCGGGCCAAGGAGCGCTTCCTGGCGGCCGAGCGGCCGCGACCGTCGGAGCGGCTGCGAACGCTCAAGACCATCCTCGGCCGGGAGGAGCACCAGATCGTCGCTGCCGAGATGGCAGCACTGCTGTGAAGCGGCCGCGCCGGCTCACGGCCGGCGACCGCGTCGCCCTCGTGGCGCCAGCCAGCCCGTTCCGCCGCGAAGATCTCGAGGCGGGAGTCGCGGAGCTGATGCGCCTTGGGTTCGAGCCCGTCGTCGACGATCGCATCTTTCTCACGGACCGGTATGTCGCAGGGCCGTCGGAAACCAGGGCCGCCGTCATTCACGGCGCGTGGCGCGATCCGTCCATCCGGGCGCTCGTCGCGGTGCGCGGCGGATACGGCTCGGCACAGGTGCTGCCGCACCTCGACCCGTCCCTGCTCGTTGCGGACCCGAAGATCTTCCTCGGTTACAGCGACGCGACGGCGCTCCTCTGGTATCACCTGCGCCACGGCGTGGTCGCCTTTCACGGCCCGATGGTGGAAGGGCGCCTGGCGCGCGGCGAGGCGGGCTATCACCGTCCGTCGCTGCTGGCGGCCCTCACCGAGGCGGGACCCGCCGGGGAGCTCGCGCCGGACGGCCTGGACGTTTTCGCGCACGGCGAGGCAGCCGGATCGCTGGTCGGCGGCACCATCACCCAGCTGGGCGCCTCGCTCGGCACGCCCTTCGCCTGCGATCCGCCACCCGGGGCCGTGCTGTTCCTCGAGGACGTGAACGAGCGTCCGTATCGCGTCGACCGTCTGTTCACCCAGCTCCGGCAGGCCGGCGTGCTGGCTCGCGCCGCCGGGCTGGTGCTCGGGGCGTTTCCCAACTGCGACGAGCCGGGCGGTCAGCCGGCCATCCGCGACGTGCTGCGCGACCTGACGCGTGAGATGCCCGGCCCGGTGCTGTTCGGCTTTCCGTCGGGACACACGCCCGCGCCGGCGTGGACGCTGCCCTTCGGCGTGCGGGCCCGGATCGTGACACGGCCGCGGCCGCGGCTCATCATCGAAGAGGCGGCGGTCTCGTGAAAGTGCATCTCATCGGCATCTGCGGAACGGCCATGGCGACGCTCGCGGCCCTCCTCAAGCGTCGGGGCGTCGAGGTGCAGGGCTCCGACGAGCACGTCTACCCCCCGATGAGCGAGTTCCTGCGCGCCGAGGGCATTCCGATTCTGGAGGGCTACCGCGCCGAGCACATCACGGCCGATCTCGACGTGGTCATCGTCGGCAACGCGATCTCCCGCGGCAACGTCGAGCTGGAGCGCACGCTCGATGCGCGCGTCCGCTACCAGTCGCTGCCGGAGGCCATCCGCGAGACGTTTCTCTGGCGGGCCCGCCCGATCGTCGTGGCGGGCACCCACGGCAAGACGACGACCACGGCGCTCGCCGGCTGGCTGCTTGCCGACGGAGGCGCGGACCCGACGGTGTTCGTCGGCGGGGTGGCACGGAACTTCGGGGAGGGCGGGTCCAGTTACCGTGTGGGCCGTTCCGACGGTCCGTTCGTGATTGAAGGCGACGAGTACGACAGCGCCTTCTTCGACAAGACGGCGAAGTTTCTCAAGTACCTCCCCGAGGTGGCCGTGGTCAACAACATCGAGTTCGACCACGCCGACATCTACGCCAGCCTCGACGAGATCCGCGTGGCCTTCCGGCGGCTCGTGAACCTCGTGCCCGCGCGCGGGCTGACGCTCATCGGGGCCGACAGCCCGGACGCGGCCGCGCTGGCGCCGCTTGCGCGGAGCCGGGTCCAGACCTTCGGCCTGTCGGACGGGTGCGAGTGGCGCGCCGTGGACCTGACGGCCGGGCAGGGCACGAGCTTTCGGCTGCTGCGCGCCGGGGCCGACCTCGGACGCTTCACGGTGCCCCTGCACGGGACCCACAACGTCCGCAACGCGCTCGCCGCGCTGGCCACGGGCGTGGAGTTCGGCGTCCCCATCGACACGCTGCGCGCGTCGCTCGCGCGATTTGCCGGCGTCAAGCGGCGGCTCGAACTGATCGGGGAGCCGCGCGGGGTGCGCGTCTACGACGACTTCGCGCATCACCCGACCGCCGTGGCCGAAACGCTGGCCGCCGTGCGGGCTGCCGAGCCGGGCCGCCGGCTCTGGGCGGTCTTCGAGCCGCGCTCGGCGTCGTCGTGCCGCCGCGTCTTCCAGGACGACTTCGTTCGCGCCTTCCAGGCCGCCGACCGCGTCGTGGTGGCCTCGGTGTTCCGCTCGACGCTGCCGGAGCCGGAGCGGTTGTCGGAGGCCCGGCTCGTCGCGGATCTCACTGCGGCCGGGGTGGCCGCCCGGCACCTGCCATCGGTGGACGCGATCGTCGCCACGCTGGCGCGCGAGACGGCGCCGGGCGACGTGGTTGTCGTGATGTCGAACGGCGGGTTCGGCGGCATCCACCGGAAGCTGGTCGAGGCCCTGTGATGGACGTCCGGCCCTGCGGCGACGCCATGATCCTGATCGAGCTCGATCCGGTGGTCGATGCCGGCGTCAACGCCCAGGCGATCGCGATCGCCGACGAGCTGAGACGGACGCTGGGGCCCGGGCTGCGGGATGTGGTGCCCGCATACTGCTCGGTCGGTGTGCACTTCGATCCGCTGCTGACCGATCACGTCGCGCTCGAGCGGGCGGTGGCCGACGTCGTGGCGCGGCTCCCGCGGTCCGAGCCGGCGACGAGGCGGGCGCCCATCGAGATTCCCGTGCGGTACGGCGGCGCGGACGGCCCCGATCTCGAGGCCGTGGCCGCCTGGGCCGGGCTGACGGTCGCGGAGGTCGTCGCCCGCCATACGGCTCGGGAATACCGCGTCTACATGCTGGGATTCGTGCCGGGATTTGCCTACATGGGCAAGGTCGACGCCTCCATCGCCGCCCCCCGCCACCGGGCCCCGCGCGAGCGTGTCCCGGCGGGGTCGGTGGGCATCGCGGGGGAGCAGACCGGCGTCTATCCCATCGAGACCCCCGGCGGTTGGCAGCTCATCGGCCGGACGGACCTGCGCATGTTCGACACGGCGCGGGCCGAGGCGGCCCTGGCGAAGCCGGGGGACACGGTGCGGTTCGTTGTCGCGCCAGGAAGCGCCGTGTCGTGACCGAGGGTCGGCTGCGGATCGTGCGGCCAGGGCTGCTCACGACTGTCCAGGACGCCGGACGGTGGGGGCATCAGGCGCTTGGGGTGCCGGTAGCCGGCCCCATGGACCCGTTCTCGCATCGGCTGGCGAACCTCCTGGTCGGCAATCCCCACGGCGCGGCGACGCTCGAGATCACCTTGATTGGTCCGGAGCTGGAGTGCGACGCGCAGACCACGATGGTCGTGACGGGCGCGGACTTCGATGTCCTGGTCGATGGCGTCGTCGTGCCCTCGGCGACGACCTTCAGCGTCGAGCCCGGCACCCGGGTCCGCTTCGGGCGGCGCGCCGCGGGCGCGCGCGCGTACCTGGCGGTCGCGGGCGGCGGCATCCTGACCGCGCCTGTCCTGGGCAGCCGCGCGACCCACCTCGTGAGCGGCATGGGCGGCCTGGACGGGCGAGCGCTTGTGGCCGGCGACGAGCTTCCCATCGCGGCCGCGCCGACCCCTGTCCGGCCGCGGCGGGCGATTGGTCTGGCACTGCCCGCCAAGGGGCGGGCCGTCCTGCGGCTCCTCCCGGGCCCGCAGATCGACTGGTTCACCCCCGACGCGCTGAGCGTGTTGACGACGACGCCGTTTCAGATCTCGACCCGATCGAACCGCATGGGATACCGGCTGGAGGGCGCGCCTTTGCTGCGACGGCGGGAGGACGAGCCCATTTCCGAGGCGCTCGCGTTCGGCTCGCTCCAGGTTCCCGCGGCCGGCACGCCGATCCTGCTGATGGCCGATCGCCAGACGGCTGGCGGTTACCCGAAGGTCGGCACGGTGATCAGCGCGGACCTGCCGGTGGCCGGCCAGCTGGCCCCTGGCGACGCCGTCGAGTTCGCCTTCGTGGATCGGGCGGCGGCCGCGGCCGCGCTGATCGCGCGTGAGCGGCAGTTGTTGCGATACGCGGAGCCGGCTTCGTCATGACCGCACTCGTCCAGGCTCTGCAGCGCCGGTTCGGCGATCGCGTCAGGCTCGACGAGCCGCTGGCGCCGCGCACCACGTTCAACGTTGGCGGACCCGCCGATGTGTTTCTGGAGACCAGCAGCGGCGACGAGCTGGTCGCGGCGCTGCAGATCGCGCACGAGGCCGGCGCGCCCGTGACGCTGCTCGGCGGGGGGTCCAACGTGCTCATCGGCGATCGCGGCATCCGCGGGCTGGTGGTGCACCCGCGCGGCGGCACCCTCTCGATGATCGGGGACCGGCTCGTCCGGGCGGACGCGGCGGTGACCATCAACGGCCTGGTGCGCTGGACGATCACACGCGGGCTCGCGGGCCTCGAGGCGTGGGCGGGCACGCCGGGCACGGTGGGCGGCGCGATCTACGGCAACGCACACTGGAAGGGCACCGATATCGGGCACCTCGTGGACAGCGTGCGCCTGGCGAGGGCCGACGGCACCATCCTGCAGGTGCCGGGCGATCGCATGGAGTTCGACTACGACTACAGCCGGCTCAAGCGGACCCGCGAGGTCGTGGTGTGGGCCGCGTTCCGCGTCGAGCCCGGGGCCGATCCGGCGGCGCTGCGCCAGGTGGCGCGCGCGTCGCTCGCGTTCCGCAAGGGCACCCAGCCGCTGGCGCTGCCGAGCGCCGGCTGCATTTTCATGAACCCTGACCCGGCTCGCCATCGCCTGCCGCCCGGGATGCCGCCGTCGGCGGGCGCGCTGGTGGATGCGGCGGGACTGAAAGGGGCGGCCGAGGGCGGCGCCCGGGTGTCGAAGGTTCACGCCAACTTCATCGTCAACGAGGGGGGCGCAACGGCCGCAGATGTCCGGGCGCTCATCGAGCGTTGTCGCGCGGCCGTAAAGTCGGCGTACGGGGTGGAGCTCGGCGACGAGATCGTCTACCTGGGGGAGTTCTAGTGTCGACACTGGTCATCGAGGGCGGTCACCGGCTGAGCGGGCGGGTGGACGTCGAGGGCAACAAGAACGCGGCCCTGCCGCTCATTGCCGCGTGCCTGCTGACCGACGAGACGTGCGTGCTCGAGAACGTGCCGCGCATCGCCGACGTCGAGGTGATGTGCCGGCTGCTGCTCGACCTCGGGGCCGACGTCGAGGGGATCGGCAGCCCGACGCTCCGGATCGCGTGCCGTCGGGTCACGAGCGACGAGCCCTCGAGCGCGCTGGTCGGGCGCCTGCGCGGCTCAGTGCTGCTGCTCGGGCCGCTCCTCGCGCGGCGGGGCCGGGCCCACGTGGCGCCGCCAGGCGGCGATTTTCCGACGCGGCGGACCATCCGGACCCATCTCGACGCGCTCACCGCGATGGGCGCCCGCATCCTGCCCGGTCCCGGCCACCTGCTGGAAGCGCCGGAGGGCCTGAAGCCCGCCTCGATCTATCTCGACGAGGCGTCGGTTACCGGCACGGAGACGGCCCTGCTGGCGGCAGCCGCCGCACCCGGGCGATCGGAAATCCGCCATGCCGCCTGCGAGCCGCACGTGGTCGAGCTCTGTGAGTTCCTCCGAACGATGGGGGCGCGGATCGAGGGCGAGGGGTCGCCGACCATCCGGGTCGAGAGTACGGGTCGGCTGCGCGGCGGGACCAAGCAGCTGTACGGCGATTACATCGAGGCCGGAAGCTGGGCGGTTGTCGCCGCCATCACGGGCGGCAGCATCGACATCGGGGGCGCGCGCGACGTGGACATGGAGGTCGTGGCGGCGGTGCTCCGGAAGATGCGACTCCGCTGCCACTACGACGGCGGCGTCTTCCGGGTCGACGCGGGGCCCCTGACCGGCGCGGGGCGCATCACCACGGGCCTCTGGCCGGGCTTCCCGAGCGATCTCGTGAGCCTGGTGACGGTGCTCGCGACCCAGGCCGCCGGCGCCACGCTGGTCCACGACTGGCTCTACGAGCTGCGCCTGTTCGCGCTCGAGCAGATGAGCGGCATGGGCGCCGATCTGTTCCTGTGCGATCCGCACCGCATCATCGTTACCGGCCCGTGCCGGTTGCGCGGCAAGACGCTCGACAGCCGGGACATCCGATCGGGCATGGCGCTCATCGCGGCGGGGCTGGCCGCCGATGGCCAGAGTCGCGTCGAGCCGCTCGAGACGGTGGAGCGGGGCTACAGCCGCCTGGTGGAGCGCCTCGAAGCGCTTGGCGCCCGCGTCGCCAGGGTCTGAGCCGCTTCAGCGGGGCGGCGGGGGCGGGGGTTTGATC
>JBFMCA010000003.1:0-99627 GCA_040754955.1 Acidobacteriota bacterium | reverse complement strand
GGCGGGTGGGGCAGGTGAGGCAGGTGAGGCAGGTGGGGTGGGTGGGGGTGTGCCCCCGATCCCGACCAGCCCTACCAGCCCTACCAGCCCGACCAGCCCAACCAGCCCTACCAGCCCTACCAGCCCTACCAGCCCGACCAAGGCCAGCCCGACCAAGGCCCCGACCAGTCTGGCTCCCGACATCCTGCGGCTGGTCCGGCTGGCCGTGTCGGCGGCGCGCGCGGACGGGGTGCTGTCAGCCGACGAGCGCAGGCTGATCGTCGAGCAGGCGCGCCAGGTGGGGCTCGAGGCGATCGTCGAGCAGGAGATCCTGCAGCCGCGGTCGCTTGCGGAGATCGTCGCCGGCGTGACCGATGCCCAGCACCGGGCGGACCTGTATACGCTGGCGTTCGCTATCGTGCGCGCCGACGAGTCGGTCAGCGGCGCGGAGCGGGTGTACCTGGCGCAGCTCGCGCATCGCCTTGGTCTCGACGCGCCCACGGTGGCCCGCCTCGAGTCGGATACCGCCGCCCGGATCGACGCGACGCCGGACGACGACGGGCCCGCGACCGAAGGCCCGGCCCCGAACCCCTAAAGCCCAGAGCCCAGAGCCTGAATCCCGAGAGCCCGAGGCCCAGACGCCCGAAGCCCGACAAAGGAGCAGCGATGTACGGATCCCAGCAGTGGTACATGGCCATCGGCGGTCACCAGGTGGGGCCGGTCGCGCAGGAGGAGATTCTCTCCAACCTGCGGAACGGCAGCATCGACGCGGACACGCTGGTCTTTACGGCCGGCATGCCGACCTGGCAGAAGGTGAAGGACGTGCCGGCGTTCGCGCCGTTTCTCGCGACGGGCGGCTCGGGACCTGCGGGCGTCGCTGCCCCTCCGGCTGTCCCCGGGCGTCGAGCGCACGACATCGACTTCACCATCCACGGCACGGAGATGCAGTTCGTGGAGGTCGAGCTCGATCCGGGCGAGGCAGCGGTGGCCGAAGCCGGGGCGTTCATGTACATGTCGCCCGGCATCCAGATGGAAACCGTGTTCGGCGACGGCAGCAGCCAGCAGGGAGGCGGCGTGGTCAACGCGCTGCTCGGCGCCGGCAAGCGCCTGCTGACGGGCGAGTCGCTGTTCATGACGGTCTTCACGAACCACGGGCAGGGCAAGCACCGCGTGGCATTCGCGGCGCCCTATCCCGGCAAGATCCTGGCGATGGATCTCAAGACGCTCGGCGGCCACCTGGTCTGCCAGAAGGACTCGTTCCTCTGTGCGGCCCGCGGGGTGTCGATCGGCATCGCGTTCCAGCGCAAGATCGGCGTCGGCCTGTTCGGCGGCGAGGGCTTCATCATGCAGCGGCTCGAGGGCGACGGGCTCTGCTTCGTCCACGCCGGCGGTACCGTGCATCACGTCGAGCTGGGGCCGGGCGAGACCATGCGCGTGGACACCGGCTGTCTCGTCGCGCTGCAGCCGAGCGTGAACTACGACATCCAGTTCGTCGGCAAGGTCAAGACCGCGCTCTTCGGCGGCGAAGGCATCTTCTTCGCAACGCTTACCGGCCCCGGCAAGGTGTGGCTGCAGTCGCTGCCGCTCTCCCGCATGGCCGATCGCATCTACAAGGCGGCGCCCCAGACCGGCGGTGGCCGGCAGGAAGAGGGATCGATCCTCGATCGCGCGTTCGGCCTTGGTGATCTCATCGACGGGCGGTAGGAGCCGTTGGCTGGCGTGCTAGCATCAGCGGCATGACTCGTCTCGTGCCGCTGATGTTCGCGGCGCTGCTGACGGCGGCGCCGCTCCCGGCCCTGGCGCAGCCGCGCACGGCCTTTCCCGACAAGCGCGGGTTCGCGAAATCCGACTTCCCGCGGCTCGTGAAGATCGCCGACAACGTGTACGGCTGGGAAGACTTCCACGCGGCGGGCATGATGACGGTCAGCCTGTTCGTCGTCGGCCGCGACGGCGTGCTGCTGGCGGACGGTCAGGGCAGCCCGGCGGCGACCCGGCGCCTTCTCGACGGCATCCGGACCATCACCGACAAGCCGCTCCGCTGGTACGTCGTGGGCTCGGATCACGGGGATCACACGGCGGGCAACTCGGCGCTGCCGGCCGGCGTGACCTACATCGTGCACCCCACGGCGCGGGCACAGATGATCCGCGATGCCGAGGCCGCGCAGGCGGCCAACGAGAAGGGGCAGCCGCCGCCGGCGCCGCGCGTCGTGGTCGTCCCCCCGGTCGCGATGACGGGCGAGACGGAGGTCGTCGACCTTGGCGACATGGAGGCGCACGTGCTGTTCCTGGGCCGTGCGCACACGGGCGGCGACCTGATGGTCCATCTGCCCGGTCGGAAGATCCTGTTCATGAGCGAGGCCTACCTGAATCGCGTGTTTCCCGCGATGCGGTCGGCTTATCCGTCGGAATGGGTGAAGACGCTCGACCGCGCGCTCGCGATGGATGTCGACATCTACGTCCCCGGCCACGGCTTCGTCGAGGAGGCCAGGGCGTCGCGCGAGGAGCTGGTCGAATACCAGCGCGCGCTCAAGTACGTGATTGCCGAGGTGCAGCGGCTGCACAAGCTGGGTCTGTCGCCCGACGAGGCCCGCAAGCAGGCGAACTGGGGGCCGTACAAGGACTGGTACCTCGCCGACTCGCAGGACATCATCGCCATCCGCAGGGTCTACGACGAGATCGAGGGCCGGCTGCCATGACGTCGCAGAGCGCAGCGTCCCACGCGCATCACCCTTTGCCGGCCTGCGTCGCGTCGGCCCTCCGGCTGGCGGCGCCGGTCTGCCTCAGCGGCGCGAGCGCGCTCGGGTGGGCCAGCGAGTTGTGGACGCGGTGGTGCCTGCTGGGCGCCACGCCTGTCGCCGAGAACCTCACCCCGCGCGCCATCACGCAGGCGATCACGCCCTGGAAGCCGGATTACCATCGGACGTAGGGAGGGGTCCTTCGGAGCCCCTCGGAATGTCTCGGAATCTCCCCCGATGCCCGACGCCAAGGACGAAGCGCTGCGCCTCATCGAAGCTCACGAGCGGACGCTCGCCGTGTGCCGGGCGTGCGCCGAGACGGCGCGCGACCTGGCGTGGGAAGTCAAGCGCGGCGCCGTGCCGTCGCCGGAGGCGCTGGCGCAGACCATCCGCGAGGCCGAACGGGTGCTCGAGGAGCTCGGGCGCATCGAGATGGCCATTGCCGAGATGAAGGCGGCGCTCTGGTGAGCACGCTCTATCTCGCGTTCCTGGCGCAGCACGACGACGGCGCGTGGCATCGGCTGGTGGACCGGCTGGAGCCGTCGGTGCACCCGGTGGACCGCGCGGCGGTTCGCATCTGGTTTCACCTGTTTCCGCTGGCGCTGCAGCGCGCGATCGAGGAGAGCGGCGACGCCGCGCGGCTGGCGCGCACGCTGGCGCTGGCCGGGCGCTGGCGTCTGGCCGATCAGATCCACACCTCTCACCGCTTCCTCTACGGCCATCGCTTCTGGCCGGAGGCCCGGGAGGCCGTCGCCGCGTTCGTCGCCCGGCCGGCGGCGCCGGACAGCCTGGATGTGGCCGCGCACGTCAAGGGCCTCGCCGGGGCGGTCTCGGACGCGCACGGCCTGGATGCCGGCGTCCTCACCGGTATCATCGCGGTCGCGTTGCGCACGGTGCAGCAGGTGGGCCTGGACGCGTTCCGGGCCGCGCCGGCGGCCGTCCACCTCCCGCCGGCCCAGCGGGCGCTCGGTCCCGGGGAGGTCCTCGACGCCCGAGCCCGCCTCGGCCGCCGGGGTCTGCTCGACCGGCTCCGCGGCGGCCCGCCGATCTGGCCCGTGGTGTTCGACGAGGCCGACCCCGCCGCGCGGTTCCCGCTGGTCGACTCGCAGCACCTCACCACGGCTGCGGGGCAGGACGCCCGCGATTACCGCGCGCGCGACGTCCGCTGCAGCGAGGGGCCCATCCCGGTGCACTGCCGGTCGTGCTCGTGCGGCACGTGCTGGGTCGGCGTCCTGTCGGGACGCGAGCATCTCTCGCCGATGGACGCGCGTGAGCGGGAGACGCTGGCGGAGTGCGGCTACGCCGAGGCGGCGGAGCCGCAGCCGGTAATCCGGCTGGCGTGCATGGCACAGGCCGCCGGGCCGGTCACGCTGGTCATCCCGCCGTGGAATGGACGCGTTGGGCGTATCGCCCGAGGAAGCGCTCCGTCTCGGTGAGCACCGCCTCGGGCTGGTCCCGGTGCGGGGAGTGACCGCACGCCTGCAGCAGGAGCGACTCGACGGGGCCCGCCGCCAGCGCGTGGATGGCCAGCACCTGGGCGGGCGTGCCGTATTCGTCCAGCTCGCCCTGCAGCACCAGGATCGGGCACTTTACGCGGGCCACAGCGTCGGCGATCGACCAGGTCCGGAACGCCGGGTCGAGCCAGACGTCGTTCCAGCCCCGGAATGCCACGTCGACGTTGGCGCCGTGATGCCGCGCGAGGCGACCGCGCAGGCCGGCGGTGGCGTACTCGTCCCGCATGCGCCGGATGCTCCGGAGGGAGAGCGCCTCGACGAACACGTGGGGCGCTTCGAGCACCAGGCTCTCCACGCGCGACGGGTGCGCGCCCGCGAAGATGAGCGCGATCGACCCGCCGTCGCTGTGTCCCACGAGCGTCGCGCGGTCGAGCGCGAGGGCGTCGAGTACGGCCGGCAGCTCGTCGAGGGCTTCGTCGTGCATGAACCGGACGCTGCGGGGCAGGCTCACCGGATCGGAGTGTCCGTGTCCGGAGCGGCTGTAGGCGACGACGCGGCGGCCGGTGCGGGCGGCCAGTCGCGCGGGGAAGTCACGCCACAGGCTCACCGAGCCGAGGCCCTCGTGCAGCAGCACCAGCGCAGGGCCGTCCCGCGGGCCCCAGCTCCGGTACTCCAGGGCGTGGCCCCGCACGGCGAGAGTCGACCGCAAAGCGCGACTAGAATAGCAGGGTGCAGTCGGAGTCCGGCGTGATGCCCTGGGCCTCGCCCGAGCGCCTCGCGGCGCTCACCGAGCTGAGCAGCGAGGCGATTGTTGCCGTCGACGGGCGAGGCGTCGTGCTGTGGGCGAGCCGATCGACGGCGGCCGTGCTCGGTTACGACCCGGCCGCGCTCGTTGGCACGCGGCTGCGCGATCTGGTCGCCGCCGACGACCTGCCCGCCTGGTCGGCGCTGGTCGAGGAGTTGCTGGACCGGCCGGGCGCCTCGAAAATCGGGGCTTTCCGGTGCCGGCATCATGACGGCACCTTCCGGTGGGTCGAAGGCACGGCCCAGAACCTGCTGCTCGAGCCCGTCATCGGCGCCATCGTCGTCCACTACCGCGACGCCACGGCCAACAAGGACCTCGAGGCCGTGCTGAGGGGCACCGAGAGCCGGTACGCCTACCTGTTCGAGCAGGCCGCCGACGTCATCTTCGAGACCGACCCCGAGGGGTACTTCCGCGTCGTGAATCCGGCGACGCTCCGCGTGTTCGGCTATGGCATCGACGAGGTCATCGGGCGCCGCTTCACCGAGTTCATTCACCCGGATCATCGCAACCGGGTGTTCCGGCACTACCTGAAGCAGACCGACGAGGGCGTGACGACCTCGTACATCGAGTTCATGGCCGTGACGAAGGACGGCCGCGAGGTGTGGCTCGGCCAGAACGCCTGGATGATGTTCGATCACGAGGGGCGGTTCCGCGGATTCCAGGCGGTGGCCCGCGACATCACCGAGCAGCGCCGCACCGAAGAGGCGCTGCGCGAGGCGGAGGCGAAGTACCGCTCCGTCGTGGAGCAGTCGCTGGTGGCCGTGTACATCCTCCAGGACAACAAGATCGTCTACGTGAACCCGAAAGGCGCGGAGCTGCTGGGCTACGCGGCGGACGAGCTGGTCGGCTCGCCTCCCATCCACCTCGTCGTGGAGGCGGACCGCGGGTTCGTGGCGTCCGAGCTGGCCCGCGTCAGCCATGCAGGCGCGCAGTCGGTCCAGTTCGTCGCGCGCGCCCGGCGCAAGGACGGGACGCTGATGCAGGGCGAGGCGTACTGCGCGCCCACCGAGTACGAGCGCCGGCCAGCCGTGCTCGTGACCGTGCTGGACGTCACGGATCGCTCGCGACTCGAGGAGCAGCTGCGCCAGTCGCAGAAGATGGAAGCCATCGGCCGGCTCGCCGGCGGCATCGCGCACGACTTCAACAACCTGCTCACGGCCATCCGCGGGAACGCGGAGCTGCTGCAGCACAGGTTCCGCAAGGACCCTGTCCTGTCGGCGGACATCGACGAGGTGGTGCAGGCCGCCGATCGGGCCGCCTCGCTGACCCGCCAGCTGCTGCTGTTCTCGCGCAAGCAGGACTTCCAGACCGCCCGCCTCAACCTGAACGACACGGTCGAGTCGGTCGCCCGCATGGTGCGCCGGCTGATCGGGCCCAACGTCCAGCTGGAGATCGCGCGCGATCCGCGGCTCGGCGACGTCCAGGCCGACCCGGCACAAACCGAGCAGGTGCTGCTCAACCTCATCGTCAACGCTCGTGACGCGCTGCCCGAGGGCGGGCGCATCCGGGTGACCACGGCCAACGTCGACATCACGGCGCACGGGCCCGGTGCCGAGACAGGTCTGCAGCCCGGAGCCTACGTCCGTCTCTCGGTCACCGACGACGGCATCGGCATGGACGAGGCGACGCAGCTGCGGATCTTCGAGCCATTCTTCACGACCAAGGAGCCCGGGCGCGGCACCGGGCTCGGCCTGTCGACCGTCTACGGCATCATCCAGCAGATGGGCGGCACGATCATGGTCACCAGCGCCCGCGGGGCGGGGGCGACCTTCGACGTGTACCTGCCGCGCGTGGAGCAGAACCCCTGATGCGCAAGCCCGTCGTGCTGATCACCGGGGCCAACGGCGAGATCGGCCATGGCCTCATCGCGAAGCTGTCCGAATCGGGCGGCCCGCCCGTCGTGACGCTCGACCTGAACCCGCTCGACGCCGACATCGCCCGGCTGGTCCGTCGCGAGGTGGTCGGGTCCATTCTCGACCGCGCCCTGCTCGACCGCATTCTCGCGGAGTTCGAAGTCGAGACGGTGTTTCACCTCGCGGCGCTGCTCTCGACGCGGTCGGAGTTCACGCCCATGGCCGCCCACCAGGTGAATGTGGAGGGCACGTTGAACCTGCTCGAGTTTGCGCAGCGGGAGGCCGAGTCGCATGGCCGCCCCGTGACGTTCCTCTATCCCTCGTCGATCGCCGCCTACGGGCTGCCCGACGTCGAGACGAAGCGGCGCGCAGGCCGCGTGACCGAGGACCAGTTCACGACGCCGGCCACGATGTACGGGTGCAACAAGCTGTACTGCGAGCACCTGGGCCGCTACTACGCGCGCTTCTACAAGCAGTTGTCGGCCGAGCCGCAGGCGGGCCGCGTCGACTTCCGGGCGGTGCGCTTTCCGGGCCTCATCTCGGCCGTGACCGTGCCGTCCGGCGGCACGTCCGACTACGCGCCCGAGATGATTCACGCGGCGGCGAAAGGCGAGCCGTACACGTGCTTCGTGCGCCCCGATACCCGCATCCCGTTCATGGCGATGCCCGATGGCGTCGATGCGCTGCTCGTCCTGGCGGCGGCGCCGCGCGAGCGCCTGTCGCGAACGGCCTACAACCTCGGCGCCTTCAACCCGTCCGCCGAGGAGATTGCCGCCGAAGTGCTGCGGGCCTTCCCCGGCGCCCGCATCGACTGGGTCAACGACGTCAAGCGCCAGGGCATCGTCGATTCGTGGCCGGAGGACGTCGACGATGGCGCGGCGCGGGCCGACTGGGGGTTCCGGCCGGCATTCGACTTCGCGCGCGCCTTTCACGAGTACCTCATACCGACGATCAAGGCACGCTATGCCCAATGACCGACCTGCGCGCGGGACCGCTGTCGCCGCCGCCTTCGCGGCGCTTGTCGCCACGACCATGACCACGCCCGCTCAGCCGGCCGATCCCCTGCGCCCGCAGGCCGAGGCCTACGTCTCGCTGGTGCTGGCCGTCGGTCAGCACGACCCCGACTACGTCGACGCGTACTATGGCCCACCCGAGCTGCGGCGGGCGGCCGAAGCGGCGACACGCAGTCTGACGGACATTGCGCGTGACGCCGAGGCGCTCGAGGCGGAGCTGGCCCGGGCGCCCGCGGCTCCGGCCGCCGCCGACCGGGAGCTGTGGAGCCTGCGCGTGCAGTACCTGACCCGGCAGCTCGCGGCGCTGCGCACGCGCGTGGCCATGCTGGGCGGCACACGGCTCACGTTCGACGAGGAATCGAAGGCGCTCTACGACGCCGTGGCGCCCACGCAGCCCGAGTCCGCCTTCGAGGCGCCGATCAAGGCGCTCGAGGCGCGGCTGCCCGGCGACGGCCCGCTCATCGCGCGCTACGAGGCATACAAGGCGGCGTTCGTCATTCCCCCGGCGCGCCTCGACCGGGTCTTTCAGGCGGCCATCAGGGCCTGCCGCGATCGAACCTCCGCGCGCCTCGAGCTGCCGGCGGGCGAGACCTTCACCGTCGAGTACGTGACGGGCAAGTCGTGGAGCGGATACAACTGGTACCAGGGGAACTACCGCAGCCTCATCCAGGTCAACACCGATCTGCCCATCTACATCGACCGCGCCATCGACCTGGCCTGCCACGAAGGCTATCCGGGCCACCACGTCTACAACGTCCTGCTCGAGCATCACCTGGTGCGGCAGCGCGGCTGGATGGAGTTCACGGTCTACCCGCTCTTCTCGCCGCAGTCGCTCATCGCCGAGGGCACGGCCAACTACGGCATCGATGTCGCGTTCCCCGCCGACGAGCGTCTCGTCTTCGAGCGGGACGTGCTGTTTCCGCTCGCCGGTCTCGACCCGTCGCGGGCGGCGGAGTACTACGAGATTGCCGCGCTGGTCGAGCGGCTGTCGTACGCCGGCAACGAGGCGGCGCGGCGCTACCTGGACGGGTCGCTCGACGCGGCGGGCGCCGCGGCCTGGCTCGAGCGGTACGCGATGATGCCGCGGCCCCGGGCCGAGCAGCGCGTGCGGTTCTTCGATCAGTACCGCAGCTACGTGATCAACTACAACCTGGGGAAGGACCTCGTCCGCGCCTTCATCGAGCGTCGCGCCCGCAGCGCCCGCGACGGACGATGGCGGGAGTTCGGCGCGCTGCTGTCGTCGCCGAGGCTGCCGTCGGGCCTGCGCTAGCGCGGCTGGACCCACAACGACCCCTTGCCGATGCCGCAGCACCACGGTCGCATGCGCGTGATTGAGATCCCGTCGTTCGGGCCGCCGGAGGTGCTCCGCGTCGCCGAGCGGCCTGTCCCCACCCCGGGTCCATTCGAGCTGCTGATCAGGGTGCACGCCGCCGGCGTGAACCGGCCGGATGTGCTGCAGCGGCTCGGCAAGTACCCGCCGCCGCCGGGCGCGTCGGATGTGCCGGGCCTCGAGGTGGCCGGGACCGTGGCGGCGGTCGGGCCGAACGTCATCGGCTGGCGTCCGGGCGACGCCGTCTGCGCGCTGCTGGCCGGCGGCGGCTACGCGGAGTACGCGGTGGCGCCGCAGCTCCAGTGTCTGGCGGTGCCGGCCGGCCTCTCGATGGTCGAGGCCGCCGCGGTGCCCGAGACCTTCTTCACGGTCTGGACCAACGTGTTCGAGCGCGGCCGGCTGCGGCGGGGCGAATCGCTGCTGGTCCACGGCGGCACGAGCGGCATCGGGACGACCGCCCTCCAGCTCGCCCGGGCGTTCGGGGCGCGCGCCTTCGCCACCGCGGGCAGCGATCACAAGTGCCGGGCCGCCGAGCGCGTCGGCGCCGAACGCGCCTTCAACTACCGCACGACCGACTGGGTCGCCGCGTGCCGCGAGGCCACGGGCGGGAACGGCGTCGACGTCATCCTCGACATCGTCGGCGGCGACTACGTCGCCCGGAATCTCGACCTGCTGGCCGTGGAGGGCCGCCTGGTCCAGATTGCGTTCCTGCGGAGTTCCACGACCGAGATCGACCTGATGCAGGTGATGCGGCGGCGGCTCACGATTACGGGTTCGACGCTCCGTGCGCGCTCGCCGGAAGAGAAGGGCGCCATCGCCCGCGCGCTGCACGCCGACGTGTGGCCGCTCATCGAGGCGGGCGCCGTCCGACCCGTGATCGACTCGGTCTTCCCGCTCGCCGAGGCGGCAGCGGCGCACCGGCTGATGGAGTCGAGCGCCCACATCGGAAAAATCGTGCTGCAGGTGTGACCTGCCAGGGGAGGGTGCACATGCCCGCGCGCTTCTCACGCCCGCTGCTGGCCGCGATCGACGCGGCGAAAATCGTCGGCATCCGCGTGGGTGCCCGTTCGTCCCATCGCTTCACGGGCATCTGGGCCGTCGTGGTTCGGGGACGCGTCCTGGCGCGCTCGTGGACGGCCAGCCCCGGCGGGTGGTACCGCGCCGTCGTGCTCGACCCGACGGCCACGCTCCAGGTTGGCGAACGGCAGGTGCGGTGCCGCGCGCGGCGGGTCAGGAGCGAGCGCCTGCGGGACGAGCTGGAGCGGGCCTACGCGGCGAAGTACGCCACGCCCGGGGCCAGGCGGTACGTCCGCGGGTTTCGCACGCCGCGCCGTCGCGCGGCCACCATCGAGTTCCTCCCCCGCTAGCGGCGTTGCCGCGGCTCTTCCCTGAAGAGCCGGCGCCCGTTCCGGACCGCCGACCACGCGAAGACAAGGCCGAGCGCCGCCGCGCCCAGGCCGGCCCCCAGATCGAACAGCCGCAGCGGGACGCCGAAGGGCCTGACGACGGGATCGACGTAGGCCGAGACGTTGCCGGCCGCCACGAGCAGGCGCAGCTCGGTCGGACCGATGCCGGCGAACGACATGCGGAACGACGCCAGGCAATACGTGGCCAGGTAGACCTCGACGCACACGAGCAGATAGGCGGCGAGGAAGACGGCGGCGACGAGCGGGGACAGCAGACCCGACACCGCCATGCCCGCGACGAGCAGCGTGATGCCGGCCGCGTCGAGGACGTGGTCGACATAGAACCCGTAGCGCGGGCGCTCCTCACCCCGCACCCGCGCAAGCGTCCCGTCGAGCGAATCGCCGAACCAGTTCGCCAGCAGGCAGAAATTGACCACGAGCAGCGCCGGCGGCCAGAACGGCGCCAGCGCATAGAGGAGCCCTGCGGCGGCCATCGCGGCGGCCGCCAGCGCCGTCAGGTGATCTGCGTGGACCGAGTGGGGCAGGCGCCCGGCGAGCCGCACCAGCAGCCGGCGCTCGGCGGCGGCCGTAAGGCCGTGCAGTTCTCGTGAGGCGGCGATGAACGGGCCTGGCATTGAGGGCGTCCTCCTGCCCGGGAAGGTGCAGACCGTGGGGAAACCGGCTCACGGACCGGGCGATATACTCGGATGTCGTCGGATGTCAGCCCCGGATCGGCTCTTCACGCCGCGCTTCTTCCTGATGTGCGGGTTCAGCTTCACGGTCTTCCTCTCGGCGTTCCAGCTCTTCCCGACGGCCCCGTTCCGCATCCTGGCGCTGGGCGGGTCCGCGGCGGCCGCCGGCCTCTTCCTCGGGCTCCTCACCTACGCGTCGGCCGTGTCGGCCCCGGTGACGGGCATGCTGGCCGATCGCTACGGCAAGCGCCGCGTGCTCGTCATCGCCGGCGTGGCGCTCACGGTGTTCGCCCTGCTGTACGGCGTGCTGCCCAGCTACCAGGCGATGCTCGCGCTGGTCGTCGTGCAGGGGCTGTTCTGGTCGGGCCTGCTGTCGGCGTCGGCGGCGTATCTGACCGAGCAGGTGCCGCCCTCGCGCCGCGCGGAAGGGATCGGCTACTGGGGGCTGTCGACGATCGTCGCCGTCGCCGTCGCGCCGGCGATAGGGCTCTGGGTGTACGAACGGGGCGGCTGGACCCTGCTGTGCCTGGAAGCCGCGGCGCTCAATCTCGGCATGGCCGCCATCGCGTGGTCGTTGCCCGACGACGTGCACCGGACGACAGGTCCGCTCGATTTCGCCCTCGCGCGGCTCGTGGAATGGCGCGTGGTCGGCATGGCGGGCACGCTGTTTCTCTACGCCTTCGGGTACGGCGGCATCACGAGCTTTGTCGCGCTCTATGCGGACGCCGAGGGCGTGACGCCTCGGGCGCTCTACTTCGCGACCTTCTCGTGTGCCATCCTCTTCACGCGCCCGTTCGTCGTCCGGCTGGCCGACCGGGTGGGCTACCGGCGTGTGCTCTTCCCGTGTCTGGGCATGGTGGCGCTGGGATTCGCGCTGCTGGCCCTGGGCGGGTCCCGCGCGATCTTCATCGCCTCGGCGCTGTGCTTCGGCACGGGCTTCGGGTCGGTCTATCCCGTGTTCGTGGCTTACATCATGCGCCACGTCGAGGAAACCCGCCGCGGCGCAGCGTTCGGCGGCATGATCGGCGCCTTCGACACCGGCATCGGCACCGGGTCGATCGCCATGGGCTGGATCGTGCAGCACGTCGGCTTCCGCCCGGCCTTCGGCACCGCCGCCCTGCTCGCCGCGCTCGCGGCGCCGTACTTCATCGTCGCAGACCGCCGGTGGAGGAGATGGGTGGAGCACTGACGACGGTGCCCCCAGAGCACCCGGGCACCCGTCTACCTGCGCACCCGGGCACCCGTGCACCTGAGCACCCGTGCACCCGTTAACATATCCCATGCACTACACGCGTCTCGGCGCCACCGGTCTCCGCGTCTCGCGCCTGTGCCTGGGCACCATGTCGTACGGCGCCTCCGCCTGGCGTCCCTGGGTGAAGGACGAGGCCGAGAGCCGGCCGTTCCTCAAGCGGGCGCTCGAACTCGGCATCACGTTCTTCGACACGGCCGACATGTACTCGAGGGGCGCGAGCGAGGAGGTGCTCGGGCGGGCGCTGGCAGACTTCGCCCGGCGCGACGAAGTGGTGATTGCCACCAAGGTGTTCTACCCGCTCGGCACGCATCCCAACGCCGGCGGCCTCTCGCGCGCCCACATCCTGCAGGCCATCGACGCCTCGCTCCGGCGCCTCGGCACCGACTACGTGGACCTCTACCAGATTCACCGCTTCGATCCCGAGACGCCGATCGAGGAGACGCTCGAAGCGCTGCATGACGTGGTCAAGGCGGGCAAGGCGCGCTACATCGGCGCCTCGAGCATGTACGCCTGGCAGTTCGCCAGGATGCTCTACACGCAGCGCGCGCGCGGCTGGGTGCCGTTCGTCTCGATGCAGAACCACTACAACCTGATCTACCGCGAGGAAGAGCGGGAGATGCTGCCGCTGTGCCGGGCGGAAGGCATCGCCGTCATCCCGTGGAGCCCCCTGGCCCGCGGGTTCCTCGCGGGCAACCGGCGGCGAGGGCGGCGCGACGCCACGCTGCGCGAGGCGCACGACGGCTACGGCCACGGGCTCTACTATGCCGAGGCGGACTACCGTGTCGCGGACGAGGTTGCGGCGGTGGCCGCGGCGAGGGGCGTCAAGCCCATCCAGGTGGCGCTCGCCTGGCTGCTCGGCCGGCCAGGGGTGACGGCGCCGGTCGTGGGCGTCACGCGCCTCGAGCAGTTCGACGACCTCGTGGCCAGCCTGGACCTCGGCCTCACCGTCGATGAGGTTGCGCGCCTGGAGCGGGTGTACGAACCGCACGCCGTGCTGGGGCACAGCTACGAGGAGACCTGGGCGATGCCGCCCGGGGCGGCCGTCAGGCCCGAAGGCCCAGGCGCTTCACGATAGCCAGGAACGCCGCACCGCCTGCCACGACCGCTCGACCGCCACCTCCCCGGGGCGCGGAGAGGACGAGTGGAGGCGCACCGTGTACGAGATGGCCGGCATGGCCGGGACCATCTACGCCGAAGACGCCGAGCCCATCATCTCCTACCTGAGCCGGATCTGCCCGGCAACGTGAGCGCTACGCCGGGGCGAGCGCGGGCTCGTAGGCCAGCACCGGCCGCAGCCATCGCTCGACCTCCGCCACGCTCATCCCCTTGCGCCGCGCGTAGTCCTCGACCTGATCCTGACCGACGCGCTGGATGACGAAGTACTGCGCGCGCGGGTGGGCGAGGTACAGGCCGCTCACCGACGCCGCCGGCGTCATCGCGCACGACTCGGTCAGATCCATGCCGAGGGCGCGCGCGCCAAGCAGGTCGAACAGCCGTCGCTTCTCGCTGTGGTCCGGGCAGGCCGGATAGCCGAACGCGGGGCGGATACCGCGGAACTTCCCGGCGATGAGCGCCTCGGGCGTCAGGCCTTCGGCCGCGCCGTAGCCCCAGTCGCGCCGCGCCCGCGCGTGCAGGTACTCGGCAAACGCTTCGGCCAGCCGGTCCGCCAGCGCCTTGGCCATGATGGCCGAGTAGTCGTCGTGGTCGGCTTCGAACGTGTCGACCAGCGCGTCGAGGCCGAGGCCCGCGGTGACGGCAAAGGCGCCGACATAATCGGTGACGCCGCTGTCCCGGGGAGCGACGAAGTCGGCCAGCGAGCGGTTCGGCTTCTCGTCGGCGATGACCTCCTGCTGTCGCAGCATCGGGAACCGGTCGCCCGTGGCCAGGACGATGTCGTCGCCGTCGCTCTGCGCGGGCCAGAAGCCGTACACCCCCCGCGCGCGGAGCAGGCGGCCCTGAACGATGCGGTCGAGCAGGCGCCGGGCGTGGGCGTACAGATCGCGCGCCGCCGCGCCGTGGGCCGGGTCGTCGAGGATGGCCGGGAAGCGGCCCTTGAGCTCCCAGGCCGCGAAGAAGAACGTCCAGTCGATGTAGGGCACGAGCTCGGCGAGGTCGAGGTCCACCTGCCGCGCACCGGTGAAGGCCGGCACGGCGGGCGGCTCCGAGACGAAGTCGAGCACGAGGCGATTGGCCCGGGCCCGGGCGTAGGTGAGCGTCGGGCGGTCGGCGCGGCGGGCGTAGCGCTCGCGGAGCTCCGCCTGCTCGTCGCGCGTCGCCTTCGCAAACGCCGCCTTCGCCGACGGGTTGCGCAGGCTGGCGACGACATCCACCACACGGGAGGCGTCCGGGACGTGCACGACGGGCTCATCGTAGGCGGGGGCGATCTTCACGGCCGTGTGCTGGCGGCTCGTCGTCGCGCCGCCGATGAGGAGCGGCAGCGTCATGCCGCGCCGCTGCATCTCGCCGGCGACGAACACCATTTCGTCGAGCGACGGGGTGATGAGGCCGCTCAGGCCCACCATGTCGACCTGCCGATCGACGGCCTCCTGCAGGATGCGATCGGCGGGGACCATGACGCCGAGGTCGATCACCTCGTAGTTGTTGCAGCCGAGCACGACGCCCACGATGTTCTTGCCGATGTCGTGGACGTCGCCCTTCACGGTCGCCAGCAGCACGCGGCCCTGCGGGCCGCCGCCCGACTCCGCCTTCTCGGCGTCCATGTACGGCTCGAGGTAGGCCACGGCCTTCTTCATGGCCCGCGCGCTCTTGACCACCTGCGGCAGGAACATCTTGCCGTCGCCGAAGAGGTCGCCGACGATTTTCATGCCCTGCATCAGCGGGCCCTCGATGACCGACAGCGGCCGCCCGTACTTCGCGCGCGCCTCCTCCGTGTCAGCCTCGATGAAGTCGACGACGCCGTGCACCAGCGCGTGCGCCAGCCGCTCCTCGACCGTGCCCTGCCGCCACGCCAGGTCCGCGGCCTTGCGCGTCGCCGTGCCCTTGACCTGCTCGGCGAATGCCACCATCCGCTCGGTGGCGTCGGGCCGGCGGTTGAAGATGATGTCCTCGACGTGGTCGAGCAGGTCCTTCGGGATGTCCTCGTAGACCACGAGCTGGCCGGCGTTGACGATGCCCATGTCGAGGCCGGCGTGGATGGCGTGGAACAGGAATGCCGAGTGGATGGCCTCGCGGACCACGTCGTTGCCGCGGAACGAGAACGAGAGGTTGCTGATGCCGCCGCTGATCTTGACGCCCGGGCACGTGGCCTTGATCTGGCGCGTGGCCTCGATGAAGTTGCGGGCGTAGTCGCTGTGCTCGTCGAGGCCGGTGGCGGTGGCGAGCACGTTCGGGTCGAAGATGATGTCGGTCGGATCGACCCCCGCCTGCTCGGTCAGCAGGCGGTAGGCCCGCTGGCAGATGGCCACCTTGCGCTCGACGGTGTCCGCCTGGCCCTGCTCGTCGAAGGCCATGACGACCATGGCCGCGCCGTACCGCCGGATCGCGCGCGCCTTGTCGAGGAAGTCGGCCTCGCCCTCCTTGAGGCTGATGGAGTTGACGATGCCCTTGCCCTGGACGCACTTGAGGCCGGCCTCGAGCACCGACCATTTGGAGCTGTCGATCATGACCGGCAGCCGTGCAATCTCGGGCTCGGTGGCGATGTAGTGCAGGAACTCGGTCATGCACGCTTCCGAGTCGAGCATGCCCTCGTCCATGTTGACGTCGAGGATGTTGGCCCCGCCGCGCACCTGGTCCAGCGCCACGTCGGCCGCGGCCGCCCAGTCGCGCGCCCGCACGAGCCGCGCGAACGTGCGCGACCCGGTCACGTTGGTGCGCTCGCCGATCATCTGGAACGTGCTGTCCGGCCGGAGCGTCAGCACTTCCAGCCCGGCGTACTGCGTGAGCCGCGGACCGTCGTGCGTCGCGCGCGGGCGCGGCGGCAGCCCGTCGACCGCCCGCGCGAGGGCCGCGATGTGATCGGGCGTGGTGCCGCAGCAGCCGCCGATGATGTTCGCGTAGCCGCTCTCGGCGAACTCGCGGACGAGCCGCGCCGTCTCGTCGGGCTGCTCGTCGTACTGGCCCATGACGTTGGGCAGGCCCGCGTTGGGGTAGACGCTGACCCAGCACTCGGCGATGCGCGCCAGCTCCGCGATGTACGGCCGCATCTCGCGCGCGCCGAGCGCGCAGTTGATGCCGACGCTGAACGGGCGGGCGTGCGCGATCGACACGTAGAAGGCGTCCAGCGTCTGCCCCGAGAGCGTCCGTCCGCTCCGGTCCGTCAGCGTCACCGAGATCATCAACGGCAGGCGGACGCCCCGCTCGTCGAACGCCTCCTCGATGGCCACGATGGCCGCCTTGGCATTCATCGTGTCGATGATGGTTTCGACCAGCAGCACGTCGGCGCCGCCGTCGATGAGACCCAGCGCCTGCTCGCGGTACGCCGCCCGCATCTCGTCGAACGTCGCCGCGCGGAACGCGGGGTTGTTGACGTCCGGCGAGACCGAGAGCGTCTTCGTCGTCGGCCCCAGCGCGCCGGCGACGAAACGCGGCCGGTCAGGCGTGGTCGCCGTCCACTCGGCGGCCACGCGGCGGGCGATGCGCGCGCCCTCGCGGTTGATCTCGTAGACCAGCGCCTCGAGCCCGTAGTCGGCCTGGGAGACCGACGTGCCGCTGAACGTGTTGGTCTCGATGATGTCTGCCCCGGCGGCCAGATACGCGGCGTGCACGCCGGCCACCGCATCGGGTCGCGTCAGGTTGAGGATGTCGTTGTTGCCCTTCAGGTCGCGCGGATGGTCGGCGAGGCGCTGGCCGCGAAAATCGGCTTCCGTAAGCGTCAGGCGCTGGAGCATGGTGCCCATGGCGCCGTCGAGAACGAGGATGCGGCGGGCCAGCAGGTCGTCCAGCCGGGTGGCGGTGTCGGTCATCGGGTCACGCTCGCGCTCTGCGCCGGCGCTCCTTGGTGCCCGACGCGATCAGAACAGTGAAGGGGTCGCCGGCCTTGCGCGCGCCTACCTTGACGCGCACGTTGGAGAGCCGGGCCCGCACCAGCAGCGACCGCAGGTGGTCGTCGTCGAACCCGAGCCACCGGTCGCCGAGCTGTTCGCGGACCCACGCCTCCTCGTGCGCCCGGAGATCCAGCACCAGGACGCGGCCGCCGTAGCGGACGACCCGAACCGCTTCGGCCAGCGCGGCCGAGGGATCCACGGCATGATGGAGGGCCTGGGAGAGCAGCACCAGGTCCATGGAGGCGTCGGCGAGGGGGAGCTTCTCCATCTCGCCGCGCTTCCAGGTGATGTTCGCGGCGCGGCGCCGCGCGGCCAGGGCCTTGGCGCGCGCGAGCACCTCCGCCGACCGGTCGATGGCCGTGACGTGCCGCGCCCACTGGGCGGCCTCGATGGCCAGGTAGCCCTCGCCGCAGCCGACGTCGGCGACGTCGAGCGGGGGCATCAGCAGGCCGAGGGCGCGGGCCCACGCGGCCCAGCTCCGGCCGGGGACGAGCTGCCAGCGCTCGCGGCTGCCCGGGCCGGCGTGCTGGTCGAAATTCTCGCGGCGGAGCCTGAGCGCCTCCTGCAGGCGCGCATCGTCGGCGCGGAGCTCCGGAGCGCCGGCGGCGCGGGCGAACTGCGCCTCGAGCAGCGGCCACAGCGCGCCGTGGCCCTCTTCGCGGACCACAGGCGCGAGCCGGTAGTAGCTGAACGCGCCGTCGCGCTCCTCGCGGACCAGACCGGCGTCCTTCAGGAGGCCGAGATGACGCGAGACGCCGGACTGGGCGAGGCCGAGGATGCCGGTGAGCTCGGTGACGTTGAACCGGTCCCGGGCGAGGACGCGGAGCAGACGGAGGCGGGCTTCGTCGCCGAGCAGCCGGAAGAGCGCCGAGGCCTCCTGCATATCCACCAATGTAGATGAAACGATGAATTCAGGCAACCGGCGGGTTCGGGGCGCCCGGACGAGGATCGGCCGCCGCCCGGACACCGACGGCCCCCGCCTCAGGACGACACGCAAGGCGGACAACTTAAATATGTGTGTATGTAGATATATCGAATTAACAATTGGCATCTGGCCTGAGCATCGCCAAGAGATGAGGTAGGAAAATGAAGTGAGATATCGCCATACATGGATGGAGTGTCTTGTAAGTCTTTGACACGAGTCAGCCGGACGCCTACCGTCGCGCCATGGTCCATTTCGCCTCCGCGCGTCGTCCCGCTCCCTTCTGGCCGCTCGTGGCGGCCGCCCTCGTCGCCGTCGGCCTCATCGCCTGCCCGTGGCCGTCAGCGGCGCAGACCACCGGTGTCATCCACGCGTGCCTCAGCCGCCGGGGTGACGTCCGGATCGTTGCAAGTTCCGCCGCCTGTCGCCGGCACGAAACCTCCCTCAGCTGGAACCAGGCGGGGCCCCAGGGACCGCCGGGACCCGCCGGAGAACCCGGACCGCCAGGCCCCGAGGGACCGACCGGCCTCCAGGGACCGGTCGGGCCGGCAGGCCCCGCCGGTAGCGGTGCCGCCCCGCCGGCTGCGTTCACGGGGCGTGTGTACTCGCCGGCGCAGCTGTTGAGCGGTCACGCACGGGTCGCCACCCTCGCGTTTCCTGCCAACGGCTACGCGGCCGTCTGGGTGCGCGTCTCGGGCACCGCGCAGCCCGGAGCCTCGGTCGTGTGCGAGGTGCGAGGCGAGGGACCGGCAGGCTTTGCGATCAACGGTCCGGCCGGGCCGGTGACGGCCGACGCCGACGGGCGGTGGGCCGTCGCGCTGGCGACCGTGTGGCTCGCGGCCGACGTGGAGGGGCGGCGAGGCGTGGAAACGTGGTGCCAGGCGGGGCACGAAGCCGGGCTCCTCGAGTACGAGATGTTCGTCATCGGGATGCCGGCGGCCGCGTTCCAGCCGTTCGAGCGGTAACGGGGCACGCGTCGCCTCATCGGGCTTGAACGGAGGCACGCGACGCGGCATGATAGCGCCCTGCCAAAGCCATTCGTCCCTCGGGACAGGAGCGCGCACATGTCCGACCCTCGTTCACGCGTGCGGCTTGGGGCGATCGCAGTGGCCACCTGCGCCGTTGGCATAGCGGCGACGTGGCCGACTGCGATGACCGCCCAGGGCCGCGGTACTGGTGGTGGCAACAGCACGCCGCCCGGCGTCATCCGGGCGTGCGTGCAGGGTCCCCTGGTCGACCTCCGTCGCGGCCGCGACGATGATGACCGGCGGGGCAGCGGGAGCATCCGGATCATCGGCCCTGGCGAGACCTGCCGGCGGAACGAGGTCCTGCTCGTCTGGAACACCCAAGGCCCACCTGGGCCGCCGGGCGATCCGGGTCCGGCCGGCCCTCAGGGGCCGAGAGGCAACGACGGCCCGCCGGGCCCGAAGGGCGACCCGGGGCCTCCGGGGCCGCCTGGTCAGCGCGGGCCCCAGGGACCTGAAGGACCTGAGGGACCTGAAGGGCCGGTGGGGCCGGAGGGACCACAAGGGCCGCCCGGGGCGGACGGGCCCCCGGGGCCGCCGCTCGGCGTCATCACGGGGCGCGTGGTCTCGTGTAGCGGGGCCATCGTTGGCCTCGAGGTGCGCATTCCCAACACCAACTTCTCGGTCGAGCCTCGGAGACAGTTGACCAAGACGTCGAAGGATGACTCCGGGAAGGAAAAAGAGCCCGCAGGAAACGGGACGGCGAGCGGCCCGAGCTACCGCTACACGATCTACGGTGTGCCCGACGGGTTCTGGGAGATCGAAGTCGGTCAGCGGCAGGTGCTCCTCTCGTCGAACATCACACCCGGCGTGGCGGCCTTTGTGCCGATAGGTCTCGGGACCACGGCGGAGGCCGTGGCCGGTGCGGTCACGATTGTGCCTGACCTGCTCTTCGAGTGCGTGCCGACGACGGTCGAGCCAACGGAGCAGCCAGAGAGCGGTTCGGGGAGTAAGGAGAGTAAGGGAAGCCTCGACTAGGACGCCGGCCCTCGGGACGGGGCCGGGTTTGCACGCGGCCCCGTCCCGGAGGGATAATGCCGGTTCCCATGCCCGTTGTGGCAGCCGACTTCGGAAGTCCTCCCTTCCACCCCGCCAGCCCCCTGGCGGACCTCGTCGACACGTCACTGCTCGTCTCGTGCGCCCACGTCGTGCCGACGCGCGGCACAGCCCGTTCCTCCAGTCCAGTGAAGGGCTCCGGGTGGTTCCGTGGGAACCGTCCGGGGTTGATGTTATGGGAATCCTTGACAAACTCCGCCCCCAGGCCAAGTGGAAGCACCCTGATCCGGCCACCCGTCTCGAAGGCATCCAGGAACTAGAGGACACCGACCAGGACGTGCTGGCGACGCTTGCGCGCGAGGACGCCGATGCGCGCGTCCGCCGCGCGGCCGCCGCCCGGCTCGCCGACGCGGCCTTGCTGGCCGCGCTCGTGCGCAACGAAACCGACGAGGAGGTGCGCGCGGCCGCCGTCGAGCGGCTGGCCGCGCTGGCGGGCGGCGCCGACGAGGGGATCGCGCACGCGGCCATCGCCGCGCTCGCCGCGCTCGGACGCGAGCGCGAGCTGGCCGCCGTCGCCCGCGCCGCGGGGCATGACGCGCGTCGCCGCGCGGCGGCCGAGCGGGTAGCCGACCCGAAGGCGCTTGGCGGCATCGCCCGGCACGCGGCCGAACCCGGCGCGCGCCTGCTCGCGGTCGAGCGCCTGGCCGACGCGGCCGAGCTTCAGGACGTGGTGCTGCGCGGCGAGTTCGCCGACGCCGCCGTCGCCGCGCTCGACCGGCTGCCCGCGCTTGCGGCCGCCGACCTGGCCGCCATCGGCCAGAAGGCCCGGACGAAAGCCGCGCAGAAGCGCGCGCGCGCGCTGCTGCGCGCGCAGGAAGCGGCCGCACCGGCCGCGGCCGCCGAGCCGGAGTATCGCGAGGCCGATCAGCAGCGGGCCGCCGAGCTCGTCGGCCAGATGGAGGCGCTCGGCACCGCGGGGGACATCCAGGCGGTGCGCGAGGCGTATGCCGCCGCGCGCGTCGCCTGGGTCGAGCTTCTCGCCGACGCCGAGGTGCGGTCGGAGACGGTCACGCGCTTCGAGCAGCTCTCCGAGGCCGTCCGCCAGCGCCTGGCGGCCGATGAAGCCGCGCGTGCCGAGACGGCGCGACAGGCGGAGGCGCTGGCGCGCGAGCAGGCCGACCGGGCGGCTGTCTGCGCCGAGGTCGAGGCGCTGATCGGCGAGGACCTTGCGGACCGGCTTGCCGCCGCGCGCGCCACGTGGGAGGGCATGCCGCCTATGCCGGACACGTGGGCAGCGTCGCTGCAGAGCCGCTTCGACGAGGCGTGCCGCGCCGCCGAGCGCCGCCACGAGCGCCGCGTCAAGGCGCGCGAGCTGGCCGAGCGCGCGCCCGCGCTGGTCGCGGAGGTCGAGGTCCTCGCGGCTGCGGCCGAGTACGCCACGGTCCGCAACCAGTGGTACGCGCTGCGGAAGCAGTGGCAGGCCATCGGGCGCGAGGTCGAGGTCGACGCCGAGCTGAAGACGCGCTACGAGGCGGCCGCCAGGGCGCTCGAGGCCCGGGAGCAGGAGGTGCGCGACGCCAGGCAACACCAGCAGCAGGAGAACCTGCAGCGCCTGCAGGCGCTCGTCCAGGAGCTCGAAACGCGCGCTGCTGCCGAATCGCTCACCCTGAAGCAGGCCGAGCAGATCCTGAAGGACGTCAAGCTGGCCATCGGCACCATGGGCCCGCTCCCGAGCAAGCAGGATCGCGACGACTTGACGGTGCGGCTGCAGGCCGTGCGCACCGCCGTCCAGCCCCGCATCCAGGAGATGCGCGAGGCGGAGGAGTGGAAGCGCTGGGCCAACGTCCAGATCCAGGAGGAGCTCTGCGCGAAGATGGAGGCGCTCATCCCGAACGCGGAGGCCGAGCCCGAGAAGGCCGCCACCGAGATGCGGCAGCTCCAGGAGAAGTGGAAGCAGGTCGCCGCCGCGCCGCGCTCGCAGGCCGAGGCGCTCTGGACGCGCTTCAAGACCGCCCAGCAGCAGGTCTACGAGAAGTGCAAGGACTTCTTCGCGCAGCAGGCTGCCGAGCGCCAGGAGAACCTCAAGGCGAAGGAGGCGCTGTGCGCGCGCGCCGAGGCGCTGGCCGACTCGACCGACTGGGTCGCCACGGCGGAGGCGCTCAAGGCGCTGCAGGCCGAGTGGAAGGCCATCGGCCCCGTGACGCGGGGCCACGAGAAGGCCGTGTGGGAGCGCTTCCGCGCCGCCTGCGACCGCTTCTTCTCGCGCCGCCACGAAGACCTGAAGCACCGCAAGCACGAGTGGGCCGACAACCTGGCCAAGAAAGAGGCGCTCATCGCCGAGGCGGAGAAGCTCGCGGAGTCGACCGAGTGGGAGGCCGCCGCCCAGCGCATCAAGGCGCTCCAGGCCGAGTGGAAGAAGATCGGCCCGGTGCGGCGCAACAAGTCGGAGGTCGTCTGGCAGCGTTTCCGCGCCGCCTGCGACACGTTCTTCGAACGGTTCAAGAACCGCGACCAGGCGGCGCTGGCGGGCAAGGTGCACGACCGCGAGGCCGCCGTGGCCGAGATCGAGGCGCTCGTGCCCGCCGCCGACGCGGCCGACGCGCCCGCGCCCGACGATCTCTACGCGCGGGTCCAGGCGGCGCGCGCGCGCTGGCTCCAGGGGCCCGACCTGCCGCGGCATGTCCTCATGCCGCTGGCCGATCGCGTCAACGCCGCCATGCTCGCGCTCGTCGCGCGCTGGCCCGAGGCCTTCACGGGAACCGAGCTCGATACCGAGGTGACGCGCAAGAAGATGGAGAAGCTCGTCGCCAAGGTCGAGGCGCTCATCCCGGCGGGCGAGGCGCGCGAGTCGACCGCCAACCTGTCACCGGCGGAGCTGCTCGCGCGCCAGTGGCGCGAGGCGCTCGCCGCCAACACCATGGGCGCCGGCGCCGCGCGGCAGGCCGAGGAAGCGCGTCAGCGGGCCGCCGAGCAGGAGCTGCGCAGCGCCCAGGCCGCCTGGCTGCGACTCGGCCCGGTACCGGCCGAGCTGCGCAAGCCGCTCCAGGAGCGGTTCGACAGGGCCGTCCGCCGGTTCCAGGAACACCGGCGACGACACCTCGCCAAGTCGATGTGAGATCGGGGAGTGCAGCGTTGAGATGTGACCGCGAGATCTGAAGGCTCGACTCTCAACTCCCCAGCCTAGTCGGCATTGGGGTCCTCCAGGTACGTGTATCCCTGGAGGGCCTCCTCGTAGAACTTGAGGAGGCGGCCGGCCTGCTGGTCGGCCATGCGCCCGGCGTGCACGGCGACCTCGACGTCGCGGCGCAGCTTCGACATCAGCACCTCCGGATCGAACTCCACGTAGCGCAGCACCTCGCGCACCGTGTCGCCTTTCACGATGTGGTCGACCCGGGCGCCCTCGGTCTCCTCGCCGTTGGCCGCGAGGCTCACATGCACCGCGTGCGTGTCGCCGAACAGGTTGTGGAGATCGCCCAGGATCTCCTGGTAGGCGCCGACGAGGAACACGCCCAGGTAGTACGGCTCGCCGTTGAACGGGTGGAGGAGGAGCGTCTTCTTGACGTCGCGCCGGTCGATGAACTGGTCGAGCTTGCCGTCCGAATCGCAGGTGATGTCGCCGATCACTGCGTGGTTCACCGGGCGCTCGTCGAGGCGGTGAATGGGCATCACCGGGAAGAGCTGCTTGATGGCCCAGCTGTCCGGCATCGACTGGAACAGCGAGAAATTGCAGAAGTAGGTGTCCGACAGGATCTCCTCGAGCGCCTGGAGGTCCTCGGGCACGTCGTCCATGCTCTGGCAGATCTTGAAGATCTTCTCGCAGATGGCCCAGTACAGGTTCTCGGCGTGGGTCCGCTGCTCGAGCGACAGGTAGCCGCCCGTGAACAGCCCCATGGCCATGTCGAGCGCCTGCTGGGCGTCGTGGTACGTCTCCAGGGCGTTGCGCTGCGTCACCGCGTGGTACGCCTCGATCAGGTCGTTGACCGGCTGCTCGAAGTCGTCGCGGGCGGCCGTCGGGATCTTCTCTTCGCCGAACCCGGTGGTCCCCAGCACGTTGAAGATGAGCATGCTGTGGTACGCCGAGACGGCCCGCCCGCTCTCCGACACGATCGTCGGGTGCTTCACGCCGGCGTCGTCGCACACCGTCTGGATGTGGAACACGACGTCGTTGGCGTACTCCTGGAGCGTGTAGTTCATCGACGACTCGAAGTTCGTCTGCGACCCGTCGTAGTCCACGCCCAGCCCGCCGCCCACGTCGATGTACTCGAGGCCCGCCCCCTGCTTGACCAGCTCGCAGTACACCCGCGCGGCCTCGTTGAGGGCGTTCTTGATGATGCGGATGTGGGTGATCTGGCTGCCCAGGTGGAAGTGGAGCAGCCTGAAGCAGTCCTGCATGCCCCGCTGCTTCAGCTCCTCGAGCCCACGCAGGATCTCGGTGACCGTCAGGCCGAACTTCGACCGGTAGCCGCCGGACGACTGCCAGCGGCCCATGCCCCGCGCCGCCAGCTTCACGCGCATGCCGATCTGCGGCCGCACGCCGATCTTCTCCGCGTACTCCAGGATCAGGCCGAGCTCGGTGTATTTCTCGACCACCGGGATGATCTGCCGCCCCATCTTCTGGGCGAACATCGCCATCTCGATGAACTCGGCGTCCTTGAAGCCGTTGCAGATGACGGGCGTGTCGTTGTCGGCGAGCGCGGCCACCGCCAGCAGCTCGGGCTTGCTGCCCGCCTCGAGGCCAAAGCCGTACTGACGGCCGAAGTTGAGCACTTCCTCGACGACCTGCCGCTGCTGGTTGACCTTGATCGGGTAGACACAGCAGTAGCGCCCGCCGTACTGCTGCTGCTGGATGGCCCGCTCGAACGCCGAGTGGATCTCGCCCAGGCGGTGCTTGAGGATGTCCGTGAAACGGATGAGGATGGGCGCCGACAGGCCCCGGAGCGACAGCCGATCGACCAGGCGCTTCAGGTCGACCGAGCGCTGCGGATCGCGCGTGGGGTGCACCAGGAGGTGCCCGCTCGGGTCGACCGAGAAATACCCCTGCCCCCAGCGCGGAACGTCGTAGAGTTCGCTCGCTTCGGCGGTCGTCCATTTCGAGGCGACCGAGCTGCCGTTGCGGACCCTGCCGCTCAGGACCGTGCTCATCGGGAGTCGATCAAGAATAAACGAAATCGCCCACGATGAAAGGGAAATGTAAGCTATCGGCATGGCCGAGCGCGTCCCCGCCATCAAGGTCCTGCTGCTGCCCAAGGACACCAACGCCCTCGGGACCATCTTCGGCGGTGTCATCCTCTCCCACATCGACCTGGCCTCGGCCGTCGAGGCCCGGAAGGTCGCCCCGCATCGCTTCGTCACCAAGGCCATGCGCGAGGTCGAGTTCCACGCGCCCGTGTTCCTGGGCGACATCGTCAACTTCTTCACCGAGACCGTGCGCGTCGGCACCACATCCGTCACCGTGAAGGTCGTCGTCGAGGTCGAGCGGTGGGGCGCCGGCCAGGGCGAGCGCGTCCGCGTCACCGAGGCCGAGGTCGTGCTCGTGGCCGTCGGCGCGGACGGACGGCCCGTGCCGGTCCGTCCGGATCCGCCGGGGACCGCGCGGGCATGATTGCCGCCTACGCCCCAGCCACGGTCTCGAACGTGGCGTGCGGCTTCGACGCGCTCGGTTTTGCGCTCGACGAGCCTGGCGACGTCGTGGCAGCCGAACCGGCCGACGGCGGCGGCGTGGTCATCGCCGCCATCCACGGCGATGACGGGCGGCTGTCGCGCGACCCCGCGCGCAACACGGCCGGCGCCGCGGTCGGCGCGCTCCTCCGGCGCCTCGAGACCACCCGCGGCGTGGCCTTGACCGTCTACAAGGGGCTGCCGCTCGCGAGCGGCGTCGGCAGCAGCGGCGCCAGTGCCGTTGCCGCCGTCGTCGCCGCCAACGAGCTGCTGGGACGCCCGGCGTCGCTGGACGTGCTGCTCGAGTGTGCCATGGCGGGCGAGCGGGCCGGCTGTGGCGCCGTGCACCCCGACAACGTGGCGCCGGCCCTCTACGGCGGCTTCGTGCTCGCGCGCAGCATCGACCCGGTCGAGATCGTCCGTCTGCCCGTGCCCGAGGGGCTGGCCTGTGCGGTGCTGCACCCGCGCCTGGAAGTGGAGACGGGCATGGCGCGCTCGCTGCTCGGGGACACCGTCCCGCTCACCGACGCGGTCCGGCAGTGGGCCAACGTCGGTGCGCTCGTCGCGGCGCTCTTCGAGAACGACCTGAGTCTGCTGTCGCGGTCGCTGGAGGACTACGTGGCCGAGCCGCGGCGTGCCGGGCTCGTGCCCGGGTTCCGCGCGGTCAAGCAGGCGGCGCTCGCGGCGGGCGCGCTCGGCGCCAGCCTGTCGGGGTCCGGGCCGTCGATATTTGCCTTGGCGGCCTCCATCGACCGGGCGCACCTGGTGGGCGAGGCCATGCTGTCGGCGTACCGGGCGGGCAGCGGGGCGGACGCCGACCTGTGGGTGTCCGCCGTCGGCCGCCTGGGCGCCCGGCTCGTGCGGCCATGAGCTTCGTCTCCACCCGGGGAGCGTCGCCGCCCGCGAGCCTCGGCGACGCCGTCGCCGCCGGCCTTGCGCCCGACGGCGGCCTGTACGTGCCCGCGTCGCTCGCCCCGCTCGGCGCCGACGCATGCGTGGCGCTGCGCGGCGCCGACTTCCATGCCGTCGCGGCCGCGTGTGCGCCGGCGCTGTTCGGTCCCGACATCCCGCCCTCGTCGCTCGCGGCGCTGCTTGCCGACGCCCTCGATTTCCCGATGCCGCTCGTGGAGGTCGAACCGGGCGTGTGGGCCCTCGAGCTCTTTCACGGCCCGACCCACGCCTTCAAGGACGTCGGCGCCCGCACCATGGCGCGGCTGCTGGCCCGCTTTCATGCGGGAGGGACCCCCTTCACCGTGCTCGTGGCCACCTCCGGGGACACGGGAGGCGCGGTGGCGCAGGCCTTCCACGGCCTGCCGGGGACCCGTGTCGTGGTGCTGTACCCGGACGGGCAGGTGACGCCGGTGCAGGAGGCCCAGTTCACGACGCTCGGGGGCAACGTGACGGCGGTGGCCGTGGCGGGGACCTTCGACGACTGCCAGCGCCTCGTCAAGGAGGCGTTCGGCGACCCCGCGCTTGCCGCCCGTGCCCGACTGACCTCCGCGAATTCGATCAACATCGGGCGGCTGCTGCCGCAGGCGCTCTACTACGCCTGGGCGGCGCTGCAGTTCGACGAGCCCCCGGTCGTATCGGTGCCGAGCGGCAACTTCGGCAACCTCACGGCCGGCCTCCTCGCGCACCGGCTCGGCGTTCCCATCGCGGGCTTCGTGGCGGCGACGGGCGCGAACGACGTCGTGCCGAAGTACCTGGCCACCGGCCGCTTCGAAGCCCAGCCCTCGCGCCGCACGGTGGCCAACGCGATGGACGTGGGGAACCCGAGCAACCTGGAACGGATGCGGTGGCTGGTGAACGAGGACGTGGGCCGGTTGCGGGCGCTCGTGGCCGGCTCCGTGCACGCCGATGCGGAGGTGGTCGCGACGATCCGCGATCTCCTGGAGCGGCGCGGCTACCTCTGCGACCCGCACTCGGCCATCGGCTACCTGGGCGCCACCCGCGCACCCGTGCACCCGGGCACCCGTGCACCCAGAGTGTTTCTCGCCACCGCCCACCCCGCCAAGTTCCGCGACGTGGTCGAACCGGCCATCGGGCGCGCGGTGCCGCTGCCGCCGGCGCTGGCCGACGCGCTGGCGCGCGATCGTTCGATTGTGCGGATGCCCCCCGACCTCGCCGCGCTTGCGGCGGTCATCACCGCCTGACGTTAGCGGTCGCGGCGAGGGCGCCGTCGTTGGGCGCCGGCGTGATGCCGACGAGCGCGCAGAGCAGCTCGTAGACGTGGATGCCGCCAAACGCCGGCACGCGGACGCCTTCGCGGATGCCGGGCCCGGCGGCGACGAAGAGGCCGTGCATGGAGCGCGCGACCGCCGGGTCGTAGCCGTGATCCCCGAACCCCGGCGGGCGTCGCCCCGCGCGCTCACGGGTCGTGATGGTCCACCCTTCGTCGGCGATGCCGATGACGGGCGCCACGCGCGGATGGCCGGCGAGGCCGTAGCGCGCCGGGATGGTCTCCCGCCGATACACCTTGAGCGCGGGGTGGCGGCCCGCCAGCGCCGCATGGAGCGCGTCGACGGTGCCGGCTGCAGGCGCCACGCCGAGCACCGGTGTCCAGTCGATGACGTCGACGGCGGCCATGTCGACGTAGTCGTCCAGGAAGATTCGGCGGTGGGCGGACACCGCCGCCATGCCGTGATCGCTCACCAGCACGATGTTGGTGTCCCCGGCCAGCCCGAGCGCCGCGATCCCGTCGACGAGATGGGCGATCTCCCGGTCGATTTCGGCTACCGCCTGCTCGACCTCGCGCGAGACCGGGCCATGGCGGTGGCCGGCCGTGTCGACGTCGCTGTAGTACAGCGTCAGGATCCGCGGCCGCTCCGACTCGGGCAGGGCCATCCACTGCAGGACCTGGTCGGTTCGGGCTCGATTCGGCAGCGCGTCGTCGAACGGCCGCCAGTAGGCGGGCCGCCCGCCCGCGATCTCCACGTCCGAGCCCGGCCAGAACATCGTGCCGCTCGCCACGCCCTGGCGTGCCGCGGTGATCCAGATCGGCTCGCCGCCCCACCACCGCGTGTCGCTGATGACGTCCAGCTCGCCGAGGGCAAAGCGGCCGGGCACGACCGGGTCCCGCATGTTGTTGGAGACGATCCCGTGGCGGGCAGGCCGGAGACCGGTGACCAGCGTGTAGTGGTTCGGAAACGTCTTCGACGGGAACTCGGGGATCAGACCGTCGGCGCGCGCGCCCCGGCGGGCGATCGCGGCAATGGCCGGCGCGGCATAGCGATCGAGGTAGTCCCAGCCGAAGCCGTCGATGCTGACGAGGACGACGAGCGGCCTGGTGGTCGCGCCGGCGGCGACGAGCGCGGCCAGCGCCATCGCCAGGCCGGTACCCACGAGTCGTCGGCCGGCGCGCATGCGGGCGCTAGTGTACCGCGGAGTACGCTGGTTGCACGCTCTTTTTGAGCGGCGCGGCGAAGCGGCTGTCATGCCTTGCCGCATCACGCGCCATTGGGGGATGATCGTCTGGTCATGTCGTCGCCGGCCGTCCCGTTGCGTTCCTCCACCGTTCCCGATCGCAGTGCCGTCGAGACCCGCTACACGTGGGACCTCGCCGCGATCTTCGCGGACTGGGCGGCCTGGGAGCGAGGCTACCGCGATCTCGAGGCCGGCATCGAGGCCTTCCGCGGCCGCGAGGGGACGCTCGGCCGGAGCGCGGCGTCACTGCTCGAGGCCTACACGCAGCGCGACGAGATCGAGCAACTCTTCTACCGCATCTGGTACTACGCGTCGCTCCAGCACGACGAAGATCAGCGGGACAACGAGGTGAACGCGCGCCGTCAGCGCGTGCAGCTGCTGCTGGCCCGCTGGCGGCAGGCAACCTCCTGGTTCGAACCCGAGCTGCTGCGCATTCCGCTCGCGACCGTGCAGGAGTGGATGGCAGCCTGCGAACCGCTGGCCGTCTACCGCTTCGCCATCGAAGACCTGTTCCGCCAGCAGGCGCACGTGCTCGACCAGGCGGGCGAGCGCCTGCTCTCGCTGTCGAGCCGGCTCGCGGGCGCGCCGGCCGAGGCCTACGCCGCGCTCTCGACGGCCGATGCCCGCTTCCCGACCGTCACGCTGTCGACGGGCGAGTCCGTCGAGGTCAGCTACGGCCAGTACCGCCGGCTGCTGGCCACTTGCCGAAAGCAGGCGGATCGCCGGGTGGCGTACGAGGCGCTCTACGACACCTACGGCGCGGCCCTCAATACCTACGCGGCGCTGTACACCGGCGTCATGCAGCGCGAGTGGTTCGAGGCCCGCGCGCGCGGGTATCGGACCACGCTCGATGCCGCGCTCTTCGGCAACGCCATCCCCACCGCCGTCGTCGAGAACCTCATTCGCGAGACCAAGGCCGGCGTCGAGCCCTTCCGCCGCTATCACCGGCTGCGCCGGCAGGTGCTCGGCCTCACGGACTACCACGTCTACGACGCGTTCGTGCCCCTCGTGGACATCGACGTGCAGTATCCCTACGACGACGTGCTCGACTGGATCGTCGAGTCGGTGGCCCCCCTCGGCAGCGACTACCAGGCGCGGGTGCGGCAGGCCTTCGACGGCCGCTGGATCGACGTGTACGAGAACCAGGGCAAGCGGAGCGGCGCCTATTCGGCGCCCGTGTACGGGGCGCACCCGTACATGCTGATGAACTACAACGACACGCTCGACGCCGTGTTCACGCTGGCCCACGAGATGGGCCACTCCATGCACACGCTGCTCGCGCACGAGACGCAGCCGTTCATCTACGCCGGCTACACGATCTTCGTCGCGGAGGTGCCGTCGACGCTGAGCGAGGCGCTCCTGCTCGACTACATGCTGGGCCGTGCCACCACCCGCGAGGAGCGCATCGTCCTGCTCCAGCACGCCATCGACGGCATTGTCGGCACGTTCTACAACCAGGTGTTGTTCGCCGACTTCGAGCTCGAAGCGCACCGCCTGGTCGAGCGGGACGAGCCGGTCACGGCCGACGTCCTGAGCGGCATCTACGGCCGCCTGCTCGAGCAGTACTGGGGCGACACGCTCTCGGCCGAGCCGCGCGCGCGGACCACCTGGGCCCGGATCCCGCACTTCTTCCAGTCGCCCTACTACGTCTACCAGTACGCCACGTGCTTCGCGTCCACCGCGCGGCTGATGCGCGATATCGGCAGCGGCGACGAGCGCACGCGCGCGGCGGCCGTCGGCCGTTACCTGGACCTGCTCCGCGCCGGCGGCAGCGACCATCCCATGACGCTGCTCCAGCGCGCGGGCGTGGATCTCTCCCACCCTGAGCCCGTGCGCGCCGTTGTCGAACAGCTCGACGGCCTCGTGACGCGGCTCGAGGCAGAGATCGCGTAGATCAGGCGGCGCGCTCCGCGGTTCCCCGCAAGGGTTCGTCACGAGGGTTACGTGCGCAGCGCCTCCACCGGATTGACGGCCATCGCCCGGCGGGCAGGCAGGGCCGCGGCCACGATCGCCACGACCAGCAGCGCGAGCGGTCCGCCGACCATGCTCACCGGGTCCATCGGGCCGATGCCGTAGAGCTGGCTGGCCATGAGCGGCGTCAACGCCGTCGCGGCGGCGCCGCCGACGAGCACGCCGGCTGTCGCGAGCCGGGCAGCCTGGCCGACCACGAGCGACACCACCTGCCGCGGCTCGGCGCCGAGGGCCAGCCGCATGCCGACTTCCGCCGTCCGCTCGGTCACGACCAGCGCCATGACGCCGTACACGCCGACCGCGGCCAGCACGAGCGCCAGCAGCCCGAAGGCGCCCACCACCAGCAGCACGAACCGCCGTCCCGCGACCGCCTCCGACCGCACCTGCTCCATCGTGCGGAGCTCGTAGATCGGCAGGTCGTCATCGATGGCGCGAGCCTCGGCCCGGACGAGGTCCACCACGGCTCCCGGATCGCCGGTCGTCCGCATGACGATGAACGGCGATCCCGGCGGCCCCTGCCGGCCGGAGATGTACATCTCAGGCGCCGGCTCGTCCTCGAGACCCGTGTGCCGGACGTCGCCGATCACCCCGACGACGGTCATCCACGGGCTGCGCTCCGGATCGGGGCCCGTGCGAACGCGGCGTCCGACGGGGTCCTCGCCCGGAAACAGCCGCCGCGCCATCGTCTGGTTGATGACGACCACCGGCGGCGCGTCCGGGCCGTCCGTCGGGTCGAACCCGCGTCCGCGGATGACGGGGATGCCCATCGCCTCGAAGTAGCGGTGCAGCGCGCGGCGGAACTCGACTTCCGGCAGTTCCGCGACCGGCCGGGGCCGTCCCTCGATGTCGATCGTGGTGGTCACCGAAGTGCTGCCGAGCGGCAGGCGCGTCGTCCCGCCCGCCGCGACGACCCCCGGCAGCGCTTCCAGTCGCTCGAAGAACTCCGCGTAGAACGTCCGTCGTGCCTCGGGCGTCGCGTGGCGATCCGGCACGTTGATCTGCCATGTGAGCAGGCCCTCGGGCCGGAATCCGGGATCGACGTCGAGCACCGCAAGGAAGCTCCGGAGGAAGAGGGCGGTGCCGGTCGTGAGCAGCACCGCCAGCGCGACCTCGGCGACCACGAGCGCCGAGCGCATGCGCCGACGGGACCGGCCGCCGATGGCGCCGCGGGAATGGTCCTGCAGCGTCGCGTGCGCGTCGGTGCGCGCAGCGGACACGGCGGGCAGCATGCCGACGAGCACGCCCGTCACCACCGTCACGGCGGCGGTGACCGCCACGACGCGCCAGTCGAGCGCGATCTCATCGAGCCGTGGCAGGTCGGCAGGGGCCAGCGCGACGAGCATCTGCACCCCTGCCCGCGCCAGCAGCACGCCGAGCGCGCCGCCCGCGACGGCCAGCAGCAGGCTCTCGGTGAACATCTGCCGGAGGAGCCGCGTCTGCCCGGCGCCGAGCGCCACGCGCGTGGCCAGCTCGCGCTGACGCGCCACGCCGCGCGCGAGCACCAGGTTGGCGACGTTGACGGCGGCCATGAGGAGGATGAAGCCCACGCCCGCGAGCAGGAGCACGAGCGCCGGCCGCGCCGATCCGACCGTCTGCTCGTGCGCGGTGACCACCGTCGCCGTCCACCCGGTGTTCGACGCCGGATAGGCCTGCGCGAGCTGCTGCGCGATGGCGCGGAGGTCCGCGTTCACGTCCGCGACGCTGACGCCCGGCTTCATCCGGCCCACCGCGCCCAGCCAGTGCACGTTGCGCACGAGCTCGCCCTGCGCGTTCAGCATCCGGAACCGCGCGGCCAACGGCCCCTCGAACGTCATTGGCGCCCAGAAGTCCACGCCGGTCACCCGCGTGAAGCCGGCCGGCCCCAGCATGCTGCCGTACGGAAACACGAAGTCCGCCGGCATGACGCCCACCACCGTCCGCACCACGCCCCCGACCTCGAACGTGCGCCCGACGATGCCGGGGTCGCCGCCAAAGCGGCGCTGCCAGTAGCCGTGGCTCAGGACGATCGCGTCGAGCGCGCCGCCGGGCGCGAGGCCTCGTCCGAGCGCCGGCGTCCGGCCCAGCAGATCGAAGAGCCCGGGCGTAACGATCACCGAGTAGGCGATCTCGTTCGCGCCTCCGAGGCGCACCTCCTCCGGCGTCACGAACGTGTAGTAGCTCTCGAGGGCCGCCAGCGTCTGGTTCAGACGCTGGAAATCCCGGAAGTTGGCAGGCGAGAGGGGGTTCCGGGGGCGGCCCTCGGCCGTGTTGTGGCTCCACACCAGCACCAGCCGGTCCGCGTCGGCGTACGGCAGCGGCCGAAGCAGCACGGCGTTGGCGACCGTGAAGATGGCGCTCACCGCGCCCACGCCGAGCGCAAGCGCCACGATGCTGAGCGCCGCGTAGAGCGGCGCAGCCGTCATCTGGCGCAGGGCCACGCGAAGGTCGGACCTCAGTGTGTCCCAGAACATGGCTTGGCTCCCTGGGGGTTCGTAGCAGTGGGGACGATTCGTTCGGCCAGAAAATCCGGCGCCGCGCCGCTGACGCGCGTGTACCGAGCCCGTCGAGAATCCCGTGGGTGCGCGCCGACTGTCCGCCGTGAGCACATGGACGGGACAGGGCTCGGAAAGGTTGCAGCGGCGATTACGGCCGGGCCGCGTCGATGGCGATGGCGGCCCGCCGGGCGAGGTCCTCGGCGAACTCCAGGTCCGCCGCCACGAAGCGACGGCCCGAATCGGTCGTCGCGAACGAGATGACGCCCAGGCGCCGCCCGCCGACGAGCAGCGGCACCGCCATCGACGACCGGATACCGAGCGCGGTGGCCACGCGGAGCTCCGCCGGGTCGACCTCCGGCCCGTCGCCGGAGTCGTGCTGATCGACCAGCGAGTAGACGAGCGAATGCCCGGTCCGAAGCACCCTGGGCGGGCCGAACGGCGCCTTGGGATCGAGGGGATGCAGCCCGCGCAGCTCGTGGACGAGCTGCACCTTCAGGGGATCGACGTGTGCCACCGCGAGCGCGCGGAACGACCCGTCGTCCTGCACGATGTCGACGACGCAGAGGTCGGCAATCTGCGGCACGGCGAGGTTGGCGACCGCGGCCAGCGTCGTCTCGTAGTCGGGCGAACTCGCCAGCACCTCGCTCGCGTGCGCCAGAAACGCGGCACGGCGCGCCGCGACGGCACGGGCCGCGCGGTCTGCGCGTTCCCGCGCGATGTGGGCCGATTCGACGCGGTCGTCGCGTGCCTGCCGCAGGCGGTCGACGAGGACGATCGTGACGAGCAGCGCCCCGCTCCAGAGGCCCATCCAGAGCGGCCGGTCCCACGGCGGCGGCGAGATGACGGCGATGCGCCCCGCGGCGCCGAGGACCACGACGCCCAGGCCGGCCGGCCACCGGCCGTACCAGGCGCAGATGGCCACGGCCGGGACCATCAGCGGGGCCCAGGCCCGGTCGGTGATGGGCTGCAGGAGGGCGGCGACCAGCAGGACGAGCCCGGCCGAGGCGACGGGCAACGCCAGCTGCGACCAGCGGGGCATGGGTCTCAAGGATACCGGGTTGACAGGGCGGGCGGCCCAATGTATCCTCTCATCCGGATATACGGATGAAAGAAACCCGCGCCCTTGCCGTTCCACCCGAGCTGGCGGCCAGCATTCTGGAGCACATGGCGGTGGTGTCCGACCCGCTCCGGTGCCGGATGCTGCTGACGCTGGAACGCCACGAGCTGACCGTCACGGAACTCTGCGCGGTGGTGCAGCTGCCGCAGTCGACGGTCAGCCGCCACCTGAAGACGCTGGCGGACGCGGGGTGGGTCACGACGCGGCGCGACGGGACGCGGAGCTTCTACAGCGCGGCCGTCGAGGACCTCGACGCCGGCGCGCAGCGGCTGTGGCCGCTCGTGCGCGAGCAGCTGAGCCTCACGAGCGGCGCGGCCCAGGACGCGCGCCGTCTGGAGAGCGTGCTGGCACGCCGGCAGTCGAAATCGGCGGCCTTCTTTTCGTCCGCGTCTGGGCAGTGGGATCGGCTCCGCCGGGACCTCTTCGGCGAGACCTTCCACCTGCATGCGCTGCTGGGCCTGCTCGGTCGCGATCTCGTCGTCGGCGACCTGGGGTGCGGCACGGGCGAGATTGCGGCGCTCCTGGCCCCGCACGTGCGCCAGGTGCTGGCCGTGGACGGATCGGCCGACATGCTGCAGGCCGCCCGCCGCCGACTGAAGGGCGCCGCCAACGTCACGTTCCGCCGGGGGGCGCTCGAGGCGCTGCCCATCGCCGACGGCGAGCTGGACGTCGCCATCCTGGCGCTGGTGCTCCACCACGCGCCGGATCCGGCCCGGACGCTGGCCGAGGCGGCGCGGGCGCTCCGGCCCGGCGGGCGCCTGCTCCTGGTCGACATGCTGCCGCACGATCGCGTGGAGTACCAGCAGCAGATGGGACACGTCTGGCTCGGTTTCCCCGAAGGCCAGGTGCAGAAGCTTGTGACGAGCGCGGGCTTCGGCGCGGTGCGGCTGCACGCGCTGCCGGTGGATCCCGCAGTGAAGGGGCCGGCGCTCTTCGCGGCCTACGGCGAGCGGCGCGCGTCCGCGCCCGAGCCCCGGTTTCCCGAGTGACCGCTTTCGATTCCTGATTCCCGACGACCGTGACCCGACAGTGAGGAGAGTGCAATGGCATCAGCAGTGACGGAAATGCACGCGTTCGACGCAGCGAAGCACGCCGGCCGCGAGCCGTTCAAGGTGGCGGATCTCGGCCTGGCCGAGTGGGGCCGCAAGGAGATCCGCCTGGCCGAGCACGAGATGCCCGGCCTGATGGCCGTGCGCGCGCGCTACCAGGGCAGCAAGCCGCTCGCCGGCGCGCGCATCATGGGCAGCCTGCACATGACCGTGCAGACCGCCGTGCTCATCGAGACGCTGGCCGAGCTCGGCGCGGACGTGCGCTGGGTGTCGTGCAACATCTTCTCGACGCAGGACCACGCCGCGGCCGCCGTTGTCGTCGGCCGGCCCGAGACGAAGGGCACGCCCGAGAACCCGCGCGGCATCCCGGTGTTCGCGTGGAAGGGCGAGACGCTGCCCGAGTACTGGTGGTGCACGGTCGAGGCGCTGCGCTGGCCCGACGGCAGCGGCCCGACGCTCATCGTGGACGACGGCGGCGACGCGACGCTGTTCGTGCACAAGGCGTACGAGTACGAGAAGGCGGGGAAGGTGCCGGCGTTCAACCCCGACACGGAGCCCGAGGAGTGGGGCGTCATCCTCGACGCGATCCGCGCGGAGCTCGAGGCACGTCCGGGCGCGTGGACGAAGATTGCGACGGGCATCCGCGGCGTGTCGGAGGAGACCACGACGGGCGTCCACCGGCTCTACGAGATGATGAAGAACGGGACGCTGCTCTTCCCGGCCATCAACGTCAACGACTCGGTGACCAAGAGCAAGTTCGACAACATCTACGGCTGCCGGCACTCGCTGCCCGACGGGCTGGCGCGCGCGACCGATGTCATGCTCGGCGGCAAGCTCGCCGTGGTGTTCGGCTACGGCGAGGTGGGAAAGGGCTGCGCCCAGGCGCTGCGCGGGCAGGGCTGCCGCGTGGTCGTCACCGAGATCGACCCCATCTGCGCGCTCCAGGCTGCCATGGAGGGCTTCGAGGTGGTGCGCCTCGAGGACGTCCTGGAGAAGGCCGACATCTTCATCACCGCGACGGGGAACTTCAACATCATCACCGCCGCCCACATGGCGAAGATGAAGGACAAGGCCATCGTCGGCAACATCGGCCACTTCGACAACGAGATCGACATGGCCGGGCTGAAGAAGATGCAGGGCGTCCGGAAGATCAACATCAAGCCGCAGTACGACGAGTGGGTGTTCCCGGACGGGCACTCGGTGCTGGTGCTCGCCGAAGGCCGCCTGCTCAACCTGGGCTGCGCGACCGGCCACCCGAGCTTCGTCATGTCGGCCTCGTTCACCAACCAGGTGCTGGCGCAGCTCGAGCTGCACCAGAACGCCGAGCGGATCGGCAGGAAGGTGCTGATGCTGCCGAAGAAGCTCGACGAGGAGGTGGCGCGGCTGCACCTCGAGCACCTCGGCGTGCGGCTGACGACGCTCACCAAGGAGCAGGCCGACTACATCGGCGTGCCCGTGGAGGGGCCGTACAAGCCGGAGCATTATCGGTATTAGGCTCTGGGCTCTGGGCCCCGGGCTTCGGGGTGTCGGGCGTCAGGGGGCGGCGGGGAGCGGCGGGCTCTCTGCCGCCCCCTTCGTCTGCCTGCCGCGCAGCGGGCTTCAAGAGCTTCGAGCGCCGGGGCATCCGCGTTGCCACCCAGTCGATGCTCACCCTCGACATCCTGCTGGAGGTGGGCGCCATCGAGGAGACCGTCACGGTGACGGCGCAGGCGCCGCTCATCGAGACGTCCAACGCCTCGCATGCGGACGTGCTCGACGCGAGGACGCTCGAAACGCGGCCGTCTCCGGGGCGCAGCGTCTTCCTCATGTCGGTGACCGTGCCCACCATGCAGAGCAGCGGCGACACGCACTGGAACCGCATGCAGGACCAGTCGGGCGCGTCGACGCTCTCGGTCGGCGGCGGCGGCGTCCGCGCCAACAACTACCTGCTCGACGGCTTCCCGATCACGGACCCCGCCAACCGCTCGTTCACCAACTTCGGCCGCGTGACCGCCCAGGCCAACTACTCACGCACGCTGCAGCTGACGGGGAGGTTCAGCTTTTGAGAGACGAATGACGAATGACGAATGGCGAATGGCGAATGGCGAAAGGAATGACGAACGACGTTCGTCATTCGCCATTCGCCATTCGCCATTCCTGATCTACTTCGCCAGCCGGTACGCGATGAGCTCGCCCGGGAAGCCGGGGCCGGAGACCGACACGGTCAGATACTGCCTGCCGTTCAGCATGTAGGTCATCGGCGAGCCGGTCTGCGGCGCGGGCATGTAGACGGCGCCGACCTCCTCGCCGGTGGCCTTGTGGTACGCGCGCAGCATGGCGCCGCGGCCGTGCGGCGTCGTGTTGAAGCCGCCCTCGCCGGCGATGACGAGCGTCTTGGTCGTCAGCACGCCGATGCGGCCCTGCCGGCCCGTGCGCGGAATGGTCAGCCCGGCCAGCGCCTTGTGCTCCCTGATGTTGTCGGGCGTCTCGCCGTGCGCGATCTGCCACGCGAGCTCGCCCTTGTTCATGTCGAGGGCCGTGATGCGGCCGTAGGGCGGCTTGATGAGCGGCAGGCCCTGCACCGTCAGCGGCGTGAAGCCGGCGGCCCGGGGATTGTTCGGGTCGCGCGCCTCGCCGCGGACGTACAGCATGTCCGACCGGTCGCCCTCCGGCGGCACCAGGCTGAGCGAGCTCACCCCGGTGTTCGAGAAGATGTAGAGGTAGTTCGTCTCCGGATCGAGCGAGCCGCCCTGCCAGTTCGCGCCGCCGGTGATGTTCGGCAGCATCAGCGTGCCGAGCGGCCCCTCCCACCGGCTCACGACCGGCGGCGTGAAGAGGGGCCCCATCTTGTATCGCGACACGAGCTTCAGCGCCTCCGCGCGCAGCTCGGGCGTGAAGTCGATGAGGTCGTCCTCGGAAACGCCCTGGCGCTCGAAGGCCGGGGGCCTGGTCACGAACGGCTGCGTCGGCGAGTACCATTCCCGCGGCACGTCGCCCTTCTCGACCGGCCGCTCCTCGATCGGCCAGACCGGCGCGCCGGTGGCCCGGTCGAACGTGTACACCCACCCCTGCTTGGTGGGCTGCATCACGGCCTTGACCACCCGGCCGTCGACGTTCAGGTCCGCCAGGATGGGCGCGCACGGGATGTCCATGTCCCAGATGCCGTGGTGCACGAGCTGGTAGTGCCACCGGCGCACGCCGGTGGTCAGATCGACGGCGACGAGGCTCTCGCTGAACAGGTGGTTGCCTGGCCGATGGCCGCCGTAGTAGTCGCCAGTCGGGAGCTCGACCGGCATGTACACCAGCCCGAGCTCCTCGTCGACGCTCATCTGCGCCCAGACGCCGACGTTGCCGGTGTAGCTGGCCGAGTCCTCGAGCCATGTGTCGGCGCCGAACTCGCCCGGCCGGGGAATCGTGTGGAAGATCCACAGGCGCTTGCCGGTGCGCACGTCGTAGCCGCGGACGTAGCCCTTCGCGTTGGTCTTGCTGCGCGGCGCGCCGCCCTCGCGATGGGCGGCCCCGATGATGACCACGTCTTTCGCGATGACCGGCGCCGCGTGGAGGCCCACCTCGCCCGTCACCAGGTCCATCTCCTGGTCCATCTCCAGCTTCAGATCGACGATGCCGCCGGTGCCGAAGGAGGGGATGCGATGGCCGGTCCTGGCGTCGAGCGCGATCATCTGGTAGCCCGGCGTCACGTAGACGATGCGCTCGTCGGCGCCGTCGCGCCAGTAGGCGAGGCCGCGGCCCGACAGCTGCCGCGGCGCGGCGGATCCGCGCGGGCCTTCGTCCAGGCTGTGCATCCACTTCAGCTCGCCCGTCGCCGCGTCGACGGCCACCGCCGCCCGCCGCGTGCCGGCCGTGAAGTAGAGCGTGCCGTTCACCATGAGCGGCGTCGCCTGGAACTGGAACTCCGGCCGCGGCCCGAGGTTCTCGGTCCTGAACCGCCACGCGATCTCGAGCGTGCCGAAGTTGGACGCGTCGATCTGCGCGAGCGGCGAGTAGCGGGTGGACGCCAGGTCGCCGCCGTAGGTCGGCCACTCGCCGTTCCGGGTGCCCTGGGAAATGACGTCGCCGCCCTGTCCCTGCCCGGACAGGGCGGCCGTCACGACGAGCGCGAGCGTGGAGGATGCGAGACGGGTCGGTCGCCGCATGACGCCCGCCGCGCCTACTGGCCCGCGCCGCGCCGCGGGGGCGCGGGGAGCGTCCCGCCGTGCGCCACCGCCTTCTCGATGGCCGCCGCCGTCTGCGCCGCGCGGAACTCCACGATCTTCTTCGCCAGCTCCAGGTTCTTCGCGCGGTTGCTCACGTCCACCCCGTTGATGGTCGCCTTGCCCGCCTTCACGCGCTCGTCGAAGCGGACCGACTTCGGGTCGGTGATGAACATGTTCAGCGTGATGATCGGGTCGTCGTGCAGGTGGTCCGACGCGCCTTCCTTGATGCCGAACTGCTCCATGTAGCGCGCCACGCTGGCGTAGTCGTAGTACTCCTGGATGTGGGCCACGAGCGTCTGGCCCTTCCACTTCGCGTTCAGCTCCTCGGCCACCGCCCGCTGGCCCGCCTGGTTGCCGCCGCTGTCGCCGATGAAGAAGATCTGCGTGAAGCCGTGCATCTTCAGGCTGTGCGCCGTGTCCGTCAGCAGCGCGCGGAAGGTCTCCTCGCGCAGGCTGATGGTGCCCGGGGAGGTCATGTGGCCCGTCGGCGGCTCGATGCCGCCCTCAGGCACGTGCTTGATGACCGGCGCGCACAGCGCGTTGCCCAGCCGGCGTGCGATGGCATCGCAGTTGGCCTGCAGCACGTAGTTGTGCTTGCCGAGCGCCAGCCAGGGGCCGTTCGGCTCGTGTCCGCCCGTCGGGATGATGACCGTGGTCTTGCCCCTGGCCATCGCATCGCGCACGTCCATCCACGTCATCTCTTCCAGCCACACCGTGTCGGCCGGCGGCAGCGGGTTCGGCGTGTCCCTGCAGTTGAGCGGGTTGTCCCGACAGTCGCCGCCGCCCATCGATCGCGGATCGGGGGCGCGCCGCTGGCCACCCTGTGCCGCGGGTCCGCCGCCGGCCGGCTGCAGCGCCGGCTGGGCGTACGGGCTCGCGCCGGCGAGAACGAGGATCGCTCCTAGGACGAGGACACTGCTTCTCATGGCTGTCTCCGCTCGGTTCGTAGAGGGGGTCGCGCCGGACGATTGTAGGGGTTTCGGCCCCAGCTGTCACTGGCCAACTGGCCCGGGGGCGTCGCCGCGCCGGAACACCGCGCAGTACGTGTTGCCGAACCAGCGCTCGTAGCGGGCCTCCAGCGTGAAGCCCGCGCCGGTGAACTCCTGGATGACCGCCGGCAGCGACAGCGTGCCCCGTGGCGGGGCCGCAGGCGAATCCGGGTGCACGTCGATGACGGCCACCAGCCCCCCGGGCCGCAGGACGCGGGCCAGGTTCGAGAGAAAGGCCGGCCGCTCCCGCCGCAGATCGCTGTAGACCAGCCGCAGCAGGATCGCGCGGCAGCACCCGAGCGGCAGACGCGGCGACTCGCCGGGCGTCCGGGTGATCACCGTGAGGTTGTCGAGCCCGGAAGCCGCGACCGTCGCCATCAGCTCGTGCGCGGGCTGCGGACCCGCCGTCGCGAACACGTGGCCCTCGGGGCCGACGCGCCGCGCGAGGTCGACGCTCCAGCGTCCCGATCCGGCCCGGATGTCGCCCACCTCGTCCCCCGGCTCGATCCTGAGCACCTCCGCAATGCGGCTGGCCTCCTGCTGGAAGCCTTCCTGCGCGTCGTGCCGCTGGAGCAGCAGGCCGGCGCCGAGGCCCGACGTGAACATGGCGGCGAGCGCGAGGCCGATGAGCGAGGGTGCGCGGGTCAGCAGCGGCATGGGCGCCTCACGACGGACTGGCGATTGCCACGGCGTCGTCGGCGGCTTCCGGCCGGGCCTCGGGCCGGCGTGCGGGAACGAACACGGGCCGGACGGCGCGGTTGCAGGCGAAGCCGAGGAGCAGCAGTCCCGACATCAGCACGAGCGTGACGTCGTACGCGCGCGCGGCGCTGACGCCCCGTTCGATCTGGAACTGTCGGATGTAGTTGACGGCGACCGGCCCGAGGACGCCGGCCGCGGAGAGCGCCGTGAGGACGCGCCCGTTGATGGCGCCCACGTGACCCGGACCGAACACCTCCGCGATGTAGGGCGGCATCAGCGCGAAGCCCGCTCCGTACATCGACAGGATGACGGCCAGGCACGCCATGAACAGCGGCAGGCTGCCCAGGCGTCCCGCGAGCGGCACCGCGGCGTAGAGCACCGCGCCGGCCGCGAAGAAGACGGCAAACGTCATCCGGCGCCCTGCCACGTCGGACACCGCCGCCCAGACGAGCCGCCCGCCCATGTTGAAGAAGCTGAGCGCCGCCACGAACATCGCGGCCGTCGACGCGCTCAGGCCGTTGAAGACTTCCTGGATCATCGGCGCGGCCTGGCCCAGGAGGCCGATGCCGGCCGTCACGTTCAGCAGCAGCATCAGCCAGAGGAGCCGGAACGCCCGCGTGCGCACGGCTTCTTCCACGGTGAGCCCCTCGGTGGGCTCGGCGCGCAACGGCCCGGGCGAGTGAAGCCAGCCAGGCGGTCGCCAGCCCTGCGGCGGCAGGCGGAAGAGGAGGGCGCCCACGGTCATCACCAGCAGGTACACGAGGCCGAGCACGACGAAGGTCTCCGCCACGCCCGCCGACGAGGGGCCGGCGAAGCGACCCAGCAGCGCGTGGCTGACCGGCGCGGCGATGATGGCGCCCCCGCCGAAGCCCATGACGGCGAAGCCGGTGGCGAGGCCGGGTCGGTCGGGAAACCAGCGCAACAGCACGGGAATCGGCGTGTTGAAGCCCAGCCCCAGCCCGCATCCGCTGAGCACGCCGTACCCGAGGTACAAGAGCCAGATCTGGTGCAGCCACACGCCCAGCGCGGCCACGAGAAAGCCGCCGCCGAAGCAGCCGGCGGCGACAAGCCCGCTGATGCGCGGGCCGACCCGGTCCTGCCACCGGCCGGCCACGCCCGCCGAGAGCCCGAGGAAGACGTACGCCAGCGTGAAGATCCAGCCGATGGTCGTGAGAGACCAGTCGCCCTCGACGGGCGCCGTGATGCCGCGGAGGCGGGTGAGCGGCAGGTTGAAGACGCTGAATGCGTACGCCTGCCCCACGCTCAGGTTGATGCAGAGCGCCGCTGGAATAATCCACCAGCGAGAGAATCCGGGGCCGGCGACGATCCGGTGCGTCGAGAGAAACGCGGGCATCGACGGGCGCCGGGCGGACCTGCGCCCGCCCGGCGTCAGGGGGACCGTGGTGAACGGGTTAGGGCTTCGAGCCGTCCTTCGGCTTCAGGTAGAACGTGCCGTCTTCGCCCCGCTCGCGGTACGCCGCGTGGCACGTCTGGCACATCTTGCCCAGGTTGTCGGCGCCGGCCTTGACCTCGGCCCAGTTCGCCGCGGCCGCGGCTTTCTCGATGGTGGCCACGATGCCGCGGGCGTCCTGCGCCCACTTCACCGCGTCGCTGTTGCCGCGCCTCTTGAAGAACGCCTCGGCGTCCGAGAACGCCTTGGCGAGAATCTCGTTCTGCGTTTTCACCATCGCCGCGTCCGACGCCTGCAGGCCCTTGCGGAGCGCGCCATTGGCCCCGCCCACGCCCTTCATGGCCTTGTCGAGCGCTTCTTCCTCGGGCGTCATCGGCGGCGGAATCCACCGCGCCAGGTCGACCATCGCCGGATTGATCACCGACTTGGCCAGAATCACCGGCTTGCCCTGGAACTTCGCGGCCACGTCCGGCGGCAGGTCGTAGGGATACTCCGCCGACCGCTTGGCGAGCGCTGCGGGGTCGAACTTCACGACTTCCCCGATCACGGTGACGTACGCGTTGAGCTCCACGGCGTCGTGCAACCACCGTGGCAGGACCAGCACGTCCTTGCCGGTGCTCCTGGTCCGGTCCTGGTCGAGCGTGAACGCCGTCTTGCCGAGCACCTGGTCGACCGTGGCGGTGACCGTCACCCACTCGCCGATGTACGCATCGGGTCGCGCCGCCAGCGTGCTGGCCGCGAGCGGGACGTACGGCTTCTGGGGGCCGGCGGGCTGTTCGGCGGCCGGCGGGCCGCCGGGGGTCCGCTGCCCCGAGGGCCCGGCAGGCGTGCGCTGGCCCCCGGGCGGGGCCTGCTGCGCGGCCACGCCCACGGCGGCGGCCACGAGCGTGACGGCCACGGCGGCTACGCTGCCCTGGCGGAATCCGGTCTTGATCGCTCCGAACATGAACTCACTCCTCCTCGAGCCGCGCTGCAGAGGCATTGTAGGCCAGAGCCGGCCGAACCCAGAAGGGCCAACCGCGCGGGCCGGTTCAACCGCCGGACGGATTAGACTGCTCGTCCGGAGGTGTCCGTGCTCATGGTGCGTCGAATTCCCGGCTGGATGGCCCTGTCCCTGGCTGCTGCGCTCGCCACGGGCGGCGCGCGGCCAGCCGTCGCGCAAGCGCCCGTGGCGGTCACGGCGGACGACTACGCCCGCGCCGAGCGGTTTCTCGCGGCGCATACGAACCCGCTGGTGTTCCGCACGGCGATCCGGCCGACGTGGCTCCCCGACGATCGCTTCTGGTACCGCGTCACGGTGCCCGACGGCGCCGAGTTCGTGCTGGTCGATCCCGTCCGGCGCACCCGCGGGCCCGCCTTCGACCAGGCCAAGGTGGCCGCGGCCCTCGAGGCGGCCGGCGGGGGCGCGCACGCGCCCCTGAAACTGCCGTTCACCCAGTTCGACTTCTCGGCCGACGGGGCGTCCATCACCTTCGAGGCCGGGGACCGCCGGTGGACGTGCGACCGCGCTGGCGCGGCCTGCAAGGCGCTCGGCCCGGCGGAGAAGCGCGACACGTCCGCGGTGCTGTCGCCCGACGGGACGACGGCCGCCTTCACCCGCGGGCACAATCTCTGGATTCGCGACGTCGCCACCGGCAGGGAGACGCAGCTCACGACCGACGGCACCGCCGACGTGGCCTGGGCGCGCGACGATGCCGGGTGGGTTCGCAGCGACCGCGCCGTCGTCGTCTGGTCGCCGGATTCGAAGAAGATCGCGACCTTCAAGCACGACGCGCGCGGTGTGGGCGACATGTACTTCGTCGACACCGTCGTCGGCCACCCGAAGCTCACCGCCGTCAAGTACCCGCTCCCGGGCGACGAGCGCATCTTCGAGATCGAGCGCTACGTGATCGAGCTGGCCGGTCCGAAGATCGTCAAGCTGGATCTGCCGGCCGATCCCCATCGCTCGTCCATCTGCGACCACGTGGTCTGCGGCGGCACGTGGTCCGATGTCATGTGGAGCCCCGACGGTCGCGAAGTGGCGTTCCTCTCGACCTCGCGCGACCACCGGCGCGCCGATCTGCGCGTCGCCGACGCGGCGACCGGGCAGGTCCGCACCGTGATGGCCGAGCGCGGCGAGGCGTTCCTCGAATCGGGCCAGAACCGCGTGAACTGGCGCTACCTGCAGAAGTCGGCCGAGGTGCTGTGGTACTCGCGCAAGGACGACTGGGGCCACCTGTACCTGCACGACGCCGCCAGCGGCCGTCTCAAGAACGCGGTGACGACGGGCGAGGGCAACGTCGCGCAGGTCCTGCGGGTGGACGAGGACGCGCGCGTCGTCTACTTCACGGGCGGCGGTCGCGAGCCGGGGCGCGACCCCTACTTCATGCACTTCTACAAGGTGGGCTTCGACGGCACGGGGCTGACGCTGCTGACGCCCGAGGACGCCAATCACACGGTTGACCTGTCGCCGTCAGGGAAGTACTTCGTCGACTCCTATTCGACGCCGCGGACCGCGCCCGTGCACGTGCTGCGCGACGCCGACGGGCGCACGGTGATGACGCTCGAGACCGGCGACATCTCGCGCCTCCTCGCGACCGGGTGGCAGCCGCCGATGCCGATCACGGTCAAGGCGCGCGACGGGCGGACCGATTTGTACGGGCTGCTGTTCCGCCCCACGTCGTTCGACCCGTCGAAGAAGTACCCGATCATCAACAACGTCTATCCGGGTCCGCAGTCGGGGAGCGTCGGCACGCGCTCGTTTGCGCCGGCCCGCGGCGACACCCAGGCCCTGGCCGAGCTCGGGTTCATCGTGGTGCAGATCGATGGCATGGGCACGCCCGGCCGATCGCGCACGTTCCACGAGGCCTACTACGGGAACATGGGCGACAACACCATCCCGGACCAGGTGGCCGGCATGAAGGAGCTGGCGTCGCGCTTCCCCTGGATCGACCTGGAGAGGGCCGGCATCTACGGGCATTCCGGCGGCGGCTACGCGACGGCCGCGGCCATGTTCCGCTTCCCGGACTTCTTCAAAGTCGGGGTCTCGCAGGCCGGCAACCACGACAACCGCGTGTACGAGGACGACTGGGCCGAGAAGTGGCAGGGCCTGCTCGTGAAGAACGCCGACGGCACCACGAACTACGACGATCAGGCGAACCAGAACCACGCGAAGAACCTGAAGGGGAAGCTCCTGCTCGCGCACGGGACGATGGACACGAACGTGCCGGTCTACAGCACGCTGCTGGTGGTCAACGAGCTCATCAGGGAGAACAAGGACTTCGACCTCATCATCCTGCCCAATCGCGGGCACGGCTTCGGCAACGAGCCCTACATGATGCGCCGGCGCTGGGACTACTTCGTGCGGCACCTGATGGGGGCCGAACCGCCGCCGGAGTTCCGGTTCCGGCCACCGCCGACGCCGTGAGCCGGCCGGGGTACGCGCGCCGCCCGCGCGCGTCGTAACTCCGGTGACAGGGAGGTGTGATGTCGTCGTTCGTCTTTGGCAGTGTGAAGCTGAACTCGGTGGCCGGTGACTTCGGGCTGCTCGTGCTGCGCGCGTTCGCGGGCGTCTCGCTCGCGCTCGCGCACGGCCTCGGCAAGCTCCCGCCTCCGGAGCGGTTCGTGGCGGGCGTCGCGAATCTCGGATTCCCGGCGCCGGTCGCCTTTGCGTGGCTGTCGGGTCTTGCCGAAACGGTGTGCGGGCTGCTGCTCGCCGCCGGGCTGGGCACCCGGGCCGCGGCCGCCGTGATTGCCATCAACATGTCGGTGGCCGGCTTCCTCCGCCACGCCGCCGATCCCTACAACGCCAAGGAGCTGGCCTTCCTGTTCCTGGCAGTGGCCGTCTGTTTCCTCTTCACCGGGGGCGGTCGGTTCGCCCTCGATCGCCTGATCCGCAAGTGACGCTGGCGCCGCTGGTCGTCGCCCTCCTCGTCGCGTGGCAGGACGGGTGCCGCGAGGCGACGCGCGACCGGCTGGCGGCCGCCCTGGAGGCGGCCCGGCACGACGGGCCGCTGGCTGCGATGGGCCTGCTGCCCGAGCCGCACACCGATCCCGGCTGCGTCCCGCTGGCCGTGGCGCGGCACAGCCTGCTTGGATGGCGCACGGCGCGAGACGCGGCCCGGGCCGGCGGCACGCCTGTCTCGCTCGTCTGGGCGGGCGCGGCGGCCTCCGACCTCGAGCGACTCGCCGAGACGCATCCGGAGGCGGCCTACGCGCACGCCGTGGTGCGCGCGGCGATGGCGGCTGCCCAGGACGAGCGTCCGGAGATGGGCGTGTTTCTCGACCACGCGCGCGCCGTGGCCGCTCGCGCGCCACGTCCCCCGGCGTGGCCTGCCCCCATCGACCTCGTGGAAGCGGAGCTCTGGATGGAAGTCGATGTCTACGAGGCGGCCTGTGCCGCCTACCGCCGCGTCCTCGACGCCGGTCTGGTCGAGGGCGGCCAGGCGGCGCGGATTGCCGGCATCCTGGCGGGACGCCGTTGTACCGGTACCGGCGCGAGGTAGTCGAGGCCCTCGCGGCCCACGGCCTGATCCCGCGGCCCGGGACGCCGCCCGGCCTGCTGCGCGACGCCGTCAGCGATCTCTACCGGTACGAGATCCGCCGCCTGCGCGATCGGTGCCGCGCCGGCGAGTTCCCCACGCGCGAGCTGTCCGGTCACGTCAGGGAGCTGCGCCGGCGGTATCTGCTGCTGTCGGTGCCGATTGCGACATGGACCGAAGACTAGTACTGGCGTCCGACCCGGTGCCGGAGGTTCCCGACCTGGTCGGCCCTGGCCAGGCCCCGTCGTGAACGAACCCCATCCGGAACCCCGTTTGGAACCCTCGTGGTGAAGTGCTACCGTTAACGGGTATGCGCAAGCTGGAGCGTCTGACCGATCCGCTCGTGCGCGATCCGCGGGATGGCGAGCTCAAGCCGGCGTCGTGGGACGACGCGCTGGCGCGGGCGGCGGAGGGGTTCCGCCGTGTCGTCGACGCCCACGGGCCCCGCGCGTTCGGGATGTTCAGCTGTTCGAAGAGCACCAACGAGATGAACTACGCCGCGCAGAAGTTCGCGCGCGCGGTCATCGGCTCGAACAACATCGACAGCTGCAACCGGACTTGACACGCCCCCAGCGTCGCCGGTCTGGCGGCGGTCTTCGGCATGGGCGGCGGCACGAGCTCGTATCGCGAGATCGAGGAGACCGACTGCATTCTCCTGTGGGGTTCGAATGCCCGGGAGACGCACCCGATCTTCTTCCATCATCTGCTGAAGGGCGTGAGGCGGGGCGCGACGCTCATCGCCATCGACCCGCGGCGGACATCGTCCGCGCAGTGGGCGGATCTCTGGGCCGGCCTCGACGTCGGCACCGACATCGCGCTGGCCAACACCGTGGCGCGCGAGATCATCGCCGCGGGCCTGGTGCATCGCGAGTTCGTGGAGGCGGCGACCGACGGTTTCGACGCGTTCCGGGCGTCGGTCGAGCCCTGGACGCTGGCCCGCGGCGAGGCCGTCACGGGCGTGCCGGCGCGGGTCATCCGGGAGATCGCCCACACCTACGCGACCGCCCCTCGCGCGATGATCTGCTGGACGCTGGGCATCACCGAGCACCACACGGCCGTCGACAACGTGCTGGCCCTCATCAACCTGGCCCTGCTGACCGGCCACGTGGGCCGCTGGGGGTCGGGGCTCAATCCGCTCCGCGGCCAGAACAACGTCCAGGGCGGCGGCGATATGGGCGCGCTGCCGGACCGCCTGCCTGGCTTTCAGCACGTGGAGAACCGCGAGGCGCGCGAGAAGTTCGAGCGGGTGTGGGGCGCGTCCATCCCGGCGCAGAAGGGCTGGCACCTCTCCGGGATGTTCGACGCCATGGAGCGCGGCGAGCTGCGCGCCCTGTATGTGATCGGCGAGAACCCCGTGCAGTCGGAGGCCGATCAGCACCGCGCCACGCGGCTGCTCGCGGGGCTCGACGTGCTGGTCGTGCAGGACCTGTTTCTCACCGGCACCGCGCGCATCGCCGACGTCGTGCTGCCGGCGGCCGCTGCCGCGTTCGAATCGGAGGGCACCGTGACGTCCAGCGAGCGGCGGGTGCAGCGCGTGCGCAAGACCGCGGAGCCGCCCGGCCGGGCGCGCGACGACCTGGCCATCATCGGCGACCTCGCGCGCCGCATGGGCGCCGACTGGGGCTGCGCGGACGCCCGGACGGTGTGGGACGAGCTGCGAGGACTCTCGCCCTGGCATGCGGGCATGAGCTACGCGCGCCTCGAAGCGCTCGGTGGCATCCAGTGGCCCTGCTACGACGAGGACCACCCGGGCGAGGTGTTCCTGCACAAGCGGCTGTGGGAGCGTCCCGTGCTGGGGCCCCGCGCGCCCTTCAGCGTCGTCGAGCACGCGCCGCCCGTGGATGCGCTCGATGACGAGTTCCCGCTGCGCCTCACGACGGGCCGGCGGCTGGCGGAGTACAACACCGGCGTGCAGACGGCGGCGTACCCCTCGCCGACGCGCCGCGGCGAGACCATCGATGTCTCCCCGGAGGACGCCGCGCGGCTCGGGCTTGCCGAGGGCCAGCGCGTGCGCGTCCGTTCGCGGCGCGGGGCGGTGGAGGTGCCGGTCCACATCGACGGGTCGCTCAGGCCCGGCCTGACCTTCATGACCTTTCATTTTCCGGATGACGTCGCCACGAACGAGCTGACCATCGATGCCACCGACCCCAAGGTCGGCACGGCCGAGTTCAAGGCCACCGCCATCGCCATCGAGCCCCTTGCGGCGCCGGTCGGCGCGTCCTGAGTCGCCCGCGTGGATCTGCACATCGTCGGGGGGGAACCGACCCACGAGGAGCGGGCCGCCGTGGACGCGCTGCTGGGCCCGCCGGACAGCGGGTGGGAGGGCGGCAGCCGCGACATGGCCCGCGACGGGCGGGTCGCCCGCGGCGGCCACGCGGCGCGCGCGCGGCGCGCCGACCTGCTGCCGGCCTTTCACGCCGTTCAGGATCGCGTGGGCTGGGTCAGCCGCGGCGCGATGAACTACATCTGCAGGCGCCTGACCGTGCCGCCGGCCGAGGCGTGGGGCGTGCTGACGTTCTACCACCTGCTCGCGCACGAGCCGCGCGCCCGTGCGGTGGCGCACGTCTGCGACGACATCGCCTGCCGCCTGCGTGGCGCCCAAGCGCTCTGCGCCGACCTGGAGCGCCAGATGGGCCCGGCGGGGCAGGGGGCGGATCGGACCTGGCTGCCGAGTCCCTGCCTGGGACGCTGCGAGCAGGCGCCCGCGGTGCTCGTGACCCGCGCCGGCGCGCCCGTCTCGCGCACCGAGCACGCGCCGGTCAGCGGCGCGGAGGCGGTGGTCGGGCTCGTCAGCGGCGCGGCCGGGGATGGCGGCGGCATGGCGGACCTGGCCGCGCTGCGTCGATCGGTGCCGCAGGCGGGCCGCCCCGGACTGCGGCTGCTGCGTCGCGTCGGCGCGGTGGACCCCACCAGCCTCGAGGCCTATCGGGCCTCCGGCGGGTACCGGGCGCTCGCCCGGGCCGTCGAGATCGGGCCCGAGCGCGTGATCGCCGAGGTGGCGGCGTCGAAGCTCGTCGGGCGCGGCGGCGCGGCGTTCCCAACCGGCCGCAAGTGGGATGCCGTCCGGCGCCAGCCCGCGCGTCCGCATTACGTGGTCTGCAACGCGGATGAGTCGGAACCCGGGACGTTCAAGGACCGCCTGCTGATGACCGGCGATCCCTTCGCGATCGTCGAGGCGCTCACCATCTGCGGCTTCGCGACCGGGGCGGAGCACGGGTTCGTGTACGTGCGCGGCGAGTATCCCGCCGCGGAGGCCGCGCTGGCCCGGGCCATCGAGCAGGCGCGGCGCGCCGGTCTACTGGGTGCCGACGTCGCGGGCGCCGGCTTTGCCTTCGATCTCGAAATCAGGCGCGGCGCAGGCGCCTATATCTGCGGCGAGGAGACGGCGCTCTTCAACTCCATCGAGGGCAAGCGCGGCGAGCCGCGCGCCAAGCCGCCGTTCCCGGCGGAAGCGGGCCTCTTCGGCAAGCCGACCGTGGTCAACAACGTCGAGACGCTGGCCAACGTGCCCGACATCGTCCTCGAGGGGGGGCAGGCGTGGGCCCGGGCTGGCACGGAGGCCTCCACCGGCACGCGGCTGTGGTGCCTGTCGGGGCATGTCGCGACGCCCGGCCTGTACGAGCTCCCGTTCGGCGCGACCCTGCGGGACGTCATCGCCGAGGGCGGAGGGGTGGCTGGCGGGCGGCCGCTGCAGGCCGTGCTCCTGGGCGGAGCGGCCGGCACCTTCGTGGGTCCGGACGCGCTCGACATGCCGCTGACTTTCGAAGGCGCGCGGGCGGCGGGTGCGACGCTGGGCTCGGGCGTGGTGATGGTGTTCGACGACAGCGCCGATCTGGTCGACACGCTCGCGCGCATCGCGGCGTTCTTCGTGGATGAGTCCTGCGGCCAGTGCGTGCCGTGCCGGGTGGGCACGGTCCGTCAGGCGGAGGTGCTCGACCGGCTGCGCGCGGCGCGGCGCCGGTCGGTGTCTGGCGGCGCGTCGGCCGGCGAGCTGGCCCTGCTGACGGAGCTGGGGCAGGCCATGCGTGACGCGTCTATTTGCGGGCTTGGCCAGACGGCGTCGGCGGCCCTCGAGTCGGCGCTCGCGCGCCTGCACGTGTTCCAGCCGGGAGGCGCGCCGTGAGCGACTCGACCAGCCGCATCGCGTTCTACCTGCCGCCGCCGACGGCCGAGCCGCCGGCGGCCCCCGATGCGCCGGTGCGCCCCAGGGTGGCGCTGACCGTCGACGGGCGGCCCGTCGAGGTCGAGGAGGGTGCCACCATCCTCGATGCATGCCGGGCGCTCGGCATCGACGTGCCCACGCTCTGCTACCTGGAGACGCTGACGCCGGTCAACGTCTGCCGTGTGTGCGTCGTGGAGCTCGAGGGCGCGCGCGTGCTGGCGCCGGCGTGCTCGCGGAAGGCCGAAGCGGGCATGACGGTGCACACCGATTCGCCCCGCGTGCGGACGTCGCGCAAGGTGGTGCTGGAGCTGCTGGCCTCGTCGGTGGATCTGGCAACGGCCGACGCTCTGAAGCCGGTGCTGGCCGCGTACGGCGCCGACCCCGCGCGCTTCGGCGAGGGGGTGAAGACCGTCGCGCAGCCGGTGAAGCACGACAACGACCTGTACGTGCGCGACTACGGCAAGTGCGTGCTGTGCTACAAGTGCGTCGAGGCGTGCGGCGTGGACGCCCAGCACACGTTTGCCATCGCCGTGGCGGGCCGCGGCTTCCACGCGCACATCTCGACCGAGCTGGACGTGCCGCTGCCGGAATCGGCGTGCGTCTACTGCGGCAACTGCATCGCCGTCTGCCCGACGGGCGCGCTGATGGCCAAGCCGGAGTTCGACCTTCGGCAGTCGGGCGCCTGGGCGCCCGACCGCCAGCAGTCTGCAGATACCATCTGTCCCTACTGCGGCGTCGGGTGCACGCTGACGGTGCACACGCAGGACAACCGCATCATCAAGGTCACCTCACCCCTCGACAACGACGTGACGCGCGGCAACCTGTGCGTGAAGGGGCGGTTTGGGTTTGACTACGTTGAATGACGAATGGCGAATGGCGAATGGCGAATGAATGACGAAAACGCTTTCGCCATTCGCCATTCGCCATTCGCCATTCAAGAATCACTTCCCAGCCGCGCCGCCGTCCGGCGCGCGGCGGTCGACGCCGCCTTCCAGCATGTTCTCCCTGGCGTTGAAGACGATGACCTCGGCGACGCCCTGCCCGTCGACCTCGTTCACGGTGTGCCCCATCGCGCGGAGCAGCTTCAGCGTGTCGGCCGAGAACCCGTAGCGCTCCACGCTCAGTCGGTCCGGCAGCCACTGATGGTGGATGCGTCCCGCGTCGACCGCCTCCTGGGCGTTCATGCCGAAGTCGATGACGTTCAGGAGCGTCATCAGCACGGTGTTGATGATGGTACGGCCGCCCGGTGACCCGGTCACCATGAAGAGCTGCCCGTCGCGCGCGACGATGGTGGGCGACATGCTCGACAGCATGCGCTTGCCCGGCTGCGCCAGGTTCGGCCGCGTGCCGATCAGGCCCCGCTCGTCGGTCAGCTCCGGCGCGGCATTGAAATCGCCCATTTCGTTGTTCAGGAGAAAGCCCGCGCCGGGTACGACGATGCGCGAGCCGTAGCCGTACTCGAGCGTGTAGGTGACGGCGACGGCGTTGCGCGCGGCATCGACGACCGAGAAGTGCGTGGTTTCCGGTGATTCCACCGGCCACGTGAAGGTGGTGGGGGAGGACACCGATGCCTTGTTCGGGTTGATCGTCTTGCGCAGGCCTGCCGCGTAATCCTTCGAGATGAGCCGGGCTACCGGGATGTCGGGCACGAAGTCGGGGTCGCCCAGGTAGCGGGCCCGATCCGCAAAGGCGCGGCGCATGGACTCGGCGATGAGGTGGAGGTTCTGCGCCGAGCCGTAGCCATTCGCCTTCAGGTCGTGCGCCTCCAGGATGTTGAGCATCATCTGCACGGCGATGCCGCCCGAGCTGGGCGGCGGCATGCCGATGATCTCGTAGCCGCGGTAGGTGCCCTTGATGGGCGCGCGTTCCTTGGCCTGGTACGCCTTGAGATCGGCGCGCGTGATCAGCCCGCCGTTGGCCTGCATCTCTTTCTCGATGAGCGCCGCGGTCTCGCCCTCGTAGAAGCCGGCCGGGCCCTGGTCCGCGATGCGCTCGAGCGTGCGCGCCAGGTCGGGCTGCTTGAGGATCTCGCCGGCGCGGTACGGCTGGCCGTTCTTCGAGAACTGCGCGAGCGACGCCGGGTACTTCTTGAACTCCGGGATCATCCGCTCGAGCGATCGCGCCAGCCCGTGGCTCACCTCGAAGCCGTCTCGGGCGAGGGCGATCGCCGGTGCGACCAGCTCTTTCCACGGCTTCGAGCCTCGCGCCTTCCAGGCCATGTGCAGCCCGGCGACGGTGCCGGGCACGCCGACCGCCCGATGGCTGTTGTGATGGAGGTCGAAGTCGTACTTCCCGTCCTTGAGCCACATGTCGGCGCTCGAGCCGCTCGGCGCGGTCTCCCGGAAGTCGAACGTGGTCGCTTCGCCGGTGGCCGAGCGGAAGACCAGGAAGCCGCCGCCGCCGATGTTGCCGGCGGTGGGATGCGTCACGGCCAGCGCCAGGGCCGTGGCCACGGCGGCGTCGACGGCGTTTCCGCCCTTTTCGATGACGTTCCAGCCGACCTCCGACGCGATATCGCTTTGCGATACCACCATCCCCCGCGCCGCGCGCGCGGGCGCCGAGCCGGCGTCAAGCGTCAGCGAGGAGACGACCAGGAGAGTGACGAGCAGCAGAGCTGAACGGCGGGTCATGCGGGCCTCCGGAAAGGGCAATTATAAGGGTGCACGCGCACGTGCACGAGTGCCCAGGTGCACAGGTGTCCAGGTGCCCACGTGCACCCAGCCACCCGTGCACCCGTTACTGCTTCGTCCGAATCGGCGTGTCCTCCCGGTTGCCCCATTCCTCCCACGACCCGTAGTAGTTCGCGAGCTTCGTCAGGTCGTGTCCGATGAGGGCCAGGGTGAACAGGTCGTGCGAGGCACGCATGCCGACCTGGCAGTAGGCGACGACCTCGTCGGCCGCCGTGATGCCGCGACTCCGATAGAGCTGCTCGATCTCGCGCGCGCTGCGAAACGTCTTGAGCGTCGGATCGAGCGTATCCTCCCAGTACACGGGGATCGACGACTCGATAGAGCCGCCGCGCTTGATCCCGCGGAGGTCCTGGCCGTCAATCTCGGCCTGCGTCCGGGCGTCGACGATTTTCACGCCCGGCTTGTTGATGGCGGCCAGGATGTCGCTGGCCGTGGCGACCTTGACGGTGCTCGCCCGCACCCGGAACGGGGCCGGCGCCGCCGGCGCAGGCGTGGCGGTCGAGGTGGGACGACGGTCGGCTGTCCATTTCACCCAGCCGCCATCGAGCAGCGCCACGTTCGCGTGACCGTAGTAGTTGAGGATCCACCAGAGCCGCGCCGCGTAGATGCCGCCTCGGTCGTCGTAGGCGATGACCCGCGTGTCGGGGCCGATGCCCAGCTTTGCCATCAGCGCCTCGAACTCGCCCGGTGTCGGCAGGAAGGCGGGCGGCGCCTTCGGGTTGCGAATCCAGTTGTTGTCGAGCCAGACGGCGTTCGGGATGTGGCCTTCGGCGTAGCCGCGGGTCCGCATGTCCACGACCCGCACGTTCGCGGCGTCGAGGTTCGCGGCCAGCCAGGTCGTGTCGACGAGGAGTTCCGGGCGCGCGTAGCCGCCCCCGGCGACCTGAGCCGCCAGCACAAGCGCGGTGATGATCATCGTGCCGCTATTCTACGAGGCTCAGGGCCGGTGCACGAAGGCCTTCATGCCCGCAAAAAAGAATCCCTTGAAGCTCGGGCTCTTCGCGTTGTGGCAGGTGACGCAGACGGCCTCGCCCGGCCGAGCGACCAGGCCCGCGAGCGCCGGCTGCGTCGCGACGTGATCCCTGCCAGGTCCGTGACACGCTTCGCACTGCACGTTCGGGTGCCGCGGCGCGCCAAGCTGGGCGGCCACGGTGCCGGGGAGCGCCGTGATGTGGCACGTCACGCACTCCTCGCGCGCCTGGTATGCCGCGCTCAACGACCGCAGGGCCCGCGCGTGCTTGGTCCGCGACCAGGCCTCGTGAATGGCGACATGGCAGGGGCGGCAGGCGTCCGCGCCCGCAAACACGTCGTCGGCGGCCGCAGACGTCTGTGCCGCGGCCGGCGCGACGATGGCGAGGCAGGCCAGCACCAGCACGACCGCGACGCGGATGGGCATGGCACACCTCGCTGAGGCGCTGCCGGGGACCCGGCAGGCAGCAGCCGCACTCCTCGCCGATGCACTCACCTTGCCAGCGCGGCCAGCCGCGAATACAGCCCGATTGGCGGCTCGAGCCCTGGCGTGACCCGCGCCGCCGCAGCCTCGTAGGCAGCGCGCGCCCCGTCCCGGTCGCCCGTGGCCTCCAGGCTGAGACCCCGGAACCAGTGGCCCGTCGGGGAACCAGCCTCCGCTGCAACGAGCGCGTCGCCCGTTTCCAGCAGGCCCGGCCAGTCGGCCCGCGCGTGCTGGGCATGGCCGCGAGCCGTGAGGCGGGCGACCGGATCATCGCCCGTCGGTTCGAGCGTCGCGCGGTTGCTGCGCACGTCGTGGCCCGGCACCCTGAGCCTGGCGCGCAGGGTCGACCCGGCGGGTACGGCCGCCGCGTCGATCTCGACGCGAAGAGCCACCGTGGTCGCGCCGTCGAGCACCGACGGCGAGGCGGGCGCGTGTGCGATGCGCACGGCGTCGGCCGACAGGGTGACCTCCTCGAGGCCGTCAACCCGTGCGACGGTCAGCGCTCCCGCGAGCGCGACGGGCGTCAGGTCCACCGTCGTCGGCGCCACGGCCGGAGGCTCCGTCGCGCCTGGTCGTGCCGGGAGCAGCGCCTGTTGTCGCGCCGCCGCGTTGAACACCCGCACGACGGCGAGGTGCGCGTTGGTGCCGTCGCCGCCGACAAGCGTCAGGCGCAGGCCGAGGGGTGACGACGCCGGCGAGGGCAGGTCGGCCGGCCGCGGATCGGCCTCGACGCGTGCGGCCGTCTCCAGGGCCCCTGGCCGCGTGCGGCCGGTCCACGCCCACCAAGCCGCCAGCCCTGCCAGCGCGATCACGAGCGCCGCGAGCAGCAGGCGCCTCATCGCAGCCGTATCGCGTGCCGGCAAGCGCCGTAGGTGGCGTCGCCGGCCACCGGGAGCGGATGGCCGTCTTCCACGCGGCGTTCCCCGGCATTGATGCCCGACCCCGACTTCGTGAGGCAGAACGTGGTGCCCCACTCCTCCGGCCACGTCCAGGCATAGCAGCGGCCGTCCCAGGCGCGGTAGTAGCGCGCGCTGCCGTAGGCCATCACGCAGGCCCGATCGCCGGAGTAGGCCCCGCGCCAGAGCGAGATCAGGCCGACCTCGCCGCCGTTGCAGCGCCCCTCGTCATACGCGCCGTGGTGCTCGACGCCCACGCCATGTCCCAGCTCGTGCGCGATGGTGCTCTCCAGGGCCTCGCCGGTGGCCTGCAGCGTGTCGACGAACACCCGATCGGTCGTGTTCGGCGTGCCCACGCCCGAGAGGACGATGCCGAGCACGCCGGGATCGAGGCGCGCGTCCTCGAGCCGGAGCGCCCGCTGTGGGCCGCGCGTCGCGTAGTTCCGATTGGGGTTGATGGTCCGATCGCCGGCCAACTCGTCTTGCTCGATGAGGTAGGTCGAGACGCCGCTCGCGCCGAAGTGGCCGATGCCCTCGCCGATGGCGTCGAAGACGAACAGCTCGCGGTAGCGCGGATGGGTGGACACCCATCCGCCTCGCACCATCAGGCCGCGGTACTCCTCGTAGTTCGACAAGCCATCGCCCGGGTGGTCGGCCGCGGCGCCCTCGTCGTCGTCCGCGTCCTCCGAGGCCGGCCGATCCCAGATGCCGGTATTGCGCTCCCACGTGTCCCAGATCCGGTTGCCGTTCTCGTCGACCGGGATGGTGACGGCGTCGTCGCCGCCGGCCGTCCGGCAGCCGTACCACTCGCCGTCGATGATGACCTCGGCCCGCAGGCGCCCCCACGCGCCGAAGTCGTACGCCGTCACGCTGACCGTGGACTCGGTGCCGGCGTCGTTCGACTCGATGGCGTAGCCATCAGCCCTGGTCTCGGGCGCGCCGAACGGCGCAGGCTGGCTGCTCGTGAAGCGGAGATCGAGGCCGGTGCCGGTGCCGACGTTGAGCGCGTAGCCGGGCTCGCGGCTGACCTCGGCGAGCGTGAAGCGGAACCGTCCTTCGAGCCCGAGCGCGGGATCGATGGAAGCCCTGACGGTGACCGGCCTCATCTGCTCGTCCACCGTCGGGCGCCATGACGCGTCGACCTCGCCGAGCGTGCAGTCGACGGCCAGTCGCCGGTGGAGGTCCCAGGTCAACGACCGCGTGATGCCGGCCTCCGATCCGCGGCCCGTGGCCGTGAACGACCCGCGCATGCGGCCGTCGACGAGCGTGCGGCGCTCGCGATCGGCGTACGGATACTCCCCCCCGGCGGCCATCATGCGCCGCACCGTGTCGACCGGAATCCGCTCGGGCACCGGAACCTGCTCGTTCCACCAGAACACGGGCAGCCGCGTGCCGAGGATGCCGACCATCTCCTGCGGCGGCACCTCTCCCGGCGATCGCTGGACGATGCGCACGTCGCGTTCGGTGTAGACGTGCTCGACGTCGAGCGCGGCGTACGACCACGCCGCGTAGGTGCCGTTCGGCAGCACGTCGGCCAGCGGATCGTCGTTGGCGAGCGACGTGTACACCCAGCCGGCCTGCAGAACCGGCCCGCCCTCGCCTGTTCCCCGCAGCTCCAGCGCGTGTCGTCCGCTTCGGGCCCGCGCCGTGCCCGATGCCTCCGCCGTCCACGACGACCCGTCGTCGCGCAGGAGGACGAGCTGCCCGATGGTTCGGCCGTCGGCGTCCGTGACGTCGACGCGCCGATGCTCCAGCCAGCGCGCGCGGATCGTGAACGTCGCCGTCCACGCGCCATCGGCCCAGGCGTTTTCCTGGCGGGAGAAGTCTTCGACCGTCACCGCTGTCATGGTGCCCTCCCATCGGGCGGGGACCGGGGGCGGCTCCGGTTGAGCGCCGGGGAGGGCCGGCGATGCGACGATGGCCGCGAGCGCGGCTGTCGCCGCGGCCAGGCTCCATCGGTGACGCCGACCGGGCGCGATCGCGCGGGTTGGGGTCATGGACAACACAGATTATGACCGCCGGGCCCGCGCCGATGTCAAAATAGGCCCGACCCCATGTCCGCGACGATTCCCGTGACGTCCAAGCTCCCCGGCGTCGGGACGAGCATCTTCACCGTGATGAGCCGCCTGGCGCAGGAGCACGGCGCCATCAACCTGTCGCAGGGGTTTCCGGACTTCGACTGCGACCCGGCGCTCGTCGACGCGGTGGCCGCGGCCATGCGCGCCGGCCACAATCAGTATCCGCCCATGCCGGGTGTCGCGGTGCTGCGCGAGGCGCTCGCCGCGAAGGTGCGCATCTGCTACGGCGCGACCGTCGATCCGGCCACGGACATCCAGATCACGAGCGGCGCCACCGAGGGGCTGTACGCCACGCTCACCGCGTTCGTCCAGCCCGGCGACGAGGTCATCCTCTTCGAGCCGTGCTACGACTCGTACGTACCCGCCATCCGGCTGAGCGGCGGCACGCCGGTCTTCTGCAGCCTGCGCTACCCCGACTACGCGGTGGACTGGGACGAGGTGGCACGAGCGCTCACGCGACGCACGCGCGCGATTCTGGTGAACACGCCGCACAACCCGACCGGCGTGGCCTGGACGGCCGACGACATGCGGCGGTTGGCCGCGCTCGTCGACGGCACGGACGTGGTCCTCATCGGCGACGAAGTGTACGAACACATCGTCTTCGACGGGCGTGAGCACCAGAGCCTGCTGCGACACCCGGAGCTGCGATCGCGTGCGGTCGTGATCAGCTCGTTCGGCAAGACCTTTCACACGACCGGGTGGAAGGTAGGCTACTGCATCGCGCCGGCGCCGCTCCTGGCCGAAGTGCAGCGCGTGCACCAGTTCGTCACCTTCACCGTGCACTCGGCGTCCCAGGTGGCGTTTGCCGGCTTCGTCGAGCGCGATCCCACGGCGCGGGACCTGCCGGCCTTCTACCAGCGCAAGCGCGATCTGTTCCTCGATCTCATCCGCGATACGCCGTTCAAGCCGCTGCGCTGCGAAGGCACCTACTTCCAGCTCCTCGACTACTCGGCGATGAGCCGCGAATCGGACAGGGACATGGCCATGCGGCTCATCACCGAGCGCGGGGTGGCGTCCATTCCGTGTTCAGCCTTCCTGTACCGCGACCCCGGCGGTCCCGTGCTGCGCTTCTGCTTCGCGAAGAAGGACGAGACCTTGCGCGCGGCCGCGGATCGACTCAGCGGGATGCAAGCTCACGGCTGAGCTGATGCGCGCGGTGCTGCACGCCGCTCTGAACAGGGTCAGTGGCGCGTGCTAGCACTGTGGCGAGCAGCAGACGACCGCGTTGGTCGCGTTGCAGTTGAGGGCGTCCCCCTGCTGCAGCAGCTGCATGAATTCCGACCGCGGGCTGAAGCCAGAGTAGCCAAGCCACCCTTGGGACTGGAACGTGGAATCGAGCGGCCCAATACAACCCTGATGGTTGGCCGCATCGAAGTAGCCCGCTTTCGCGACACCGCACGCGTGGAAGGAGCTATTGATCCGGCTATGGCAGTATGCATTGATGTCAGGTTGGGCGGGGTCGAATTTCAGCATGATCACCGAGAATCCAGCGGTGGGTGTGCCTTTGCTGGCGGCTGCCATACAGATCGGCCGCGCTGCCGTGGCCATGGCGTAGTCACCCGCAAGCGTGGTTCCCGGCGGTCCGGCAGGTCCGGTTTCGCCCTGGGGGCCCGGCGGCCCCTGCGCCCCTTGGGGACCCTGGGGACCCTGGGGACCCGTTTCGCCTGGCGGTCCAGGATCTCCCTTGGGACCCTGTGGACCCTGGGGACCCTCGGGGCCCGGTACGCCTTGCGGCCCGTCGGCGCCACGATCGCCCTGCGGACCTTGCGGCCCGACCGGTCCCTGTGGACCCTCGGGGCCGATCTCCCCTTGGATTCCCTGCGGACCTTGCGGCCCCTGAGGACCTTGCGGCCCCTGGGGACCCTGCGGTCCCTGCGGCCCGGCTGGTCCCATCGGCCCTTCCGGGCCGCGAGGACCCGGCTCGCCCGCAACATTCCACTGCTCGCGCCGCTCGTTCGAGCGACACGGCTCGTTCGCCGCGACGAAGCGTACGTTGTTGCCCCGGCTCTTGAGGTGCACACACGCGTACAGCACGCCAGGATTCTGCGCCAGCACCGCGTCGCCCGTTGCAAGCGTGGCGATGCAGGCCGCAGCCGCTGCACTACCAAGTCGCAACAGCTTGGTCATCGTCGATCTCCGCGTACGTTGGTCTCGGTGTTGAGCGGCGACGCCGCGTGGCCCTGCGGTCCCCGCCGCGATTCCGATCGCCGCGCGATATAGCATGCTGTTTCGTCGCTGTCAACAGCGCTCGAGCCGCAGTGCGCCCGCGGGTGGATAGGCACGACGGTCGGTGGGGCAGAGCGCGCGGACGCTAGAGCACCTTCCTGAGATACCCCTGCAGCCCGCGCGCTTGATTCCACTGCCGCGGATAGCCAAGCGAGACTTCCTCGAAGCGCACGCCGTCGGTATGCCGCGTCGATCGCAGGTGCAGGTGGCCGTGGACGACGACATCGACGGGGTAGCGGCGGTGCCAGTCCTCCGTGGCGCGGGTGCCGCACCAGATGGCGAACCGCGGGATGCGAGGCAGCACGGCGTCGGCCGCCCGGAGGGGGAAGTGGTTGACGAGCACCAGGCGCGCGTCCGGGGGCAGCGCGTCGAGGCGCGCGCGTGTGGCCTGGACCCGTGCGGCGCACCACGCCTGCCTGCTGGGGTACGGATCGGGCGCGAGCAGCTCCTCGTCGGCGCAGCGCACGCCGGCTTCGGCGGCCCAGGCGACGGCGCCCTCCTCCGGCACGTGGTCCGGGCGGAACGAGTAGTCGTAGAGCACGAGCGTCGGCACAATCGCCGTGGCGCCGCCGTTGCCGGGCCACACGGCGAAGGGGTCTTCCGGCGTCAGCACGCCGTAGCGCCGGCAGATGGCCACCAGGCGCTCGTAGTGGGCCTCGCCCCGCTGGTCCGAGGGCAGGGTGCGCGGCGTCCACAGGTCGTGGTTGCCGGGCGCCCAGACGATGCGGGCGAACTTCGGCGCCAGCATGCGGAGCACGTAGTCGAGATGCGCCGGCGTCTCGCCGGTGTCGCCCGCGATGATCAGCCAGTCGTCCCCGTGATCCGGCAGTTCCGCGACGGCGCGGCGGTTCTCCGCGTAGCCCACGTGGAGATCGCTCGTGGCCCACAGGTTCACGCGGCGGGCACCTCCGGGACGACCTCGTCGACGACCAGCGGCAGATCCGGGCCCGAGCGGCGGACGGCCACCGCCAGGCGGTGATCGGGCGTCGGCGACCGGAGCGCGAACTGCCACGTCTCCGGCCGATCGTCGAGCGCCGGATCGAACGTCACGCGCGGCGGACGTCCGTCGGCGCTCCGCGCGAACGTGAACTGGCCGAGCGGCAGCGCCAGCCCGAGGCCCCGTGCCTTGATGTACGCCTCCTTGAGCGTCCAGTAGTCGAAGAACGCCGACGGCCGTTCGGCTTCTGGCAGGGCCCGCAGGTCTGCCGCCTCACGGGCCGAGAAGAAGCGCTCGGCCACATCGTGCGTCACCGGGCGCCGCACGTACTCGACGTCCACGCCAAGCTCACGGCCCACGGTGAGGGCGCACGCCACGAGGCCTCGCGTGTGCGACAGGTTGAACCGCAGGTCGGCCACGCCCGGCGGGCGATCGGCCAGCTCGGGACGGCCGTGAGGGGTGAGTCGGAACCGCCAGGCCTCCGGCGGCGCGCCCCCGAACCGCGTGAGCATCAGGCGCGCCAGCGCGCGGCCGACCAGAAACTCCCGCCGGGGCTCGTCCGGGATGAACCGCCTCAACCGCTGATGTTCCTCCGCCGTCAGGAGCGATTCGTACACGGCACGCCGGCGGGCGTCCGACACGGCTGAGACGGGCGTCAGCCACACGTGCACGGCGTCGATCGGTGATGACGCGGACATGCCTTTGTTGCGATCATACCTGCAGGTCCCATGCGCGCACTTCTGGCCGCCCTCCTCGCCGCGACCCTGCTCACGGCCGATTCCGGCAGCCGGCTGGTCCCGCTGCCCGACCCCGGGCCGTTCTTCAGCGAGGTGCGGAAGCGGCTGGCCAGCAACGAGACCATTCAGAGCCGCTTCAGCTACAAGGAGCGCTCCACGCGGCTGAGCCTCAACCCGTTCGGGCGGATGGGCACCGGACCCGTGACGGTGTACGAAGTGTATCCGGCCGTCGACAGCGACCTGACGTACCGGCGCGCGATCGAACGGGACGGTCAGCCCGTGCCGCCGGAAGACATCGCGGCCGCGGACCGCGAGCACTTGCGGAAGTACCGCGACTGGCAGCGCAGGATGGCTCGCGAGGGTCGCACGGAGCGCGAGGAGCGGCTGCGACGGGAGGCGGCGCAGCGCCGCACGGACGAGGAACAGGCCACCGAGGCGCTCGGCCTGCTCGACTTCACCATCGAGCGGCGCGAGCGGCACGAGGGCCATCCTGCCGTGGTCGTGACGTTTCGACCGAGGCCTGGCGCGCAGCCCCGCACCCGCGAAGGGCGTGTGGCGGGCAGCTTCGCCGGCACCGTCTGGATCCACGAGCACGAGTTCGAGGTCATGCGCCTCGAAGCCAGGGCGGTGGAGGACACGACGTTCGGGTTCGGCCTGCTCGCGCGTCTCCACGAAGGCGCGACCGCCGTCTTCGAGCGGCGCCGGATCCTCGACACGTGGCTGCCGGTCGAGAGCCGGTTCGACGGCACCGGCCGCGCGCTGCTCTTCAGAAAGGTGGAGTTCCACTACCTCCGGCAGTTCTTCGACTATCAGCCGTGGGACCCCTCCCGCCTGCCCGAGATCCTCGGCGCCGCGCAAGGTAGTAGATGACCCCGGCGGCGACCGCCGCCGCCGCCAGCGCGACGCCGGCTTCGGCCCCGTAGGCGCGGACAAGGTCCGCCGCCTGCTCGCCGTAGAGCACCGCCAGGTATCCCTGTCCGAAGTACCGGAGGCCCCGCCCGATGGCGATGGCGGCCGCGAACCGCACCTTCGACACGCCGGCGGCGCCGGCCAGCAGCACGAACAGCTTGAACGGTGTGGGCGGCGGCAGCAGCGACGGCACGATGACGGCGAGCAGGCCGTACTTCTGGTACAAGGCCAGCGCGCGGTCCACGTGGTGCCCCTTGAAGCGCTTGCGCAGGAACACGTCGCCACCCCTGCGGGCGACGGCGTACAGCGCGAAGCACCCCACGAGCGAGCCCATCGTCGTCATCGCCGCGTAGTACGCCATCCGCCCGGGGCTGCGCGTGCTGAGCACGATGATGAGCAGGTCGTTGACCTGTGGGAATGAGAGGAACGAGGAGTCCAGCGCGGCGATCACGAACAGCCCGATGCCGCCGAGCTCCCCGGCCCAGTCGCGGATGGCGGCCACCAGTGTGGAGAGCATCAGGCGGCCCCGTTATCGCGCGGGCGGAGCGCGTCGCGCGGAAACAGCGCCAGCCCGGCGGCGGCCCAGACGAGCGAGCGCACGCGGCGGGCCAGAGCCAGCGACCCGGCGCCGGTCAGGCCCATGCCGGCGGCCACGGCGACGTTCGCGGCCTCGAGCGCCCCCAGATTGGCGGGGATGGCCCCACCGAAGACGCTGGCCGACCGCGTGAAGGTCTCGACGAACGCGCCGGTCAGCGCGTCGACCGGCTCGCCGATCGCCCAGAACACGAGCCACACCTCGAGCGACATCAGCGCGAACGCCGCCATGCTGAGGCCGACGATGCCCCACAGGCGATGGGGATCGGTCCGGGCCAGCTCGAGGAACAGCCGTTCGACGTCGGCGAGGAAGTGCACCACGCGTCCCCCGGTCCACCGCCAGCCCGTGCGCCGGTGGATCCGTTCGAAGAGCGGCCCCAGATAGCGGCCCGTCCGCGTCAGGAACATGAGGGTGAGGAACAGCACGACCACGGCGACGATCGCGATGCCGCGAAACACCCGCTGCCAGCCCTCGGGCACGACGTCGGAATACATGGCGATCGTCGCGAACCCTCCGACAAGCGTGACGCTCATGATGCCCATGGCCGTGCGCTCGAGCACGGCGGCCGCCGCCGACACCGTGGCCGGCACCCGATCGAGGAGCAACAGCACGCGGAGCGGCTCGCTCGCCACGCCGCGGATGGTGAAGTAGGCCACGCCGTCCGAGGCGAGACGGACCCGGAACAGCCGCCAGAACGTCGGCCGCTGCCCCGCGGGAAAGCAGATGAACCAGCCTGCCGTGCGCACCAGGTGCCATGCGGCCCCGGGGAGCAGCACGATGGGCAGTGCGGGCCCGAGCCGTGCGGCCGCGGCGAACGTCTCGCGCCGATCGATGGACAGCATCGTGGCGGCAAACAGGGCGATCCCGGCCAGCAGCGCGACGAGCGAGATGATCTGTGGAATCGAGCGCCGAGCGGTCATGCCGGCTCGTCCAGGAGGCGCTCGACGATGACGACGTCGCGCCATGTGCCGTCGAGCCGGGCGTGCCGGCGGTAGGTGCCCACTTCACGGAAGCCGACGGCGGCCAGCAGCGCGCGGCTCGCGGCATTCTCGGGGAACACGCGCGACACCAGCTTCCAGAGCCCGGCGGCTGCCGCCTCGGCGAGGAGCGCCTCCATGGCCGCCCGGCCGGCGCCCCGGCCGCGCTCGTCCCTGGCGACGTACACGGAGAACTCGGCGACGCCGGCGTAGCAGTCGCGCGCGCGGTACGGCGACGTGGACGCGAAGGCCACCACGCCGGGGCCACGCCGCTCGACCACGACCACCGGATGCCGGCCGCCGAACCACGCCGCGATGTCGTCGACGCTCCGCTCACGCGTCTCGAACGTCGCGACGCGATCGGCGATCCCCTCGTTGTAGATGCGGACGATGGCCTCCGCGTCGGCGGAGGTGGCGCGGCGGGTGGTGTACATCATCCCGTGGTGAACACACCATTGTAGTCGGACCGGCCACTCAGGGCCGTGGGCGCAGGACCAGGATGTGCTGCCAGGGCAGGACTGTCGATGACGCGCTCGAGGCGGAACCCGCCGGCGTCCACCCCTCCCGCGCTTCCCCCCTCCGCGCCGTTATGCGCCCGTGACCGCCGCGGCCCAGCTGTTGCGCGCGGCCATGTGGTAAAGCAGCGCGTGCGCCAGGTTCGGACTGTAGGCAGCCGTGGGCACGAACGAGGCGAAGGTCAATCCGCGCGCTTCGTCGAGGCACCAGGCGCCCAGTTGATGCGCGTCAGGGTCCTCGCGCTCGGCGAGATTGAGGCGCTGCACGAGCGCCGGGGTCGGGGCCACCGGGATCACGAGGCGGGCATGGAGCCCGCTGCCCAGGGCCGGATGACGCGCAGCGGCGTTGAGTTCCAGGCGGGAGGGGCGGTCGTTGCCGAAGGGGAGGTCGGCCTGCACGGCATCGGGCGTATTCGCGATCGACAGCCACGGCCGGGGCTCAGCGTGGACGAGGCCGGCCAGTTCGGCCGCGCCGAACGGCGACCGGCCCTCGCCGCGCTGCTGGTAGATCTCGATGACGTCGAGCATCTCGTCGCGGTCCTCGCGGAGGCCGCGACCGGGATGGCCGGACCGGTCCGGCGTGCCGCCGAAGACCTGCGCCAGCGGCGCCGCTTCCGCGTGCGCGTCAGCGACCTGGATGGCCATGGCGTGCAGGGCGAGCAGACGCGCCAGCGGCCAGTTGTCGTCGGTGACGGTCACCGACGCGTGCAGGCGCACGCGGCCCTCCGCCAGGTCCCCGAGGTACGCGCTCATGGTCGCCAGCCGGTTCACGCCGGCCAGCCGCGCCTCGGTGTCGGCGCCGGCCGGCACGCCGGCGAGCAGGTCGGTCTCGATGTGCACCGTGGTCACGCTGGTGTCCTCGACGGTGCGCGGGGGCGCGGCCCAGACGCGCTGTGCCAGCGGGCCGGCCCACCACGTGAAGGCACCCGGCTCGCGCACCGACCAGTCCTGGTCGATCTGCATCCGGGCGAAGAGAAAGTCGAGCACCTGCCGTGCGGCGTCCGCCATGCCGTCGAGTGTACTACCGCGCAAAGAAGTGGTGCAGCGCGATGGAGGCGGCGGTCGCGACGTTGAGGGAATCGACGCGGCCGGTCATGGTAATCGAGACGCGGCGGCGGCAGCGCGCGAGCGCCTCGGCGCTCAGGCCGCTCCCTTCGGCCCCTGCGACGAGGGCCAGCCGCGGCAGGTCGCACGGGACATCGACCAGGCGCGTGTCGCCGTCCGGCGTGAGGGCCAGCACCTCGATGCCGCTCGCGCCGATGGTCTCCAGGCCCCCCGGCCAGTTCCCGGCGGAGGCGAAGGGGACCACCAGCGTCGCCCCCATCGACGTGCGCACGGCCTTCCGGTACAGCGGGTCGCCGCAGGCCGGGCCCAGCACGACGGCATCGACGTCGAAGGCGGCGGCGCTGCGGAACAGCCCGCCGATGTTGTCCGGGTTGCTCACGTGCTCGAGCACGAGCAGGCGCCGAGCGGTCCGGAGCGGGAGTGCCTCGAGCGGCACGTCCGGCGGGCGTTCGGCGATCGCGAGGCAGCCCCGGTGAATGTTGAATCCCGTGACGCCGTTCATCACCTCCTGCGGCACGACGTACACGGGTATGCGCGCGGCCGCGGGCTGCAGCGTCGCCGTCATCTCACGCCAGGCTGCCGTGGTCACGAGCACGGATCGGATGGTGAACCGGGGGAGCGCGAGCAGCCGCCGGACGACGAGACGGCCCTCGGCGACGAAGAGACCGCGGCCGCGCAGCACGGCCGGCGCACCGAGCGCGGCGTACTCGGCCAGGCGCGGATCGTCGAAGTGGCTGACGGGAATCACGGATCCGCTAGCCGTCCCACTCCGTCTTCTGGACGACGGGCATCTGCAGCGCGCGTTCCCGCTCGAGATCCAGCGAGCCCACGTGCAGCGAGAGCGGCGCCTGGACCCACTTGTAGATGGACTGCGTGAAGAGCTTCGTGAACTGGGCGGCCCACGCGTGCAGCCGGTCGGGGGGGTAGGCGGGGAAGAGGCCGACGAGCGCCGCGGCGACCTCCCCCGGCGCCATCTTCTCGCTGGCGTAGAGGTGCAGGCACGCGTCGAGCACCGGAAACGGCATGAGCTCGGCCTCGGCCACCTGCGCGTCGGCAAGCTCCGGCCCGGGCACGGTGGCGAGGGTCTCGTCGATGCCCCGGAACCCGAAGCGCTGGCGCAGGCGCTCGAGGAGCGCGATGACCACGGTCTTGGGCACGTTGGCGATGACGGCGAGCGAGCCCTCGAGGTCGCCCCCGATGGTGGTGTAGCCCACGGCCTTCTCGCTCATGTCGCCCGTCTGCAGGAAGAGCGCGCCCGACGAGTTGGCCCAGTTCCACATGCGCTGGCCGCGCAGGCGGGCCTGAACGTTCTGGCGCGTCATCTCGCCCGGCGCCTCGCCGCCGAGCATCTGCCGCGCGGCGTCCAGTTCCCGATCCGTCGCGTCGTCGATGGGCACCGTCCGCAGCTCGACGCCCAGCTCGCCGGCCAGCGTGTGTGCGGCGGTGCGGGTATCGGCCTGCGAGTGGCGGCTCGGCATGTAGAAGGCGGTGATGAGCGAACCGGGCGCGGCGGTCGACCCCTGGTCGTCGCGGATCAGCTGCGCGGCGCGCCAGGCGACGAGCAGCGTCAGCATCGAATCGCGTCCGCCCGACAGCGCGAGGCCGAGCGAGCGGAAGGCGCCGGTCTTGGCGAAGTAGCTCTTCACGCCGAGCGCCAGCGCCTCGAACAGGTCGTCGAGGGCCTCGTCGCGCCGATCGAGCGTGACGCGCCCGCCCGCGGGGAGGAAGAAGCTGCCGCCGTCCGGCTCGGGATACCGCAGGGCCGACCGATCCGCCGTCGCCCCCGCCGAGGCAATGACGGGCACCTGCCGGCGCTCGAGGCCGAACGCCTCGCAGTCGGTCCGCCACGTCGAGTTCTCCATGCGGAGCCGGCGCGTGCGGTCCAGATCCACCACGGCCGACCACCACCCTTCGCGGAAGCGCGGCGCCTCGAGCACGTGGCGGCCGTTCTGGAAGATGTGGCCGCCGCCGTCGTAGATCAAGCCGTCCTGCCCGCCGACAGCGTTGGCGTACAGGAGCGTAGCCTGGTTGTCGGCCGCGCGCGTGGCCAGCATCTCGCGCCGCGTGGCCTCGATGCCCATGCGGTACGGCGAGCTCGAGACGTTGACCACGATCTCGGCTCCCGAGTAGCACCGCCGCCGCATGGGGCCGTCCGGCGACCAGACGTCCTCGCAGACCTCGATGGCGACCTGGCCGAAGTCGAACGCGAAGATGTAGTCCCCAAGCGGCACGCCGTCGGCGTCGAGCGCCAGGCCGCGGCCGCCGCGCGAGAAGGTACGCGCTTCGTAGAAGACGTTGTAGGTGGGCAGCTTCTCCTTCGGCACGAGGCCGAGGAGGCGGCCGCGGTGCACGATGGCGGCGCTGTTGAACAGCTGTCCGCCCACGGCGACGGCCACGCCGAGCACGAAGACGGTGGGCGCCTCGCGGGTCTCGGCGGCGAAGCGCTCGAGCTCGCGCCGCTGGCCCGCGAGAAACGCCCGCCACTGCACCAGGTCCTCCGGGGGATAGCCGCCGATGACCTGTTCGGGGAATGCGGCGAGCGTCACCTCGTTGGCCGCCATGTCGTGCGCGAGGGCCACGAGCCGCGCGGTATTCGATCGGACCGCCCCGACGGTGGGGCACACGCTGGCGACCGCCAGCCGGGCAAGGCGCATCCGTTTCAGCTTACGCCAAATCGAGGCGCATCGCCTGAGCGCTGGCCGGGCAGGCGCCCGCGAACTCGGCCGACGCCTGCACCTCGGCCGGCACGTCGGCGCGCGACACCGCGACGAAACCGAACTTCGGAAAGAAACCGGCCGCCGTCTCGGTGAGCAGCGTCACGCTCGAGAGGCCCTCGGCCCGGGCCAGCGCCAGGGCTTCCGCCGTGAGCCGCTGCCCGAGCCCGGTGCTGCGGTGGGCGGGGTCCACGGCGACGGATCGAAGCAGCGCGTGCCTCCCATACACCTCGAGGGCGGCGCTGCCCACGATGCGAGCCCCGGCGCGGGCCACCAGCGCGGTGCGCACGTGCTCGGCCAGCCCGGCCACGGGCAGACCGCAGGACGTCAGCAGCGCGTGCACGGCGGGAAGATCTGCCGGGGTCGCCGGGGCGATGGTCATGGGTCGATTCTACCGGCGCGCGGCCGCGCGGGGACGCCGCTCCCGCCGGCGGCGTCTAACCGACGGTCATGGGAATGCTCCTCAAGCAAGTCGCGGTCGGCCTGCCTGTGTTTCTGGCGCTCGATCTCGTGTGGATCGGCTGGCTGGCCAACAGCTTCTACAAGCGCGAACTCGGCGATCTGGCCCGCAAGGCCGGCGAGAACTTCGACCCGCGCCTCCTGCCCGCCGCCATTCTGTACACCCTCATGGTCGTCGGGCTGGCCTTCTTCGCCACCGACCGCGCGCGATCGACCGGCGAGGCGTGGCTGTACGGCGCGTTCTTCGGCCTCATCGCCTACGCCGTCTACGACCTCACCAATTACGCCACCTTGAGCGCCTTCACCCTGCGGATGACCGTGGTCGACATGGCCTGGGGCACCGTGCTCAACGGCACGGTCGCGGCCGCGATGTACTATGTGGTGAAGGGGTGAACAGGCTTCTGGCGTCGGGCATCAGGCTTCGGGCCTCAGCCTCCAAGCCTCCCCAGTCTCCAGGTCCACCATGAGCGCCATCCACCACGTCTTCAAGCGCCCCCTCGACCCCGGCGATCCGTCGCTCGCCCAGGTGCAGTTCGGGATGGGCTGTTTCTGGGGCGCCGAGCGGATGTTCTGGGAGACGGCGGGCGTGGTGTCGACGGCCGTCGGCTACGCCGGCGGCACGGTCGACGCGCCGACCTATCGCGAGGTCTGCTCGGGCCGTACCGGGCATGCCGAGGTCGTCCGCGTCTGGTTCGATCCGGCGCGAGTCTCGTTCGACGCGCTGCTCAAGGTCTTCTGGGAAGGCCACGATCCCACGCAGGGCAACCGGCAGGGCAACGACATCGGTCCGCAGTACCGATCGACGATCTACTGGTACAGCGAGCCGCAGCGCATTGCCGCCGAAGCCTCGCGGGCGGCCTACCAGGCCCGGCTCACGGCGGCCGGCTACGGCGCCATCACGACGGAGATCCGCCCGGCCCCGGCGTTCTACTACGCCGAGGAGTACCACCAGCAGTACCTCTCGAAGAACCCCAGGGGCTACTGCGGGCACGGCGGCACCGGCGTCGCCTGCCCGATCGGCGTCGCGCTGTAGAGCCCAGAGCCCGGAGCCCGGAGCCCAGAGCCCCTTCACCCCTCTGCCTTCGGACTCTCCGACTCGAACAGCCAGCGGAACGGGGAGGGACGCGGGCGGCGGCGCAGACCGAACCGCTTGATGGCGTGCTCTTCCACGTGCGCCATCGCCTCGGGTACCGAGTCGGTGACGAGCATCAGGTCGAGATCTTCCGGCGAGATCGCGCCTTCGCGTTGCATGGTCTGCAGCATGTCGAGGAACGGCTGCCAGTAGGACCGGCCGACGAGCACCACCGGAAACTCGAGGATCTTCCTGGTCTGAATCAGCGTCAGGGCCTCGGCCAGCTCGTCGAGCGTGCCGAGGCCGCCCGGCAGCGCGACGAAGGCGTACGAGTACTTGAACAGCAGCACCTTGCGCACGAAGAAGTAGTGACAGGTCACGTGCGCGTCGAGGTAGGCGTTGGCCGTCTGCTCGTGCGGCAGCTCGATGTTGACGGCAACCGACCGGCCGCCGGCCTCCTTCGCGCCGCGGTTGGCGCCCTCCATGAGGCCGGGGCCGCCGCCGGTCATCACCGTGAAGCCGAGCCCCACGAGCGCGCGACCGATCTCGCGGGCCTGGTCGTAGGCCGGGTGACCGTCGTGAAACCGCGCCGACCCGAAGACAGTGACGCACGGGCCGACGAAATGCAGGGTCCGGAACCCGCGGATGAAATCGCGGACCGCGCGAGCCAGCGTGCCCAGCTCGCGAAGGCGCGACCGCGGACCTTCGAGGAATGTCTGATCGGACGCTCCGGGCGTCACACGCCAGAGCTTCGGGGGGCGCTCGGCCATGCCCTCCATCGTACCCCCGTTCGCCGCGGGGCCCTTTGGTGTAAAGTCCTGTGAAGCTCCTGGGTCTCACAGCATCTGCCTATGACTGCCATTCTCCTTGCCGCCATGCTGGCAGCCGCGCCGGCGCAGGCTCCATCTCAGCAGACCGGATTCGTCGTCGATGTGTCGGGGGCCGCGGTGCCCGGGGCCGAGGTCGCCGTCACCGAGGCTGACGGGCGCACGAGCAGCCGCCTGACGGCCGACGATGGGAGCTTTGTCATTCCGGCGGGCGCCACGCGCGTCGTGGTGCGGTCGCCGGGGTTTGCCGAGGCCACCATCGCCGTGACGGCACGCGCCGACGGGACGCTGCGCGTCGTGCTCCAGCCGGCCAGCTTTGCCGACGCCGTGGTGGTCACCGCGGGGCGGGGAGCCGAGCGCCTTCCGGAGGCGGCAAGCGCCACCGTGCTCACCTCGGCTGTGCTCGCGAACTCGGCCGGCGGCGCGCTGGACGACGTGCTCCGGCACACGCCGGGCTTCAGCCTCTTCCGCCGTTCGTCGTCCAGGGTCGCGAACCCCACGACGCAGGGCGTGACGCTCAGGGGCGTGTCGGGCTCGGGCGCCAGCCGGACGCTGGTGCTGGCCGACGGCGTGCCGCTGAACGACCCGTTCGGCAGCTGGGTGTACTGGAATCGTGTGCCCGCCGCCGCCGTCGACCGCGTGGAGATCGTGCGCGGGGCGGTGGGTGACATGTACGGCGCCGACGCGCTCGGCGGCGTCGTCCAGGTCCTGACGTTCGCACCCGGCCGGCCCCGGATGCGCGCGACGGTCGACGGCGGGTCGCACGATACCGGCCGCCTGTCCTTCTTCGGCGGCGGGAGCCGGGGTGGCTGGTTCGGATCGCTCTCCGGCGAAGGCCTCCGCACCGACGGCGTGGTCACGATGGCGCCCGAGGTGGCCGGGCCGGTCGACGTACGCGCGGACAGCGACTACCGCACGGGGTTTGCCACTATCGGGTACCAGCAGAACGCCACGCGCGGGTCGCTGCGCTTCAGCGCCTACTCGGAGACGCGAGGCAACGGGACGCCGCGGCAGGTCAATTCGACGGCCTGGCGCCAGCTGTCGGGCGAAGTGGCCGGTGTGGCGGCGAACGGGGCCTGGGAAGCGCGGCTGAGCAGCGGCAGCCAGGAGTACTACCAGACGTTCTCCGCGGTCGCGGCCGACCGCGCGTCGGAGCGGCTCACCACCGAGCAGTGGACGCCGAGCGACTTCCTCTCGGCAGCCGCGCAGTATTCCCGCGGGCTCGGCCGCCATGCCCTCATCGTGGGCGGCGAGCTGCACCGGACCGAGGCCACGGTCGACGAGTATCGGTACTCGCTGCAAGGGGTGCGGTCGGGCCCCTTCGTCGTGGGCGGCACGGAGCGGACGCTGGGCCTGTTTGCCAGGGGGCAGCTCTCGGTCAACGACCACCTGACGGTCGGCCTCGGCGCGCGCGCCGACTTCTGGCGCAGCGAGCCGCTCGATGCGGCGCTGGCCGCCAAGTCGGTGTCGTTCTTCAGCCCGCGGGCGTCGGCCACGTGGCGTGCCGGACGGGTGTCCCTCATGGGCGCGGTGTACCGCGCGCACCGCACGCCGACGCTCAACGAGCTGCACCGCGGCTTCCGCGTGGGCAACGCCGTGACCAATCCCAACCCGCTGCTCGAGCCGGAGACGCTCACCGGAGTGGAAGGCGGAGTGCTCGTGCGCGCCGGCCGGGCGTCGGCGCGGGCGACGGCGTTCTACAACACGCTCGACGGCGCCATCGCGAACGTGACGCTCAGCTCGACGCCGGCGCTCATCACGCGCGAGCGCCGGAACTCCGACGAGATCCGCGCCAAAGGCCTCGAGCTCGAAGCCGACGTGCGGCTGCACGCCACCGTGACGGTCAACGCCCTGGCCGTCTTCACCGCCAGCCGCTTTCACGGGTCCATCGCCACGCCCGCCCTGGCCGGCAACCGGGTGCCGCAGGTCCCGCGCGTGCAGCTCGGCGGCGGCGTGACCTGGTCGGATCCGGAGCTGCTCACCATCGCCGTGCAGGTGCGCGGCACGGGTGAACAGTTCGACGACGACCTCAACCGCTTTGCGCTCGGCGGCTACTCGGTCACCGACGTGCAGGTGAGCCGCAGCCTCGGCCGCACGGTGCAGGTCTTCGTGAGCGTCGAGAACCTCTTCGACAAGGACTACGACACCGGCCGGACGCCGCTCAGAACGGTCGGCTGGCCGCGCACGACGCGCGTGGGCCTGCGCGTCGCGCTACCCTGACCGGGCCGTCTCAGCTCCGGGGCCGCGGCACGGCCACGTACCCGCGCCGCGACCGCACCTGGTAGTCGCCTCCCCGCACCGTTACGCGGATGCTGTGGAACTGGCCGTCCGGCTTGCGCTCGGGGGAGTAGGCCAGCACGTACTGGCTGTTCAGCTCCTGCGCCAGCCGCTCGGTGGCCGGCCCCAGCTCCGAGGGGTCGGCGATGACCTCCGTGTAGCCGCCTGTCGGCCCCGTCAGCTCCCGCAGCGCAAACGGGTTCACCCGCGTCGAGGCGCGGGCGTCCGGCGCATCGACGGCGATGGCGTAGACGAACGCGTCGGTCCTGAGCAGCCTGGCGCGCAGGTCGACGGTGGACAGGTCGCTGGCCGTGTCGGCCCCGTCCGACACGACGACCGCCGCGGCACGCGGGTGCCGGCGCCGCTCGAACAGCGGCAGCGTGGCGGCGATGGCGTCGTAGATAGCGGTGCCTCCGCTGGGTCGCACCAGGTCGAGCTGGGCCCGCACCGCGCCGCGCGAGCGCGTCCAGTCCGAGACAATGCGCGGCCGATGGTTGAACAGGGTGAGGGCGATCTCGTCCTCCGCGGCGAGGAGGTGGTCGAGAAAGTGGCTGAGCGTCAGCCGCGCATCCTCGATGCGCTGGCCCATCATGCTGTCGCTCACGTCGAGCACGAGGCACACGCTGACCGGCACGCGCTCGCGCGTGAACTGCGCCACCGGCCGCTCGACGCCGTCGTCGCGAATCTCGAATCGCCCGCGATCGAGGTCGGTGACGAGGCGGCCCGCGGCGTCGAGCACCGTGACCGGCACCGTCACCAGCTCCACCGCGCCCTGGAAGACAGGCTGCTGGGCGCCGGCGCGGAGCGCGGGCGCCAGCGTCGCGGCCGACAGGGCGTGAAGAAACGCGCGGCGGGACGGGCGGTCCGGCGACATCAGATGAGCCGTCCGCGGATCTCGGGCGGCGGGACCTCGCAGGCGTCGGACGCGCCGGCCAGCCGGTGGCGCACGGCCGCGACGACGCGGTAGACCGCGTCACGCAGCGGCGCCGGCACGACGAGGAGCGTTGCCGCCAGGCGCCAGGGCCAGGTCAGGTGCCTGGCGATGCGCAGCGAGGCCGTCGAGCGGAGGTAAACCTGGCCGCCCTCGATGAGGACGAGGCTGCGCGCCGACTCGCGCGTCAGCCTGTGCGCGGCAAGCAACCGTCGTCCGGCGTCGTTCTGGGACGCGCCGAAGCGGAAGTACCCGGCGGGGTCGCGCGCGGCGATGAACTTCACCGCGCCCTCGCAGAACGCGCACGTGCCGTCGAACAGGATGACGCCGTGGCCGTCCATGTCAGGGCCGCCGGAGGAGCGCCTTCGGGAACTTGGCCACGACCGTGTAGTGCGGATCGACCACGTTGGCGACGCGAACGACCCCGACCTGCGAGACGACCTGGTAGGCCTCGAGCTTGTCGAAGCCGTAGTCGGCCACGAGCCAGTCGATGAGCTCGACGTACGCGATGCGGAGCGCGTCGATGAGCGGACGGACGCTGCCCGCCACCATGATGTGCTCGTCGTTCTCGAGCCGCGGCCAGCGGATGCGCTTGCCCTTGATGAGGTCGAACTGGAACGTCACGTCGGCAGTCGATTCGAGGCCCGACCCCGCGATCTCGCCGTCGCCCTGGGCGGCGTGGAAGTCGCCGAAGTAGAAGAGGCCCCCGGGGTGATTGACCGGGAGGTACACCGTGACGCCCTCGGTGACGTCGGACGCATCCATGTTGCCGCCGAAGTCGCCGGGCCACAGCCCTCCGAACACTTCCTCGCCGGCGGGCGCGGTCGCGACGCGGCCCAGCATCGGGCGGAGCGGGATCTCGATCTGCTTGATGGCCGAGTTCGGCAGGTCGATGATGCCGACGTTGCGTGCTCGGTCGAGGCGCCAGACATAACGGCGCGCGGGAAGCGGCTCGTTCAGGATGCGCGTGCGGCTGTCGCCGGCCACGCCGCTGATGCCGCCGGGCGTGACGTTCGAAATCGCGATGTCGCGGTTCGGCCGGAGGCGGAGCACCCGGACCACCAGCGTGTCGCCGGGCCCGGCCCCCTCGATGTAGAAGGGGCCCACCTCGCCCGGCCAGGGGCCCGCGACCGTCGGATCGTAGTAGTCGCCCGGCTTCGAGAACGTGCGGGTCTCAACCGTCGTGCCGGGCTTGACGCGCAGAACGGGCTCCCGGACCGCGAAGGTCGGGACGCCGGCCGTGGGTTCGTAGGTGACGGTCTGGGCAGCGGCGGACAGTGCCGTGCCCACGAGCCACCCGGAGAGGACGAGCGCCGCGCCATGTTTCATGCACAGGATCATGGCACAGGCGCATGGCCCATGCACGCCTGCCCAGCACCGGCTCTGGCCGCCGGCTCAGGGAACGCGCGCACGCCGGGACAGCGGGCGCGGACTCACCTTGTAGACCATGTGCCACCAGCCGTCGCGAGTGCGGATGACGAACGGGTCGGTGATCTCCAGACCCGGCGGCGCCGAAAGACGGATGCCGTCTTCCATCGTCCAGTCGAGCGCGTTTATCGACACGAAGCTGCGGACGGTGTCCTGGAGCCCCTGATTGAACGCGTACAGGCGAAACCGACCGTCCTCGAGCCGCACCGGCGCCGTCGTTCCCCAGCCCTGAAGCTGGTGCATCCCCAGGTACGAGAAACGCCGTCCGTCGTCGCTCTTGGCCACGATCGTCCCAGGCCGCGTCAGGCTGAAGACGAACATGAGCCAGTCCCGGCCGGTCCAGAAGACGTCCGGATCGACGAGGCCCTCGTCGCTGTACACCTCGCCCTCGTCCACGAAATGCACGCCGTCGTCAGAGACGGCCGCGTGAATCGGGTGGCGGCCCGCCGCGTTCACGTTCTGGGCCGATGCGTAGTAGTAGAGGCGGACCCGCCCGTCGGGCAGCAGGACCACCGAGGGATCGACGGCCTTGGCGCCGCCGCGTCCCGCAATCGTGCAGCCGAGCGGCCGCAGCCGCCCGTCGGCCGTGGCCTCGGCGCAATTCACCGTCTCCGGCATCTGGGCGGCATCGACGTAGTACACGAGGACCCGACCGTCGGGCATGACGAGGGCGGAGGGCACCGAAGCGTGCTCGAGCAGCACCGCGCCGTCGTGCGTCCACGCCAGGCCATCAGGACTCCTGGCGCTCCTGATTTCGTGGACGTACGGACCCGCGGAGGGCGGACCGGAGGGCGGTCCGGGCGGCGGCCCCGGCGGCGCGGGAGGTGCCGGGACGAGCTGTCCAGTGAACGCGGCGAGCGCAGCGAGCACGAGGAGGCGCATCGGTATCTCCAGTCGGGGGTGTCACTGGCTGTTGGACCGGCTCGGCGGCCCCGGGGTTGAGCCGGGCGAGGCGGAGCGCCGGACCGACTGGAGCATCGCCGACGTCTTCGAGCGCCTCGCCATCGCCGCTCGCGCAGCGCCGCGTCCTGCAGATTCGCGAGATCAAGGCGGCGCCGGGGTACCCGCGCGCGGTCAGGTGAGCTCGACGAGCGCGACCTGCACCTGGCGGGACTGGCCCTCGGCGGGCTGCCACTGCACGAGAATCGGGCTCTGATACGTGCCGCGGACGATGCGCGTGGAGCCGTCGGGGGCGGGCGTGGCGAGGAAGCTGACCCGGCGCGACCGGAGGAACCGGCGCGCCGGGACGGCCATCACTTTCGCGATGAGCCGCTCGAAGGACGACTGGTCGAGCCGCAGCGCCTCCATCAGCGAGTTGAGCACGTGCACGAAGTCGTATCGCGCGTAGCTCAGGCTCTTGCCCGGAATCGCCAGCGGATCGTGGAGCATGTTGCGCCCCTTGAGGGCCGCGAACCGCAGCGGGTTGTGCAGCACCTCCACGAGATCGTGCTGCATCAGGAGCGTTTCGTATTCGTTGACCGTCAGCCCGACATTGCGTTCGCGCGGAGCGATGACGAGATCCACGCGGCACCGCCCAAGGCCGCGCGCGGCGATGAGCTCGTTGACCGCCTCGATGATCCCCAGCCGCGGATCGGCGAGGTTCACCGAGTCGATCGGGTGCTTCGACACCGGCACCTCGAGCGTGATCCGCGCCGCCACCTGCTCGTGGTCGTAGGCCAGCACCGTCGTCGACCGCTGGCGCACCGCCGACTCGCAGGTGCCGTCGAGCTCGATGAAGTAGACCGGCGCGTCGGGCCGCGTGCGGTACGTCACGCAGTTCCGCACGCCCGCGCCGATGTAGGTCAGGTGCGAGTCGGCGTTCCGCGGCTCGACCCGCTTCTGATCGTCGGAGAGCTCCGTGCGAAGCTCCATCCTGTCGTGGCGGTACTCGGCCCCCTGCGGAAAGAGCGCATGGAAAGCCCGGAAGAAGTGGGAGAGCTTGTCGTGGTTGTGGCCGAGCCGGACGAGCAGGCTCTGGTCGAGGTAGCCCGCGGTGGTGTGGAACGAGGTGTAGAGGGCCCGGCGATGCCGTTTCAAGACGTCGCCCGAGGCCTCGGCGATGCGGGCGTTGACGTCGATCGCTTCGAACCGCCGCTGGGGCGCCAGGGTCAGCTTGAGCTCGGTCGGGCTCGTCCGGGTCAGGGCCTGGGTCACAACCGCCGTCCATTGTATGAGATACGGGGCTTATCCGGCCAGCTTCCGCAGCGCGGCCGAAAACGCCTGGTGGCCGACGCGGACGTCGTAGACGATGACCGGCATGAGCCGACCCCGGATTCGGTTGGGGTGGGCCCGCGCATAGCCGAGCAGCGTCATCGCCAGCTTCTCCTTGCGCGCCGACGACGTTTTGTCGTGGGGAAACTCGGTCAGCAGGTCGTTGAGCGTGAACGGCCACGGCTCGGCCCAGAGCAGGGCGTCCACGACGGCCCCCTTGAGCACGTTCTGCGAGAAATTGAAGAAGAACGCCAGCGGCGAGTAGCGGGCCGACGTCGGGCGAAGCGCCTCGAAGGCGTCCAGCAGGTCGGCCCGGCGCTCGGCGAAGCGGTCCCGGATGCTCGCCCGCTCCGCCTCGTAGGGTGCCATGAAGGCGGGCGGCGCCCCGACGAAGGCGCCCGGATCGGCCGTGAGCCCGTTGGCCAGCCCCTCGACCACGATGGCGCGCTCCATCTCGTCCGCGCCCTGCGCGTCCAGGCGCACGAACTCGTCCATGAGCGTCGCGACCGAGAACGACAGCCAGGGGTAGTCGGCGACGTTGTCGTTGCGCATGCTGACCACGTCGCGGCCGTAGGTGGCCTCGAAGCCGAAGCGGAGGTGGCAGCCGAGGCACGGGGCATGACCGAGCGCCACCGCCAGGCGGTGGTCGGCGCGCAGCGTCCGCACCTTCTCGAGCAGTTCGTCGTACGACCGGTCCTCGAGGGAGTAGTGCGACGTGGCGATGACGAGCAGCGTGTGGGCGTCGCCGACAAACGGCTGCCCGCTGCCGTTGGGACCCTGCAGCTCGCGGACCAGCGCGTTCAGCGTGTCCAGGTTCTCGTCGGGATCGCCATCGTCCCAGAGCCGCAGCGAGAGCAGCGCCAGCAGGTAGAAGAAGTAGTAGTCGAGCAGGATGGCGAGGACGAGGCGGTTGTACTCGCCGTCGCCGCGCTGGTCGGCGATGTAGTTGAGGACGTCGACCGGGATGATGTCGTCGTTGATGCGGTCCGCGACGCCGTCCCAGTCGTGCAGGGCATGGAAGCCCTCGCGCCGCGTGCGGCGGTCGTACTCGTGGACCATCGGTGCGAGGAACACCTTGTCCGCGCCGAGCCGCCAGACGTGTGCCTGCATGGCGTCGCGCAGGCGCGCAAGCGACCTGCGGAAATCGTCGGGGACCGTGATGTCGTCGAGAATCTCGCGCCGGGCCGCGCCGGCCATGGCCGATTCGACCAGGGCCGCGGCCTGCTGGAAGCGGAACGATGCCATGCAGCGACGGTATTGTAGCGCCGCTAGTCGTCCGGCGTCGGGCGCCGCTGGCGTGCGGCCTTGACGGCGCCCCGCGCCTTCTTGACCACCAGCCGCCGCTCGCGCGCGGCCAGGCCGGGCCGCGTGGGCCGGCGCGCCTTCGGCGCACGGAGCGCTGCGCGGACGAGCGCCGCCAGGCGTCGCCGCGCCGCCTCGCGGTTGCCGGCCTGCGTCCGGTGCTCGCGGGCCTCGATCACCAGCACCCCGTCCGCGGTGACGCGGCGGCCGGCGCGCGCGATCAGTCGATCCTGCACCTCCGGCGGCAGCGACGAGGTCCGCACGTCGAAGCGCAGCTCCACGGCCGTCGCTACCTTGTTGACGTTCTGCCCGCCCGGACCGGCGGCGCGGACGAACCGCTCCTGAATCTCGCGCTCGTCGATGGCCACCGAGGGCGTCACCGCAATCATCGTCCTACGCCTGCGCGTCCCAGGAGACCGGATCGCCCACGGCGATCTCGGCATCGTCGAGCACCTCGCCGAAGGCGCCGCCGCCCCAGGGCTGGCTCATGGCCCGCTTCAGTCCGTCGGCAGCCTGGTCCATCTGCTCGCACGGGCGCGTCTCGCCCAGGATGCGGATGCGGCAGCCGCCGACGCGGAGCACCTTCAGGCGCGCGTCGGTGAAGTCGACGCCCGAGACCATCAGGTTGGCGCGCCGCACGGCCGGATCGGGCCGTGCGCCGAGGCCGGCGGTCACCGCGCGCCACCGCTCCGCGGTGATGATGGTCACCTGGCGCGTGCCGCCCTGGTTGGCATTGCCGGCAAGCCCCCGACCGGCCACCGTCGCGACGCGATCGGCCTCGTCCATCGGGCCGCCCTTCATCCGCTTGATCCAGATCCGCTCCAGCCGTCCCATGGGCACCAGACTACAATGAACGCGTGTCCGAATCGCTGCGCATCGCCTTTCTGGGGTGCGGGTTCATCACCCGGGTGCACAGCCGGCAACTGGCCGCGCTGGGTGACGGCGTGGCCCGTGGCTACGCGAGCCGCGACCGGAGGCGGGCCGAGGCGTTCCGCGCCGAGTTTGGAGGATACGCCGCCTATGACAGCTACGACGCGGCCATCGACGATCCGCGGGTCGATGCGGTCGTCGTGGCCGTGCCGCCGAAGTTCCACCTCGACCTGACGCTTCAGGCGCTCGCCGCCGGCAAACACGTGCTGGTGGAGAAGCCGGCGTTTCCGCGCAGCGAAGACTACACGCTGGTGCAGGCGGCCCGCGACCGCGCCGGCCGGGTCGTGCTCGTCGGCGAGAACGACCACTACAAGCCCCTGGCCATCACCCTGCGGCGGCTCCTGGCCGACAACGCCATCGGCGAGATGGTGTTCGCGCATTTCACGACGCTGGCCCACCGCCTGAAGCGGGCCGACGACTGGCGCAACGACGAGGCCATGGCCGGCGGCGACGCGTTCTTCGAGGAGGGCATCCACTGGCTGCACATCGCCGGGAGCCTCGGGCCGACCATCACCGTCGCCCAGGGCTTCCGGCCGACGCCGTCCCGCGAGGGGCCCGACCGCCGGGCGAAGAGCATGATGGTGTCGTTCCGCTACGACAACGGCGCGGTCGGGTCGCTGTACTACTCGCGCGAAGTGCCGTCGCTGCTGCGCGGGCTGCGGCTGTCGAAGATCTTCGGCCGGCGGGGCGTGATCACGTTCGAGTCGAACGGCGGCTTTGTCCTCGTGCGCGGCCAGGGCCTGCCGCGCGTGCTGTTCCCCGGCCTTCGGGACATCCGCGGCTACCAGGCGATGTACCGCGACTTCGCGCGCGCCATCCGCGAGAGCCGCGTGCCGGAGATGAGCCTCGAGCGCGCCTTCGAGGATCACCGGCTCATGGAACAGATATACGCGAGCGTTGGCCGATGACCGCCTTCGTCATTCGTCATTCGCCATTCGCCATTCGCCATTCGTCATTCGTCATTCATCATTCATCCTTAAGTCATTCCCCGATGACCCCCTATGACGTCGTCATTCTCGGCTCGGGCGCGGGTGGCGGCACGATGGCGCACGCGCTCTCGGACACCGGCGCGCGGATCCTGCTGGTGGAGCGCGGCGGGCACTTCCCGCGCGAGCCGCAGAATTGGGACCCGCGAGCCGTGTGGCGCGAGCTGCGGTACCGGCCGGCGGAGCGGTGGCTGGACGAGCGGGGCGAGTTCACGCCGTACACGCACTACGGGGTGGGCGGCAACACGCGCTTCTGGGGCAGCGTCCTCTACCGGCTGCGGCGGGAGGACTTCCAGGCCATCGAGCACGAGGACGGCGTGTCGCCGGCGTGGCCTATCGACTACGACACGTTGGCGCCGTACTACGAGCGCGCCGAGCGCCTCTACCACGTCCGCGGCGAGACCGGCGCCGATCCGACCGAGCCGCCGCGCGGGCCGTACCCGTATCCGCCGGTGCCGCACGCCGAGGGCATGGCCCGCATCGTGGAGCAGCTGCGTGCGCTGGGCCTGCGGCCTTCGACGCTGCCCCTCGGGCTCATCCGCCCCGGCGAGGCGGGCGGCTGCATCCTCTGCAACACCTGCAATTCGTTCCTCTGCCACGTGGATGCCAAGAGCGATGCCGATGTGTGCTGCGTGCGGCCGGCCCTGGCCACCGGCCGCGTCGATCTGTGGACCAATGCCTTTGCGCGCCGGCTCCTGACCGACGGGTCGGGACGGCGGGTGACGGCGGTCGAGATCGAACGCGCGGGCGAGACGGTGCGCGTGGAGGCGCCGCTCGTGATTGCCTCGTGCGGCGCCGTGAACTCGGCGGCGCTGCTCCTCCGGTCGGCCACCGATCGGCATCCGCATGGCCTCGCGAACTCGTCTGGCCTGGTCGGCCGGCGCTACATGGCGCACCTGGCCACGATGATGCAGGGCTTTCACCCCTTCCGCCGCAACACCACGGTCTTCCAGAAAACCGTGGCCATCAACGACTTCTACCTGCGCGGGCCCGACACGCCATACCCGCTGGGACAGGTGCAGTCGCAGGGCCGGACGCACGGCGTGATGGCGCAGACAGTGGTGCCGTGGATTCCGCTGTGGGCCTACGAGGCCTGGGTGGCGCGCGGCGTGGACTGGCTCGTCATGTCCGAGGACCTGCCGCGCGAGGACAACCGCGTCACGGTGGGCTCCGACGGCCGCATCCGTCTGGCCTATCGGCCCAACAACGTGCGCGCGCACGAGCGGCTCGTGCGCGAGATGCGGCGCATCATCAGGCGGCTGGGCTTCTGGGTGACGGTGGCGCACTCGCACAAGAGCAAGAACACCACCCACCAGTGCGGCACAGCCGTGTTCGGCACCGACCCGCGATCCTCGGTGCTCGATCCGTTCTGCCGGACCCACGATGTCGAGAACCTCTTCGTCGTCGACGCCTCGTTCTTTCCCTCGTCAGCCGCGGTCAACCCGGCGCTGACGATCATCGCGCAGGCCCTGCGCGTGGCAGATCACATCCGGCAGACGGAGTTGAAGGTGGGAAGCCGTCAGTCGTCAATCGCCAGTCGGCAGTAGGAGAAGCGTACCCATGGAGAGACGCGAGATGCTGGCCGTGCTCGTCGGGGCTCCCTTCACGCGCGGGTGGGAGGCGGAGGCGCAGGAACCGGCCACGCCGGATCCGTCGCTCTATGTCCCCAGGGCGCACGTGGTGGAGGATCGGGCGTTCCTGCACGACTTCATGGACGAATACGCCTTCGTGGATCTCGTCACGGCTGCGCCGTCGCTGCGCATCACACACATCCCCGTGTTTCTCGACCGCGCCATGGGGCCCTACGGCACGGTGTTCGGGCACATCTCAGCCCAGAACCCGCAGCGCGCGGCGTTCGACGGCGGGCACCAGGCCGTGATCGTGTTTCGCGGTCCGCACGGCTACATCTCGCCGACCTGGTACGCGAACCGGCCGGCCGTGCCCACCTGGAACTTCGCGGTCGTGCACGCCTCCGGTCGCCCGCGGAGGATCGAAGGTGCCGATGCGACCCGTGCGCTGCTTGCCCGGCTCATCCGGAAGTTCGAGGCCAAGTCCGGTACCGGCTACGACTTCGACGCCCTGCCCGCAGACTACGTTGCAGGCATGATGAAGGGCATCGTGCCGTTCTCGATGGAGATCGCCAGCCTGGAGGGCAAGTTCAAGCTGGGACAGGAGCGCGCCGAAGGCGACCGGCAGGGCGTGCTGGCCCACCTTCCGTCGGCCAGGCCCCACGAGCGGAGCCTCGCGGAGCTGACCGCGGACTTCTACAAGCGGAAGCCGCGGGGATAGGTCAGGAGTCAGCAGCCCAGAGCCGAGAGCCCAGAGCCTGTCCGGAGGTTTCCCCGTGCGCGCACGATCGTTCAGCCACGTCGGCATCACCGTGAAGAGCTTCGACCGGTTCGTTCAGTGGTATTGGGACGTCTTCGGCTGTCCGCTCGTGGGCGTGGCCGACCAGCCGTCCGACCGCGTGAAGGCGTTTTTCGGCGTCGACGCGCCGGCGCCGACGTGCAAGGTGGGCTGGATTCGGGTGCCGGGCGGCAGCGTGCTCGAGATCTTCGAGTTCCAGCCGCAGCAGCCGCCGGTGGACGTGCCGTGGAGCCGCGTGGGGCTGACGCACTTCTCGTTCAACGTGCGCAACTGCGATCGGTGGCACGACTACCTCAGGCGGAAGGGCGTGGAGATCGTGTGCCCGCCCGAGCGGTCGCCGCGCGGCCACACGTTCTTCTTCGCGCGCGACTGCGACGGCAACCTCATCGAGCTGATGGACCTCGGCCACATGCACTACGTGCTCGGCTGGCTGGGGCCGCTCGGCGGCTGGCTGTTCCGCCGCGGGATGTACCGGAAGTACTACGGCGACAACGTGTCGCGACGCCCGTAATTCGGGGTCGGGCCTATTTTCCAGGCCCGGCGGGCAAGGCCGTGGCGGCCTCGACGCGGCGGAGCCGCGCCCGGAACTGCGCCGCGAACACCCGCTTCATGGCGGCGAGCTTCAGCGACTGCCACGGAAAGCGCGCCGACGACAGGCCGGCGCACTCCTCGGGCAGCATCACGAGCGACACGTGGATGTTCGGCGCGCACCCGATGGGCAGGCCCGCCTCCATGCACGCCTCGTAGAGCCGCGCGAAGACCGGAACCATCGCCTCGGTGTCGGGCGGGTCGAGGTCCGCGTAGTCGGTGCCGCGCAGGGGCCGGAAGACGCACACCGTGGGGATGGCGCCCACCGACGTGATCCAGTCGATGGCCCGAATGGACGATTCGGGAGGCTCGAGGCCCGCGATGATCTCGCCGTTGGTCACCCACGGCTCGCTCGAGGGCCCGCGCGCGCCGAGCGCCGCGCAGTAGCGGATGGCCTCGAGGTAGCGCTCGAGGCCGTACTCCGCCGCCTTGCCCGGGCAGACCTCGCGGAACCGCGCCGGGTCGAAGATCTCGAAGCAGAACGACACGCGGTTGACGCCCAGCTCGCGCAGCGCGTCGTAGCGCGAGAGGTCGTGGTGCGGCGGCGTCTGGATGCCGACGAGCAGGCCCGTCTCGCGCTTGATGCGGATGACGTAGGGCTCGAGGATGTCGAGGTAGGTATCCCCCTCGTAGTGTCCGGTGTTGAAGTCCACGTAGGTGATGCCCGACTCGCGCCGCGCGGCGCGCACCACCTCGAGCACTTCGTCGACGGACTTCTCCGTGGCGTCGTCCACGCCGAGGTTCAGTCCAACCGAACAGAAGTGGCAGTTGACCTTGGCCGGCGTCGCCACCCAGTAGTCGCAGACCCGCGCCGGATAGATGCCGAGATACGTGCCCTGGAGCGTTCCCACCCTGGTCATCGGCTTGCCGGACGAGGTGCGGGCGTCGTACCACGCGGGGCGGGGTGAGAGCGTCAGCGGCGCGATGCGATCGCCGTCGCGTTCGAGCCAGATCTGGCCGGCGTCGCGGCGGATGACGTACGGCGAGCGCCGCGCGAAGCCCTCGAGCACGGGGATGTTCGTCCACAGCCCGCCGGGCAGCACGGCCTCGAGGCCCGACCCCAGGCCGGCGCGCGTGCGGAGCAGGCCGCGTCCCGTGCTCTCGCCGTCGATGCAGCTGTCGTCGAGCCTGGCGCCCCTGCAGTAGAGGTCGAGTTTCAGGAGCGCGGGGGTGGCGCGCAGGGCCTCAGGCGAGAACGACGACGGCTGGACGCTTGTGGGCATGGCACGGCCTGACGGGGACCGTGGGGACGGCGGGGACCTCCCGATCATACCCGAGCGGCGCTCGCCCTGTCGCGGCCGTGGCTCGGCTGGGGAGCCGGGCGCGGGCCGCGTGCCGATGGCGGGACCGAGCGTGTCTGGCGCATAATGCCGCCGGACCCACGCGTGACCACACTCAAACTCGATCTCATCCAGACCGTCGCGCTCGCCGCGGTGGTGCTCTTCGCCGGGTACGGCGTTCGCCGTCGGGTGGCCGTCCTCGACCGCTTCAACATCCCCGCGCCGGTCATCGGCGGGTTCCTGTTCGCGATTGTCGCGCTCGCGCTCCGGCAGGCCGGCCTTCTCGCGCTCGAGTTCGACACGCTGCTGCAGGCGCCGTTCATGGTCGCGTTCTTCACGACGATCGGCCTTGGTGCCAGCCTCGGGCTGCTCAGGAAGGGCGGGCCGCAGGTCGTCATCTTCTGGCTGCTGGCGAGCGCGGTGGCGGTGGCCCAGAACGTGGTCGGCGTGGGGCTCGCGAGCGTCATGGGTGTGGATCCGCTCCTCGGCCTCATCTCGGGCTCGATCACCATGACCGGTGGTCACGGCACCGGCGCCGCGTTCGGCCGGCTGATGGAGGAGGAGTATCAGTTCACCGGCGGCGTCACGCTCGCCATGGCGGCGGCGACGTTCGGCCTCGTGAGCGGGGGACTGATCGGCGGCCCGGTTGGCACCCGACTGATGACGGTCTTCAACCTCCGGCCCGACGCCGCCGCGCCCTCGCCGCTGGCGGCCGTCGCGGAGCATGCATCCCTCGACGAAGAGATCGACACCGAGCCCGCCGGCGAGGCGCCCACCGCCTACCTGCTCCTGCAGATGCTGACGGTGATTCTGGCCTGCATGGCCATCGGCAGCCTCGTCTCCGCCTGGGCCGGCCGCTTCATCACGCTGCCCGGCTACATCGGGGCCATGCTGGTGGCGGCGATCGCCCGGAACCTGGTGGACGCGACGGGCCTGCTCCGGATTCACGCGCGGACCGTCGACGACCTGGGCACCATCGCGTTGTCGTTGTTCCTGACAATGGCGCTGATGACGCTGCGGTTGTGGGAGCTCTTCGAGCTGGCCGTGCCGATGATGGTCATTCTGACCGCGCAGGTGGCGATGATGGCCGCCTTCGCGTACTGGGTGACGTTCCGCGTGATGGGACGCGACTACAACGCGGCTGTCATGGCGGCCGGCCATTGCGGCTTCGGGCTCGGGGCCACGCCCAACGCCGTCGCGAACATGGGCGCGCTCGTCGAGAAGTACGGCCCCGCGCCGCGGGCCTTCCTGGTCCTGCCCATGGTGGGCGCGTTCTTCATCGACTTCAGCAACGCCATCGTCATCACGACGTTCCTGAACCTCCTTCGGTAGCGCCGGCCAACGCGCGCACTCACCCGCGTGGCGTGCGCGGCGGCTGGGCCTCGGGCCATCGCGCCAGCCAGTCGGGCAGTCGCCGTCTCACGCCGCGGATGAGCCCGACGAGGCGAGCGCGCTGGCGGGCACGTCGCGCGTCCCAGGGGAAGCCGTACTGCGCGCGGATGTCGTCGGGGAGCGATCCCACGGTGAGGATCTCGCAGGCGTATTGCACGGGCCACACCACGCGTCCGAGCGACGGGCGGAGGGCCGCCACGGCCAGCTCGCGCGCCTGGCGGCTCACGTGGATGCGCCCGCTCGCGACCTCATCGGACATGTAGCGCTCGAGCGCGGCCCACGCGCGCGGGACGTCCGCGGCGCGCGCGCCCAGCGCCTCCGCGAACGGCGCCGTCTCCTGACAGTAGCTGTCGCGCTCCGCCCCGCTGAACGCCCGCCCCAGCAGCTCGCCCATGACGCGCACGTGCGAGTCGAGCAGCGTCGCGTGCACCCACAGCACGAGCGGCGCGTCGTGCGCCGAGTACGGCGTGCCGCGCGCCCACGCGCCGGCGTCCTCGCCGAGCGTGCCGTGCACGCGGTCGTGGATGTCGAGGATGCGGGCGAGCGTCGCGGCCGCCTCCTGATCGGTGCCGAACGTCAGCCGGCGCATGGCGCGCACGGTGGCGTGCAGGCGCGTGTAGGGCGCGACCAGCGACCGGCGGAACGAGCTGTGCGCGCCCACACCGGCGGCGACCAGCGGATGGGCGAGCTGAAGCAGGATGGCGCGCGGCCAGGCCAGCAGCGCCAGCCGTTCGCCGGCGAGGAGCCACGTGAGGCTGCCGGGTCCCGGTCGGGCGGCCGGCGGAGGCGGGCAATGCATCTACCGAAGCTTACTGCTTCGGCTTGCTGATGGCTGTGTCGGTATCGACGGTGAACTTGCGGTAGTTCGAGAACTCGGAGACGGCGCCGGACCGGATCCGCTTGACCAGTGCCAGCCGGCCGCTCACCGTGTAGTTGGCGCTCGCCGGCAGCCAGACTTCGCCGTTGACCTTGCGGCGCTCGAAGGCCAGCTCCGAGCCTTCGTGGATGCGCGCCACCACGCCGAGGCCGAACGTGACCGTGTCGATGGCTTCGACCTCCAGCCGGACCAGCTCGTAGTCGGTCTCGCTGATCCAGGCCGTGCCGGTGAACTTCTTCATGATCTTGCCCTCGCGCGTCTTCGGCTTCGACTGCGGGCGGGGCGTCATGGAGAACTTGATGGTGGCGTGCCCGTCGATGACCTCGCGGCCGAGCATCGCGAAGTCGTATACGAGGAACGCATCGTCAATGGCGCGCTCGCTCTCGCGCCGGTCCTTCTCCCGCTCCTGGGCGCGCGTGCGGCGGTCCTTGTCCGTTTCGCGTTCGAGCTTCCGGATGTACTCCTGCGCCTTCTTCTGGCGCTCGCGGTCTTGCTTGTCCAGTTCGGCTGCGGGGAGCGGCACGCCGTTCTTCGAGATCAGCCGGCGCCAGCGTGGCTGGTCCGGGAGCCCGGGGTAGCTTTCGTACACCCGGACCTCTTCTTTCGTGACCTTGCCATGCTTGTCGAGCTGCACGTCGCGCCGGGTCTCCTGGTAGACGTAACCGCTCTGGCGCTCCTCGTCGGTCTGGAGGTGCTTCCGCACTTCGGCGACAAAGGCCGAATAGTCGGGCAGCGGTCGGTCCTGGGCCAGGGCCGGGGTGACGAGGAGGCACAACGCGAGGGGCAGCATGGTTCGCACGAGTGATTAGTTTAGACGTCGGGAGCCCGGTGGCTGGTTCTGGGCGAGCGATTCGAAGCCGGCACGCCGGGGCATTCGATGTGGGAATGGCCGCCCGCAGACGGTCACGGAATCGTGCCGTTGGGTGGATGTTAGAATCAAGCCGTGGTTCGGGCAGACACCGACGGCGCCGCTCGACAGACACCCGCCGAGCTCACGCCAGGCCAGGCCGACTGGGCGGCCAGGAGCGAGCGGCTGTGGAGTCGCGCGCGGGAAATCGCGGCGCGCAACCCCGAGGTGGATGTGTCGGACGTATACCACGCGCTTCGATGTCTCACGCTCACCCCCAGCCAGCGCCTCGCCGCCGGCCTCAGCCGTGGACGACTTCGCGCTGACCGCCGCTGAACGCGCGCTGCTGTCCGCGCTCAATCAGCGCGGGGCCCGCTTCATCGTGGTCGGTCTGGGCGCAGCCGTGCTGCAGGGAGCGCCCCTCAGCACACAGGACATCGATCTCTGGCTCGAGGCGCCCGGCAGCGATGCGGTCAGAATGGCGGCTGCCGACGCCGGCGGCTTCTGGATCGCGCCGTTCGGGGCACAGCCGCCGGCATTCGGCGGCGACGGCCTCGAACGCATCGATGTCGTGCTCACGGCGCATGGGCTGGAGCCATTCGACACCGAGTATGCGCGCGCGGAACCGACCGAGGTTGACGGCATTCCCGTACGGGTTCTCGGGCTCGAGCGGATCGTGGCCAGCAAGCGCGCCAAAAATCGTCCGAAGGACCTGGCCGCGCTGCCGGCCCTCGAGGCGACGCTCCGGGCGCGGAACGAGCGCTGACGGGCGACACGCCGGGTTTCTCACAGGGGAATCCGGCCCCTCAGGGAATCCGCGACGAAAACACCATCAGGAACCGGCCTCTTTCTTCGCAGGCCGTTCGGATCCTGAAGCGCCTCAAGGCCGACGCGAAGGACGATGCCACCTGGGTGTTCCCGAGCACGCGCAAGACCGGGCCGCACATCAACCATGCGCAGAAGGCCATCGAACGGATCGTCGAGCGGTCGGGTATCGAGTTCCGGGGACACGACCTTCGGTGGACCGCCGCCAGCCTCATGGTCGGTGCCGGTGTTCCGAGGCTGGTCGTTTCGAAGATCCTCAATCACGTCGAGGCCAAAGTAACGGCCGTCTACGACCGGCACAGCTACGACGCCGAGAAGCGCGAGGCGCTGGACTTCTGGGGCCGGCACGTCAAGGCGATCGTGAAGGGCCGGCGGAGGTCGAAGGTGCTGCCGTTCAGAGCCCGCGCGTGAGCGGCTACCGCGGCCGACCCGCTGCCTGCAGAAGGTGACGGAAACCATCACCTTCTGCAAGCGGTGGCGCGCATTCCAATACTTGCAAAAGAGAATGCATAATGTTATCTTTTGCAAGTATCGGAATGCGCAGAGCCTCTCAATTCCTCGACGACCTCGCATCCCGCGGGCGGCGCCACTTCACGACGGAGGACGCCCGCGCTGCCTTGGGTGTCTCCTTGCCGGCACTCCGGGCAGCGCTTCGTCGTCTCAAAGGACGTGGCGAGATTGCCGATCCGCACCAGGGTTTTCACGTCATCGTCCCGCCCGAGTACCGTCGTCTCGGGTGTCTGCCCGCCGAGCAGTTCGTCCCGCAGCTCATGGAGCATCTGCGGGAGCCGTACTACGTGGCGCTGCTCACCGCCGCCGAGTTTCACGGGGCGGCGCACCACCGGCCGCAGGTCTTCCAGGTGATGGTACGCAAGAACCGTCGACGCATTCGCTGCGGTAAGGTGCACGTCGAATTCGTGGCGCGCAAGGACCTGGAGCAGATGCCGACGATCACGCGCAACACGCCCCGTGGCACGGTGCGCATCTCATCGCCGGAGACGACGGCCCTCGAGCTGGTCGGCTACGCCGACCGGTGCGGCGGTCTCGACATCGTCGCCTCGGTTCTGGGTGATCTCGTCGACGCCATCGACGCGGCGAAGCTCGCCGACGTCGCCCGGCTGTGTCCGGTTGTCTGGGCGCAGCGCCTCGGCTACCTGCTCGATCTGACGGGGCATGCGGATGTGGCCAACGCGCTCGCCGGGCACGTGCAGGCGCACGTCAGGCTTGCCGCGCCGCTCGTTCGCCGCCGGCCCCGTGCGCACGCCCGGCGCGACGATCGCTGGAAGCTCGCTGTCAATGCGAGTGTGGAGCCGGACCTCTGATTCCCCGGGACTACATCACCGAATGGCGCGAGCACGCGCCGTGGGTGCAGGACGCCCAGGTCGAGCAGGACCTCGTCATCAGCCGGGCGCTCGTCGAGATGTTCGCCGTTCCCGAACTCGGCCGCCGCCTGGCGTTCCGTGGAGGCACGGCGCTCTTCAAGCTCCACCTGCGTCCGGCGGCCCGATACTCCGAGGACATCGACCTCGTTCAGGTAACGGCCGGGCCGATAGGCGAGACGCTCGACGCGCTGCGAGGCGTGCTCGATCCATGGCTCGGTGTACCCCGACGAGCGACAAAGGAAGGTCGCGTCAATCTCGTCTACCGGTTCCAATCGGAGGACGAACCCGCGAAGCCGATGCGGCTGAAGATCGAGATCAACTCACGCGAGCATTTCAGCGAGCACGATCACGTGCAGCATCCGTTCGAGGTGCGTTCGCGGTGGTGGAACGGTCGCGCCCAAGTCACAACCTACACGCTCGAGGAACTGCTCGGCACGAAGATGCGGGCGCTCTACCAGCGGAAGAAGGGGCGTGATCTCTTCGACCTCTGGTGGGCGCTCCAGCACGGTGCCGACCCCGAACGCGTCGCGACGTGCTTTGCGCGCTACATGCGCGAGTCCGGACACCGCGTCAGTCGCGCGGAGTTCGAGCGGAATTTGGCCGCCAAGATCGAGGACGACCTGTTCATCGCGGACATGGCGCCGCTGCTTCGAATCGGCGCCGAATGGGATCCGGACAGGGCTGCGGCGCTCGTCGCCACGGAACTCGTTGCGAGGCTGCCGGGAGGGCCCGCAAAGAGTCCCGCCGGCCGTAATGCGTCGCCGTGGTCCGGCAGCGACGTATAATGCGCGCCGGATGGCAGGGACGTTGATGGGGCGAGGCCGACGAGCGGTTGGACGGGGAGATCCTCCAGGGCCTGCGGCAGCTCAAGCGGGGCGAGCATGGTCGTGTGCTGACCATTCCGGCTGTCGCGCGTGTTCGTCAGAGGACGGGGTTATCGCAGGCCCGTTTCGCGGAGCTCCTTGGCGTGTCGGTTCGGACGCTTCAGCAATGGGAACAGGGCCGTCGAGCACCGTCAGGGCCGCCAGGACGCTGCTGCGGATCGCGGCGAAGAATCCACGCGCCCCGCTGGATGTTGCTTGAAGTCGCGTGGCTTCAGGCTGTCTCGGCCTGACGGCGGAGGCACCGAGACCAAGACGCGCCGCCGGGCGAATATGGGGCGTAGGACCTACCCTGTCACGGCTAGATCGAATCGTTTCAGAATGCCCGTCAACCGTCGAGGTGTCGTGCCAACCATCGCCGGCCCGGTCCTAGCCGTTCAAGAGCCTCGATAGATGCCGACTCCATCCCCTCCGCTCGCTCCCGGTCAGGTCGTGACAGGACCGCTGTTCAACGAGCCGATGCGCGTGGAGACCATCCAGGCCAACGGGCCCGAGAGCTGGATGATTGGCATGGTCGGCACTCGGTCCGAGCGCTTTCGCAAGGTCGCGCTCTCGCCCGATGATCTCGGGCGCCTCAGCGTTCTGCAGGCCCGGCATTCGTTCGACGGTGACGGCCGGCTCCTGCGGCTCGGTCTGCAGGCGTACTCCCTCGGCATTGCCTACGAATTCGATCCGTACTTCGGTCTGTCGATCTCCCGCGTCGATCCGCTACCGCACCAGCTCGAGGCCGTCTATGACTATCTCCTCAAGGTTGCTCGCGTGCGGTTTCTGCTGGCGGATGACGCGGGCGCGGGCAAGACGATCATGGCGGGGCTGCTCATCCGCGAGCTGGAACTGCGAGGCTTGGCCGAACGCATCCTGATCGTGTGCCCGGCGAACCTCGCGTTCCAGTGGCAGCGCGAGATGAAGGAGAAGTTCGACGCGACGTTTGTCGTCCTCAAAGGCCAGGACATTCGCGAGCAGTTCGGCGTGAACCAGTGGATGGATCGCAACCGCATCATCACGTCCCTGGATCTTGCCAAGCGTCACGAGATTCTGGCCGGCCTTCGCCAGGCCCGCTGGGACCTCGTCATCGTCGACGAGTCGCACCGGATGTCTGCCACCGACGAATCGCACAAGAGCCTGCGGTACAAGCTCGGCGAGCTGCTGCGCGACACAACCGATCACCTGCTGCTCTTGACAGCGACGCCCCACCGCGGCGATCCCGAGAACTTCCGGCTCTTCCTGCAGCTCCTTGACGCGGACGTCTACGCGGACGTGCGATCGATTCGAGAAGCAATGGACCGGCGCCGGGCGCCGTTCTACCTTCGACGAACCAAGGAGGCGATGGTCTACTTCCCGGAGCGACGGGCGGACGGCACGTGGGCAGCGGAACCGATCTTCACGAAACGGATTCCGCACACGGTCGACTTCCAGATCGACGGCCCAGAGTTCGAGCTGTATCGCGAGGTCACACGGTTTGTGAAGCGCGAGAGCGCCCGGGCGGCCGCTGAAGGCGAGGATCCGCGCGCCCGGGCGATCGGCTTCCTGATGTCGTTGTACCAGCGCCGGCTGGCGTCGAGTACGTACGCGATGCGGCGCTCGCTCGAGAACCGCGCTCGACGTCTGGACGACGCCCTGAAGCGCGCCGCCGATCTCGCCCGCTTCGCTCCGCCCGAGTTGCCCGACCCGGAGGAGCTCGAGGAAATGGAGGAGACCGAGCGCGAGCGCCTCGAGCAGTTGATCGAGGCGGTGACGCTCACCGGCAGCGCAGAGGACGTCCGGGCGGAAATCGCCGAGCTGCGGCGCCTCGCCCGTCAGGCAGAGGAAGTCGAGGCCGCCGGTGTCGAGGCCAAGCTGTCGAAGCTCAAGGGGCTGCTTCACGAACAGGGGTTCTTCGATCAGCCTGACAAGCGACTGCTCCTGTTCACCGAGTTCAAAGACACGCTCGACTATCTGCTCAACCGCCTCGAGTCCTGGGGCTTCCAGGTTGGGTGCATCCACGGCGGCATGAAGCCGGGCTCGCGGGACGAGCCGGGAACGCGGCTGCACGCCGAACAGCGGTTCCGGGAGGGCGCAATCCAGGTGCTCGTCGCGACCGAGGCGGCTGGCGAAGGCATCAACCTCCAAGTCTGCAACGTCCTTTTCAACTACGACATCCCCTGGAACCCGAACCGGCTCGAGCAACGAATGGGCCGCATTCACCGGTACGGCCAGCGAAGGGACTGCCTGATCTTCAACTTCGTGGCGACGAACACGATCGAGGGACGCGTACTGCGCCGCCTGCTCGAGAAGCTGCAGGAGATCCGCGACGCCCTCGACGACGACGCGGTGTTCAACGTTGTTGGCGAAGTACTGCCCGCGGCGCACGTCGAGCGTGTGCTCCGCGACTACTACGCGGGCCTGCTTGGCGACGCCGACCTCGAAGACCGGCTGCTGCGCGACGTGGACGAGAAGCGGTTTCGGGCGATCTGCCAGAACGCGCTGGAAGGGCTTGCCAGCAAGAAGCTCAACCTTGAGATGCTGATCGAGCGCCGCGCCCGCGCGCAGGAGCGGCGCGTCGTCCCCGAGACGATCGCACGGTTTCTCCAGGAAGCCTCGGAGTTCGTGCCACTCACATTGAAGCCCGTCGCTGCGATTCCGTTCGCCTTCGATCCGGCCCGCACGCCTGTCGTGCTCCGTCGGTACGAGCGGGCCGCTGACTGGCGACTGCCAGCGCTCGCCGAACGGTATCCGCGGTGCTCGACCGACCGGGAGACGGCGGAGAAGCACAGTCTCGAGTGGGTCACGCCCGGCCACCCGCTGTTCGAGGCCGTTCGGCGGCACTGCTACGAGCGCGCCAGCGACGAGCTGGCGAAGGGCGCGGCATTCTATTCACTCCAGCACGACCGAGCCGTTCGCCTCGACTTCTACCGAGCGAAAGTGGTCGACGGCCTGGGCTCGGTGATCCACGAACGACTGTTCGCGGTGGAAATCGGCGAGAACGGAGACGCGCGCCTTCGCGAGCCTTCGGTCCTGGGCGACTTCACGCCCGCCGATGCACTGGCGTCGGTACCTGGAGTCGCGGACATCCCGGAAGCCACCGCATGGCTGCACGGGCACGCGCTTGGTCCATTCCTGGAGGAAGCACGGCGGGACCGGCTCGCCGAGATCGACCGCGTCGCCGCGCACGTCGACCTGTCCCTGACAGAGCTGATCCAGCGCGCCGACCAGGAGATCGGACGGGCGGTGGACGACGTCGAGCAGAAGCTCCCCGGCGCCGAAGGGCGCTTGGTGCAGGCCGAGGCTCGTCACAGCGAACTGCTCGGCCGGCGAGAGCGCAGGCGCCTTGAACTCGAAAGACAGCGTGCCCTGACCTTGCAAGGCGTCGAGCGGCTGGCCAGCGTGCTGGTTTGCCCCCATCCGGAACGTGAAGCGCCGGACGTTCGTCGCCTGAAGCAGAATCCGGAGACCGAGGCCAAGGCGATGGAAGTCGTGATGCAACACGAGCGGGCTCTTGGCCGGCAGGTCTACGACGTCTCGGCGCGGAATCTCGGATACGACGTGACGAGTCTGGACCTGACGTCCGGCGAGCTGCGGCTCATCGAGGTGAAGGGTATCGGGGCGTCGACGGGAACCGTGCTGCTCACGCCGAACGAGCGCCGCGTCGCCGAGGACCGGCCCGACTGCTACTGGCTCTACGTCGTCACGGACTGCGACACCACCCCTCGGCTCCGGGAGCCGATCCGCGATCCCGCGCGGCTCGACTGGCACGAGGTAACGAAGGTCGCGCACTACTACCTGAGCGTGGACGCGGTGACCGGGCCGCCCGGAGCCGGAGGCAGGAGCGAACGTATGATCCGCGGGGAACCTTCATGAGTGCGAGCTTGACGTTTCGAAAGCTCCAGCTTCGGAACTGGAAGAACTTCGCCCACGTGGAGGTCGCGCTCCAGAACCGGGTCTTCCTGGTGGGACCCAATGCGTCCGGGAAATCGAACTTCCTCGACTCGTTCCGGTTCCTGCGCGACATCGCTTCGCCGGGGGGCGGCTTGCAGGAGGCCGTCGGGCGGCGCGGCGGCGTGAGCCCGATTCGGAGCCTGGCCGCCAGACAGCGCCCGGACGTCGAGCTTTGCGTGGACGTTCAGGCCGACAACGCCGGGCCCGGCTGGCAGTACACGATCGCGTTCACTCAGGACAAACACCACCGGGCGGTCGTTCGGAAAGAGCGGGTTGTGCTGGACGGAACCGCCCTGCTCAACCGACCCGACACCGACGACCGCCAGGATCCGGCGCGGCTGACGCAGACATCGCTCGAGCAGGTGAACGTGAATCGCGAGTTCAGGGGACTCGCCGCCTTCTTCGCCTCTACCAGGTACCTGCACATCGTCCCGCAACTCGTCCGGGAACCAGACCGCTCGGTCGGCCGGTCGAACGATCCGTTCGGCGGGGACTTTCTCGAGCAGGTGGCGAAGACCCCGGAGAAGACGCGCAATGCCAGGCTGCGCCGCATCCAGGACGCGCTGCGCGTCGCCGTGCCTCAACTCCGCGAGATCGCGCTCTGGAGGGACGACCGCGGCACGCCTCATCTTCGAGGAAAGTACGAGCACTGGCGGCCGCCGGGAGCGTGGCAAACAGAAGAGCAGTTCTCAGATGGCACGCTGCGGCTGATGGGCCTTCTGTGGGTGTCCATGGAGGGGGGTGGGCCGCTGCTCCTGGAGGAGCCGGAGCTCTCGCTCCATCCTGAGATCGTCCGGTTCCTGCCACAAATGTTTGCGCGTCTGCAGCGGCGAACCGGACGCCAGCTCATCGTGAGCACGCATTCGCCCGACCTGCTGCGCGATGCCGGCATCGGGCTCGATGAGGTGCTGCTGCTCATCCCGCAAAAAGAAGGAACGGACGTCGAACCCGCCAGTTCGCGCCAGGAGATCCGCAAGCTCCTCGATGGCGGGCTGTCGATGGCCGACGCCGTGATACCCAGGACGCGGCCTGCCCGGGCCGATCAGCTTTCTCTCTTTGGCGATGCCTGAATCGGCTGGCTCGGTAGTGATCTCGGCTGCCGTCGAAGGTGACGTCGACGAGGCGGTGGTCAGACGACTGGTCGCCGTCGCCGGCGGCGAGATCGGTTTCGTGTACGGCAAGACGGGAAAGGCCGCCCTGCGGCAGAGAATCGCGGGCTACAACAACGCCGCGCGCCACTCGCCATGGATGGTCCTGGTCGATCTCGATCACGAGGCAGACTGCCCCCCGCCGTTCCGGACGGCGTGGCTCCCTGACCCTGCACCACGCCTCTGTTTCCGAGTCGCCGTCCGCCAAGTGGAAGCGTGGCTGATGGCCGATGTCGACACACTGGCCCCCTTCTTGAGGGTGGCTCGCAGCCGCGTGCCCACGAATCCCGAGGCCCTCGACAACGCGAAGCTCGCGCTGGTCAATGTCGCGCGACACTCGCGGCGCCGGGACATCCGCACGGATATGGTGCCGCGCGAAGGCGCGGGCAGGACCGTCGGGCCAGCGTACACGTCCAGGCTCATCGAGTACGCGCATTGGCACTGGCGTCCACAGGTCGCCTCTCTCCGTGCCGAGAGCCTGCGCCGGGCGATGGCGTGCGTGCAACGGCTGGTCGAGACGGCGGCATGATTCCGAAGTCCTGCAGGCGCCTCGCAGAAGTGGACTTTCCGATCGCGGAGGTGTCGCGCCACGCGGCGCGTGAGAAGTCCATCCGCCATGGGCATCCGTCCACGCTGCATCTGTGGTGGGCGCGGCGTCCGCTGGCGTCGAGCCGGGCGGTTCTGCTGGCGCTGCTGTGGCCGGATCCGTGTGACCCATTGTGCCCGGCCGAATTCAAGGCGGAGGCACGGAGGCGGCTGCGTGAAGTTGGCGGCTGCGATCCGGGTACCACGGACGAACACCTGCGCAGAGCGCTGCTTCGGTTCATCGCGGACTTTTCGAACTGGGACAACGCCGCGAACCGTACGTATCTGGACGTCAGCCGGGCCCTCGTGAAAGCGGCGTACGCCCCGGCGGACGGAGGCGTCTACGAGCCGCCGCTCGTCGTCGACCCGTTCGCCGGAGGGGGATCGATTCCGCTGGAGGCGCTCCGCGTCGGCTGCGACGCGTTCGCGAGCGACCTGAACCCGGTCGCGTGCCTGATTCTCAAGGTGATGCTCGAGGACATCCCGCGCCACGGGCCTGGGCTCGCCGAGGAGCTGCGGCGCGTGGGCGCCGAGGTCAAGAGGCAGGCCGAGAAGGAACTGGCGGATCTCTACCCGCCGGATCCAGATGGGGCCACACCGATTGCGTACCTCTGGGCGCGGACGGTGCGCTGCGAATCGCCGAACTGCGGCGCGGAGATCCCGCTCGTGCGATCGTTCTGGCTCTGTAAGAAGGCCAGCCGCCGGCGTGCGCTCCGCTACCGCGTCGAACGGCCGAAGAACCAGCCGCCGCGCGTCGAGTTCGAGGTCTTCGAGCCGAAGGCGGAGAAGGACGTGCCGGGCGGCACGGTGACGCGGGCCAAGGCGGCCTGCCTGTGCTGCCACACCGTGCTGCCGCCCGAGCGCGTGCGCGCGCAGCTCGCGGCGCAGCGCGGAGGCGCGGACGCCGCCTTCAATGACCGCGGGCAGCGCATTGGCGGCGCGCGGCTGCTCGCGGTGGTCACGCTCAAGCCGGGTGAGACGGGCCGGCACTACCGCCTGCCAGCGGAGCGCGACTACGAGGCGGTGCGCAAGGCGCAGGCGCGTCTGGTCAAGTTGTTGGAGGCCTGTGGGCTTGATCCGCTTTCGTGGACATCTTCCGAAAGGTGGATACGATGTCCCGCATGCCCGAGACGAAGCGCCGGCGACCACGCCGGCAGTTCACTGACGAGTTCAAGGCGGGGGCCATCCGACTGG